>CAJFQI010000028.1 GCA_904419005.1 Candidatus Avimonas faecium | reverse complement strand
GGTTCTTTGCCTGGCCGGCGGCGGGTACGCTTTGTTTGTTTGGCTGACCGGCGTGGGGATCCCCTGCCCCATCCATACGCTGACGGGGCTGTACTGCCCCGGCTGCGGGGTTTCCCGCTTCTGCCTGGCGCTGCTGCGGTTGGATTTTGCGGGCGCCTTTTACAGCAATATGGCGCTGTTCGTCCTGCTTCCGCCCGGGATGGCGGTACTGGCCGTCAGCGTGGTACGGTACATACATACCGGGGATAGCCGGCTGTCCCGCTGGCAGGCCGTCCTGGTCTATGGGATGATTGCGCTGCTCCTCCTGTTTGGCGTGCTGCGCAACCTGCCGGCCTTTTCCGTCCTATCCCCGCGGTAGTGGGGATAGGACGCTTGTCCCCGCGGTAGTGGGGATAGGATGCTTGTCCCCCGCGGTAGTCAGCAGGGCGGCTTCCTTTGACCGCGGCCCCTTATGCCGGATAACCGCTTCATGGCAGTCATACGGCGAAGCCCCTCCTTTCCTTTGGGAAAGAGGGGCTTCGTTTTGCATTTTTGGCGGCTTTGGCCGTCGGACGGCATCGTTTACATCAGCGGGGCGAAGAGGTTGAACACCGCCCCGGTGAGCTTGCGGTACCACGGGCGGTGCAGCACCTCCTCAAGGGTGATCTCGCGGGAGAGGGACAGGGTATGCGCGATGTCCCTTTTTACATCCGCTACGGCGGGCGCGTCATAAATAAGCACCCCGTTTTCGTAGTGGAGGAACAGGCTGCGGAAATCCAGATTGACCGATCCCACCGTGGCGCACTGGTCGTCAAACACCATCAGCTTGGCGTGGATGAAGCCGGGGGTATATTCGTAGATCCGCACACCGGACTCCAAGAGATGGCGGTAGTTTTCCCGGTTGACCACCCCGACGTACCAATGGTCGGGGATAGCGGGGGTGATGATCCGCACATCGACCCCGCTGCGGGCCGTCAGGCAGAGGTCGTTGCTCAGGTCGTGGTCAATAATCAGGTAGGGGGAGGTCAGCCAGAGGTAATCCCGCGCGCCGCCTGCCGCCTGGCGAATCAGGTCAAGCGCGGGGTTGCGCGGGTTGTTGGCCGGCCCGTCCGCGTAGGGCTGGAAGAAGCCCTGAGCGCCGGGGACGGGGCGTTCGAGCAGGTAGCGGGAAAAATCCTCCCCCACATGGTGGACGGAGACGTCCCACATCTGCAGGAAAATGACGGTCAGGCTGCGCACGGCGCTGCCCTCCAGCCGGATGCCCACGTCCTTCCAATGCCCGAATTTGGAATGGATGTTGATGTATTCGTCCGCCAGGTTCACCCCGCCGCAGTAGCCGACCTGGCCGTCAATCACCACGATCTTCTGGTGGTTGCGGTAATTCATGTAAAAATCCGAAACAAAGCGGTGGGCGGGGCTGAAGACCGCCGCCTTGAAGCCCTCCGCCCGCAGCAGCTTATCAAAATTGTCCGGGATTTTGAAGAAGCAGCCGACGTCGTCGTACAGCAACCGCACCTCGACCCCCTGCCGGATTTTTTCCAGCAGGATCTGATGGATCCGGTCCCAGAGCACGCCGGTTGCCACGATGAAATATTCCAGGAAGATGAATTCCTTTGCCTCCTTCAGGTCCTGCTCCAGCTGCTCGAAATATTCCTCCCCGCTGGGGAAGTAGCGCGCGGCCGTGCCGTCGTACAGGGGATAGCCGTTTTCCCTGAGCGCCCCGGCATAGGTTTTGCATCCCGGGCACTGCTCGCGGAAGGCGGCGGCGGCTTTTTCCTCCTGGGGGAGGAGGGAAAACCCCAGCGTAAAGGATTCCTTAAAGGCGCCCTTCTCCTTCTTGTTGAAGTCCACCCGCCCCCAGGCGAAGTAAAGCAGCAGGCCGAAAATCGGGATGGTCAGGACAATCACCAGCCAGGCGATGCGGTAGGCGGAGCTGTCGTGGCGGTTGATGAGGGAAACGACCGTGAACAGGGAAACAATATCAAAGATTACGTAGAGAAATGCAGCGTTGGTCCGCAGGAAATAGGTGATCGCCCACATCAGCGCCAGCTGGATCAGGACCAGCAGGCCGATGATCCCGATGCGCAGATAGGTGGCAAAGGCGCCGGCGGCCTCCAGCGGATGGTTCTGCCGCGCATGATCGTGCCGTTTTTTCATGGTTCTGTCCCTTCCTTTCCCGCCGCTGCGGCGTTCTCCTCCCGCAGATGCTCCGACAGGGGAGCCGGCTTCTGTTTCCTTTTTCCACAACCGGACGGCGGTGCTTTTCCCTTCGGGCCGGAAGAGGGCGGCTCCTCTTGCATACAAACCGGATCCTTCCCGGCGGCGCCGGCCTTTTTGCCGGCGGCTTTGGTGCGGGTGAACCAGCGGTAAACGGCCCAGGTGACCAGCAGCGCGAGAAGGAATACCCCCATGGGGATCAGGAACTGGGGGGAGAGCGGGTTGTGCGCCGAGGCGCCCATCAGCGTTACCGTGACCGCCTGGGGCAGCGCCCCGACGTAGGATGCGGCCAAATACCGGGAAAATTTTACGTTCTGGGCCCCGGCCAGCAGGCTGACGCTGTCGGTTGAAATCCCCGGCAGCAGCCGCAGCGCCGCGATCGAGCCGAACCGGTCGAGGGCATCCAGCGCCAGCAGCCGGTCCAGGATCCGGTTGCGCCCCCGCAGCAGGGAAAGCAGCTTATCCAGCCATTTTTTCCCGAAGCGCCGGCCGACAAAATAATCCATTGAAAACTCCATCAGCAAAAAAAGCAGCGTCAGCAGGAAAGCCGCCAGGGGGGAGAAAAGCAAGCCGGTCAGCAGATAGACCAGCGGCTGGGGCAGCAGGACCACCGTCGCCGCCTTGAGCAGGTATAGGCCGAGGAGAACCGGGATCGCCGCCAGGGAATCCTTAAAACGCGCCGCGAATGCTTCCGGATCCATATCAAGGACCTGGAATACCAGGACGGCGGCGACCGCTACCACCAGGCCCAGCGCCAGCAGGGTCCAGTAAGGGCGGTTTTTCTTTTTCGGCATGCGGTTTCCTCCGTTCGGCATGGACGGCGGGACGGGAGCCCTGCCGTCCTTGTCGGGGCTGCGCGCGGCAGGCCCCTGTAAACTTGGCTTGAGATTTCATTATATCGGTTTTTCTGTTTCTGGGCAAGGTGCATCGCAGGAATTCCAAGAAAAAGCCGGGCGTTTTCGGCGCGGCTTCCGGAGGCGCGGCCCGTGAATGCGGGTAAAAAAGCAAGAAGGGAAAAGCCTTAAAAAGCCGTATCTGGCAATACATCTAAATAAAAAAGCGAATATTATCTATTGTTAGAATAAGTGTTATATATTTCACGAAAAAATCTGAAAAAAGGCTTGCTGCCGCAGCCCCGAAACGGTATACTGAAAAGGGAAAGAGGCTTTCCTTGTTTACTGTCATTTTGGCTTTTTGTTCAGGAATTTATAAAAGTGGGGGGAGTATGATGCGTTCCTTTTTTTCCCGGACAGGCTGTTCCCCGGCGTGCGAGGACGGCCGCCGGCCGGCTTCTATCCGCCTGACGGCGGCCTGCCTGGCGCTGGCCCTTTTGCTCCTGCCGTCCCTGGCCGGCTGCCGCCGTCAGGAGAAGGCACCTTCCGGGACGGGGAGTACCGCTTCCACCACAGCGCCCCAAGAGGAGGGCCCGGCCGGGCAAGAACCGGGCGGGGCGGGGGACGGCCCGGCGGGACCGGAGGGCGGCGCGGCGGAGCCGTCCGGCACGCCCGCGGTCCCGGTGGATCCGTCCCTCCAGGCGGCCGGCGGCCGCATTGTCGTCGCGGGCCAGGGGGATCCCCCGATGCCGCCGGCCGAGAGCGTATCGCCGCGCTACCCCTTGCAGGAACCCGAAAACGTGATGCCCCCGGCCCTTTCGCCGGCGGAATATTCGGAGGAAAGGGACGAGGCGACCGACCCGGAGAGCGGCTTTCGCATTTTCTCCTGCGCCTGGCCGCAGGGGAAAGCCTACGGCGATTATGCCGTGCCGGACCGGGTCTACGGCCTGAAGGACGCGCAGGGAAACGTACGGATCCCGCCGCGGTATACCGAGCTTGCCTTTGCCGATTCCGACCGGCTGATTGCGCAGATCGGGCGGTACAAGGAGTCGAGCCAGGATCAGTGCAGCGCGCTGCTGGATTTTAAGGGAAACGAGGTCACGCCCTTCGCCTTTTATGCATTGACGGCCTGTCACTCCCCCTCACGGAAGGATGCGGTATACATCGCCTGCCAACATGAGGCGGATCATGCGGAAACTGGCGTTTGGCTGGTGGACCGGAATGGGGAGCCGGTATTTGATTCTGTTTTTACAGCGGTGCAGTACATCCCGGAGGAGGATCGGTTTGTCTGCGTAGGAGAGAATACCACATATTTCCTTTCCGCCAACGGCGAGATTCTGGATTATTCTAACCTCTACTTTGTGGAAGTGACCTGTCCCTCGGATGCCGGCGGCTCCCTCCGGTTCCAGGTGTACGACGAGGAGCTGGTGGAAAAAATTTCGGAATGCGTCAGCCGCGCGTACCGTACGGCCATGCGGGTGGAATCGGGAGAGGACCAAAGCGGGAAGGTGCTGTTCCAAATCAAATGCCCGGAGGAGACTTACGCGCTTTATGACAACTGGCAGATCAAGCAGCAGGAAAGCGCCGGCGGCGCAATACACCGCAGGATGCAGGCGCGCACCAACGTGGTGGCCGAGGTAGGTGAGCTGCTGGCCGCCAATCCCACGCTGCTGTATCCGGTGGAAGCATAGCTTGGCCGTCTACGATGACGCCTTCCCACCGGACGCATAAAACCGCCCGTGCAGGCCATACTTCCTGCGCGGGCGGTTTTCGCGCGCCCTCCCAGCCGGGAAGGCGGCCGGCGGTAAAATTTTCCGTTGATCGTGGGCGATTCCCTTGCTTTTCCGCGGAGAATCGTTTATAGTGAAACAAGACGCGGGGGATTTTTACAGCGTGGCGATGACCGCTAGGATCTCCACCGGTTCCTCCCCCAGGTTGCGCACCGAATGCCCTTGGCCGGAACCGGTGACGGTCGCGTCGCCGGCGTGGACGGTGTGCGTCACCCCGTTGTCGTTGAATTCGGCGGTGCCGGAGAGGAAGTAGAACAGCTCCTCTTCCCCTTCGTGGACATGGTAGCCGATGGAGGCCCCTGCCGGCAGGGTGATGCGGGAGAACAGGCGCAGCTTGGCGGCGGTATCTCCCGGCTGCAAGGCGGGCGTTAAGGTAACCGTCCCGTCGCCGCCCCGCATATGCTCCCGCTTTTCGGCGGGCAGTTCGTTGGCTGGTCGGATCATTGCGTATGCACTCCTTTGCTTTCCGCCTTGGCGGCGGCATTGTTTTAGCGGCTATCGCGGCCGAAGCATTTTCGATGGCTAAAAGGCCGCGGGCGCTGCGTAGGCTGTAGGGTTTATCGCCATTATAGCCCTTTTTTATCCGGCTGGCAATCCCTGTGGTTTTCCCGGCGGCCTCTTCCCGGTCGGGGGCGGGCGCCGCGGCAAAATAGACTTGTGATCATGGAAGGAGAGTTGTGCGATGGCAAAGTATGTATGCACCGTCTGCGGGTATGTCTACGATCCGGACGAAGGTGCGGAGGACCAGGGGATCGCCCCCGGCACCGCTTTTGAGGATCTGCCCGACGACTTCGTCTGCCCCGTGTGCGGGGTAGGCAAGGATCAGTTTGAGGTCCAGGAATAACCCAATCCCGCCGCGGCCTTGGGGGCCTTCTGGGCCGCCCGGCGCAGGCGGAAGCCCGGAACAGCCGCCCGCTTTTTTGCGGGCGGCTGTTTTTTGAACGGAGGGGCTGGAAAATCCCGCCGTGTTGCCTCCGCCCCCTGGGAAAGCGGATGGATCGGAGCCGGTGGCTAAGCAAAGGAAAAGCCGGCTTTAAGCATTGCTCAAAGCCGGCTTTTGGCTGCGGAACTAGGATTCGAACCCAGACAAACAGAGTCAGAGTCTGTCGTGCTACCCTTACACAATTCCGCAATGTAAGATTGGCCTCTCCCATTGGAAAAGCATACTGAAAATAGACAGCGTTATTATTATATCCGATTTTCCGCATTTGTCAAGGGCTCTTTACAAATTTTCGGCAGATTTTCCGTGACACAACAGGCAACCGCCCGGGAGGTAGCTGCCTCCCGGGCGGTTTTTCCGAAACGCCGAAATTACTTCAGGCCGTTTTCGTACTGCTGAATCATCTTTTTGCTAATGTGTCCAGAACGACGTTTGAGACGTTCATATCGGACATCGGCGAAAATGCCCATTTTCAGCAGGATTGTCAACTTCATGGAGGTGGGGTCAACCGCCGTTACATTGATTCGCTCAATCACCGCCTGAATGATGTCGTCCATCTGCTCGTCGGTCATTTCGTTGATATCCGGGTCGGTGGCAAACAGCCGGGTAAAGAAATCCCGGATTTCCGACAGCCGCTTTACATACGCCTTTTCCGCTTCCTTGTCCCGCTGAAGGCCGCGTATCTTGTGTTCTTGCGTCTCGATGTCCATGTTCAGCGCGTCGTTCCGCTTGCCAAATTCCGCTTTGGTAATCATCCCGTCGGTGTAGAGTTCGAGCAGCTTTTCCTTTTTTAAGTTCAGACGCTCAATTTCCTTTTCTGCCAGAGCCACTTGTTCCTTTGAATCGGTATCTAAACCCGTCCTCTGAAATATCTCAATAAACTCGTCGATATACCCTTCCATATCGTCGGCAACCGAGAGAATATAAGATTTGAGTATCTGATACAACTCCGTCTCATAAATGGCAATGGAGCTGCAAGCCTTATACCCGTGCCGCCGTTTTTCGGCACATATCCATTGATAGGTGGGGTCGCCGCCGGGCGGCGTGTGGGATGTCCGCCAATACGGCTCGTCGTGGCCGACGCACCAAATTTTCCCTGTTAATACGCTTTTGCTTTTTAAGCTGTGCTGATGGTTTTTGACAGCGCCGCTGCGTGCCAGATAGACCTGGTTGGCACGATCCCATAAATCCTCCGATACAATAGCGGGGACGATTTCGCCGGTTTCATCCTTATACATCGTCCATTCCTCTTGCGGGAGGAAGCGCTGTTCCTTGGTGCGGTAGTCCACAATCTTTACCTTTCCGCCGACGTAGTAGCCCTTGTACTTTGGGTTTTGGAGGATGTTGTTGATGGTGGTGTGCATAATCCGCGTCCCGTTCCGGCTGCGGTAATTTTTCTCGTACAGCACGTTTTCAATCGCGCGGGAACTGTACCGCCCCGTAGCGTACAAGTCAAAAATCAGGCGAATCATTTCTGCTTCTTTTTCGTTGATAACCAGCCGCCCAGCCGCCTTGTCGTAGCCGAAAATACGGCTGTTTCCCAGCACCACACCATCTTTAATGCTCCGGGCATGGCCGAATTTTACCCGTTCGGAGAGTTTGCGCACTTCGTCTTGGGCGATGCTGGACATGATGGTGAGCCGCAATTCGCTGTCGGTGTCAATGGTGCAGATGTTGTCATTGAGAAAAAATACACCCACTCCGGCGTGCAGGAGTTCCCGCGTATAAGATAAGCTGTCAATCGTATTGCGCGCGAAGCGGGAAACTTCTTTCGTGATAATCAGGTCGAATTTTCCGCTTTTGCCGTCTTGGATCATCCGCAAAAATTCCTTGCGGTTCTCTGCACTTTCCCCGCGGATCTCGTCTTTGTACCCTTGGATATATGTCCAATTTGGGTTTTTCTGAATGTAATCCATGAAAAAGCCTACCTGGTTGGCAATCGAGTTGAGTTGTTCATCCGATGTGGAACTTACCCGTCCGTAAAACGTGACGCGCAGGGGCAGGTCGAAGATTGTCAGCCGTTCCAGTTTCATGCGGTTCGCCGCTTCGTATATATCCATGGCCCGTCTCCTTTGAAATAATTATTCATTGGATAAATTACACTTTTATTTTACCATACCGAATGAATTAAGTAAAGTCCGCACTCTATTCAAAAATCTACCAAAGAGTATACCCAGGGGGAAGTGTCGAAATACCGGCATGTTGCCATGGGAAAATGGGTTCCCCCAAACCCCCTTCCCACCCCTCCGGGGGATAACATGCTGGGGAGAAGATTACGGAGAGAAGCGCCCGAAAAAACGGGTGCTTTTTTGTTGCTCAAATTCAGGAGGTGCCAACATGCTGCCATACAGCCCGGAGCAGGTGGCCGCAGCCAAGCGGATTGACCTGCTTTCCTATCTGCAAGCCCGCCGCCCGCACGAATTAGTCCGCGCAGGCCCGCACGAATACCGTACCGTCACCCACAGCAGCCTTGTCATATCCAACGGGAAATGGCGTTGGTTCCGGGAAGGAATCGGCGGGACAACCGCCCTCAACTATCTGATGAAGGTAGAAAACTATACCTTTCTGGAAGCCATGCAGGAATTGTCTGGTTCCCCTTCTCCCCAGCCTGTCCAGCGCATGGACACAGCGGCCCCGGGTGTTTTTGCCTTGCCCACCGCCAACCACACCGACCGCCATGTCCGCTCCTATCTCCAATCCCGCGGAATCTGCGACACTGTGCTGGACGAGTGCATCCAAAGCGGCAGGCTGTATGAACAAGCCGTTTATGCCAAAAAAGGCCTTTATGCGGGACGGGTGATGGCGCATAACTGCGTTTTTGTCGGCTTTGACCCGCAGGGAGCCGCCCGGTTTGCCTGTGTGCGGGAAGCCGGGCCGGGCCGGTTCCGGCGGGACGTGGATTTTTCAGAAAAGAAATACGGTTTTTGTTTCCCGGCGGCGGAATCGGGGAATCCCTGCGTTGCCGTGTTTGAAGCGCCGATTGACGCGCTCTCCCATGCCACGCTCACGGAAAAGGAAAAGGGGGCAGGCTGGTGCGACCGGCACCGGCTGGCGCTGGCCGGGGACAGCCTGATTGCCCTGCGTCAATTCCTTGCTGACCATCCGAAGATAACCACCATTGAAATCTGCACCGACAACGACCCGACCGGACGGCGGATTGCCGCCGATATCCACGGCCTTTGCGACGGGGCCTATACTGTCCGCGACCGCTTTCCCCCGAAGGGGAAGGATTACAACGACTATTTGATGATGAAAAAGGAAAGGAGCCGAACCCGATGAAAAGACCGCTGATCTATGTGTGTTCCCGTTACAGCGAGGGGGACAGCCGCTTGGAGGATATCCGCCGTGCCGGACGATATTGCCGACAACTCTATGAAGCGGGATACGCCCCGATTGCCCCGCATATCTTTTTCCCGCAATTTCTGGACGGCAGTATCCCGGAGGAAAAGCAGGATTTCCGGGACATGTCCCTGCTGTTCCTG
The DNA here is from genome assembly GCA_904419005.1 of Candidatus Avimonas faecium. Taxonomy (GTDB): domain Bacteria; phylum Bacillota; class Clostridia; order Oscillospirales; family Acutalibacteraceae; genus Avimonas; species Avimonas faecium. The sequence continues at coordinate 21,541 of CAJFQI010000028.1, read as the reverse complement.
CGCCGCTGCTCCGCCCTAATCCTGTGCGACGCCGAACCGGACGACGGCATGATGGATTTGATACAGAACGCCCAGCGCTACCACATCCTTTGTACTACGCTAGACGGCCTGTTGGCCGTGCAATCGCTTATCCGCAGCAGCAAGCCGGAAATCAATGCCGATAAGTAACCTCCCGTCAATTTGGCGGGAGGTTTTTTGAAAGGAGGACATTTATGGATTATGAAGAAAAGCGACAGGCGCGTATCGGCCGCTATTTGGAAAGAGCGGAGACATTGGAAGCCGAAAGCGACGCTTTATTTGATGCCGGTTCTCAGATGCTAAACGCTATCCCTTTGGGACAACCCATGCTCACCGACCATCACAGCTACAAATCCGACCGAGCCTATCGCACCCGCGCTGTCGGAAAAATCGACAAGTCTATGGAAGTCCGCGAAAAGGCGGAATATTATCGGAAAAAAGCCGAAGCAGCACAGAATAATACCGCCATCTATGCAGGAGATCCCGCTGCTCTCGATAAGCTGAAAGAGAAGCTGGAAAAACATGAAGCGGCCCAAGATCACATGAAAAAGGCCAATGCGTATTACCGCAAGCACGGGACGATGCGGGGCTTTGAGGGAATATCTGATGATAAGGCGGAACAAATCGACCAAGCAATCAAATCCGATTACTCCTGGGCGCAAGTGCCCTATCCCGCTTATAAATTAAGCAACAATAATGCGGAAATCCGGCGGCTCCGAAAACGCATCGACTCCTTGGAACAGAATATGGGGTTTGTTGGCTGGAAGTTTGAAGGAGGGAAAGCGGTTGCCAATACCGAGCTGATGCGGCTGCAACTGCTGTTTGAGGAAAAACCGGATGAGGACAAGCGAACCGTCCTTAAACAAAACGGTTTCCGCTGGGCGCCATCTGAAGGAGCATGGCAGCGGCAGCTAAACAACAATGCCATTTATGCCGCCGGGCGAATCGACTTTATCCGTCCATTATCGGGGGAAAGGCCCTCCCAAATCCAAGCCCAGGCTATTCGAAAGTCTCGCACGGAAAGCCGCTGACTTTCCGCCAATTTGTCGGGAAGTTTTTTGATTTGAAAGGATATAACACCATGAAAAATATCCACATCCTGATTGTCGAGCCGGGGAAGGCACCGTATGAGGCTACTGTTCCCCACACGTTGGAAACCATGCAGAAAATCGTTGGCGGATGTATTGACGCAACCTATCCCTATCAAGACCCGGTTGCCCTGGTCTGTAACGACGAGGGCCTGATTGACGGGCTGGCCTTCAACCGTCGTGTGGGGGAACATGTCGAAGAAAACAACACGGGGATTTTCGGTACGTTCTTTGTCTGCGGCATCGGGCAGGAAGATTTCTGTTCGCTGTCCCCCGAACTAACAGAAAAGTACAAGCGCCTGCTCTATTATCCGGAATTTCCTGTAAAGTCCGGGGATATGCTGCTGTTCGGCAAACAAGAACCCATCCCACAAGGGCAGGTCACTCGGTATACCCCGGCTTTTCCCCACAAGCCGAAAAGCAGAGACAGCCGCTGACCTTCCGGCAAACGGCGGTTCCTCTTTTCCCCAGCCTGTCAAGGATCGGGAAAACCGAAACCGTTAAGGGGGCGCGGCGGAGCCGCGCCTGTAACAGCAAGCACGGCATTTTGACGGCAAATGCCCGCTTGTTAGGGGGCGTCCCCCTAAAACCCCGACAATGTCCCTAGATTCGCTGTAAATTTGATGTTGTATTTTACAGCAGCACCGGCTATAATAAAAAGAGAATCCCAAAAAGGAGGAGATCAACCATGCCAAATATCAAGCCCATATCCGACTTGAGGAACTATTCGGACGTTTTGCAGGATGTGGCGATTGGCGCGCCGGTCTTCTTGACAAAAAACGGGCGGGGACGGTACGCAATCGTCGATATCCGGGACTATGAAAAAGCCGACGCTACACTGCGGCTGATGGACGAACTGGCTCAAGGGAAAAAATCCGGAGAGGAAAAGGGATGGCTTACCTCGGATGAAGTGAAAGCACATTTCCGGGAACGGGCCGATGAAGAATGAACTCCACTATTCTCCGGAATCCCTACAGGACCTAGACGGCATATGGGACTACATTGTGCAGGATTTAGGGAACGTTATCGCGGCGGAAAACACCGTGAACAACATTTTGTCCACCATCCAGCCATTGGAGAAGCACGCGGAAATCGGGTCGCCGCTTTCTTCCGTCGTCCGTGTAGACAGCGACTACCGTTTCCTGGTATCCGGCCACTATGTTGTTTTTTACCGCGTGGTTCAAACGGACATCTATATTGACCGAATTCTGTATGGCAAGCGAGATATCCTACATATCCTGTTTGATGACCTGTCGGATTCCAGTCTATAAAACCGAAAAAACGCATTAGGCCGCCGGTTTTTCGCCGGCGGCTTTCTATATGCCCGGAAAGGAGGGCCTATGTCCAGAAGAATCAAAATCAGCGTCCGGCTGTCGGAGGAAGAACACGCATATCTAAAGCAACAATCCGCCAATGCCGGGCTGAAAATGGAACCCTTTGTCCGCCGCCTGATTATGGGGAAGGAAATCCATCCCCGTCCGCCGGATACCTACGCCGCCCTGCTGCGGGAGCTGTCCGCCATCGGCAACAATCTAAACCAGATCGCCCGCGTCGCCAACACCACACGGGAAGCCGCGCCGGAGCAACTCGCCCAGGCACAAGCGCTGGTTACGGCGGCGTGGAAGCTGCTGAAGGAGGGGGTATAGCATGGCCGTATCCAAAATCATCGTTGTCCGCTCCCGGCTGGATCGGTGCCTGGCTTACATCCGCAACCCGGAAAAAACGGCGCTGGAAACCGAATTGGCGCTGGCCGGACATACGGAGGACGAAACCGTGTACCTGGAAACGGCTTTCAACTGCCAAGTGGAGACGGCCTACCGGGAAATGCTGGAAACCAAGGCGCGATGGAACCGGGAAGACGCCCGGCATGTCCAAGGCTACCACATCATCCAATCCTTTGCCCCCGGCGAGGTGACGCCGGAACAAGCCCACGCCATCGGCACGGAGTTTGTCCGCCGATACCTCGCCGGGCAGTATGAAGCGGTCGTCACCACCCACCTTGACCGCGATCATCTGCATAACCATATCGTGTTCAACCCGGTTTCCTTGCTGGACGGCCACATGTACCGCAACAGCTTTGCCGACTACTTCCGGGATATCCGGGGAATGACCGACGAACTTTGCCGGGAAAACGGCTTGTCTGTGGTGATCCCGCAGGGGCGGGGGCAATCCTATGTGGAATGGAAGGATCACCAGGAGGGCAAGTCCACCCTGCGGGGGATGCTGAAAGCGGACGTAGACGCCGCCATCCGGAAGGCGTATACCTACGCTGCGTTCGTTGACATCCTGCGCAAGCAGGGGTACGAGGTGAAAACCGAGGGCAAGTACGCCGCTGTCCGTCCGTCCGGTGGCTCCCGGTTCCTCCGGCTGAAATCGCTGGGCAAAGAATACACCGAAGAAGCCATCCGGCAGCGGATTGCCGAACAGCGGGAGGCCCCGGTCTCCCGACAGGCTGGGGGGAAAGCCGCGCCGGCAGGCAGCGGGAGGACTTCCCGCCAAATTGTCGGGAAGTCCCCGGCCCGGCTGCGGCTTCCGCCCCGGATTCCCTATCGCGGCCCCTTTTCCAAGCGCCGGAAGCTGACAGGCTTTCCGGCGCTTTACTTTCGCTACCTGTACCTGCTCGGAAAGATTCGGCGGAACCGGACGCCCCCTCGGATTGCCGCCCCCCTGCGTCCGGAGGTCGTGAAGCTGCACCGGTATATCCGGCAATTCCGATACGTCCGGGAGCATCATATCACCACGGCGGCAGAACTGGACGCGCAGATTGCCGCCCTGCAAACCCGCATCGCGGAACTCACCACTCGGCGCAAGCCGCTGTACAAGCAGGCGCGGTGGGCGGCGGAAGAGGAAGCCCGCGCACTCCGGGCGGAAATCCAATCGCTGACCGGCGAACTGCGGACAGCCCGATGGGAGCTGGCGATCTGCGGAGCCATCCGGGAGGATATCCCCGCCATCCGCGGAAACCTAGCCCAAGCATCTACTCAGAAACCAAAATCGAAGGAGGAAAAGAAGTATGGACATCGGCGCTGATGCGGCGGATCAAATGCTCCGCACAGGCATCCAGATCACCGAAGCCGCCGTCCGGCTGGCGGCGCTGGGGGCGAAAAACCTTGCCGCCCTGCTGTTCGCGCTGGCGAGCAACCCAAAGAGCAAAGGAGCCACGACCATGCGGCGATTGGCAAAATCCAACCAACCGCTGACCGTTATCCCCATCCCGCGCAAAGCCCTGTTCCCGTTCAGCCGGGAAGCCCGCCGATATGGGGTATTGTTTGCGGCGGTCCGGGGCCGGAACGCTGCCAAGGACACGGTGGACATTGTAGCCCCCGCAAACATGGCCGCCCAGATTAACCACACGCTGGAAAATATCGGCTATCCCAGGGATGGGTTGGAAGAGGAAGTCCCCGTACCATCCCGGCGGAAGGGGCTGTTCTCCGGGCTGCGGACAGGCAGCATCCGCGGCAACCCCGCGGCGGAACGGCTGGAGGAAATGGGGGCGGAAAATCTCGCCGCCCTGGTCTTGGCCATGTCCGACGACAGCAAGCAGGGGCGCGAGCAGGTCAAACAGCTGTCGGCCCTGCTCGCCAACAAAGAGGGCGTGAAGGTGTATCCGCTGCCTCCCGAAAGCGTCGCCGCCGTCAAACGGCAGGCGGATATTTTTGAGGTCACGAACGTGTCCATCCGAGCAAGGGACAAAGACGCCCCGTATACCCTGATTGTCCGGGCGGAGGACCAGGAGAAAATGGATACCATCCTGCAAAACTTGGACGTAACGCCCATAGCCAAGCCGGAACCCACGGCAAAAAACAACTTGTCCCGCGAAGCGTCCGAGAGAGAATCGGCCGGGCGCGGGATTGGCTCGGTCGAGCGAAAGGCTGACCGCCCATCCATCAAGCCCAAGGTGGCGGCGGCAAAAAACCGAGCGGCGGCAATGCGGGCCGCGACACAGCGGATGCGCCCGGCTCCCGCCGCAGAAAGGGGATAACGAATGAATTTTAATGTAAACAGCTTCCTAGCCCAAGGCGAACAGGCCCAGGAAACCTACCGGGAGGAACGGCGGGCCGAACGCGCCGCGCTGATTGAGCAGCAGGACGCAGGGATTATGGAGATCACCGGCGACCCAGAGAAGTACGTCGAATATCTTGACCGGCAGGCTAAGAACCTCCGGTACAGCCCCGGCAACACCGTCCTGATTGCCAAGGAAGCCCCGGACGCCGAGCAGGTGCTGTCCATGGCCGAATGGCATAAGCTGGGACGGAATGTGCGGGTAGGAGAACGGCAGAACGGTATCCGCATCTTAAAGCCCGTCACCTACAACGGCACACGGAAAACCACCCATATTTCAGAAGAAGGGGAATACTTCCCCGCTGGGGAAACCTATGGGGGAACCGGCTTCAAGGTGCATCTGGTGTATGATATCGCCCAAACCACGGGACGGGCCTATATCCCGCCGACAGAAATCGGGCGGAACCCGGAACAGCAGGCCGCTCTCCTGCGGAATCTGCACCAAAGCTGTCCCGTGCCGGTCAAGGCTTCCGACGAGTTGACCGTTCCCGCCCACTATGCCCCGCAAGATCACACGGTATATATCCGGCCCGACCTAGACGAAAGCCAGTTTTTCGCGGCGCTCTCCGGCGAATGCGTCCAGGCGGCCCTGCATAATCACGGGCAGAACCGGGATTACCGTTATGAGGATTTCACGCTGGACGCCGCCAGCATCCAGTACATGCTGTGTAGGCGGTACGGCATAGAGACGGAACCACTGGAAATTTTAGCCGACGTCGGCCGCGCCTTTGCCGGATATCCCGTGGAGGACCGCCGGAGCATCCTTGACGCCAACCGGGAACTCGCCAAGAACATGGCGGAGCGGCTGGAATGGGGGCTGAACCGGCAGGCGGAGAAAACACGGCGCGTTACGCCCACTCGGCGGCAGGGAGCGCGCTGATGAAGCCGCGGAAAACATCTCTCCTGATGTGGTTTATCCCGGTTCCACTGGTGGCGTGGGGGGCCGTACTGCTGGCGCAGGCCCTCCCGCTGGGGCTGCCTTTGGACGCCGTCCTTCCCAGCTTAACGCAAACGCTCAAAGCCCCGTTTTCCCTCCGCTGGACGGAGCGGACCGGGGCCTTTTTAGCGGGGGGAATCCTGCTGTACGCGATGATTGCCGCTGTGCATATCGCCACGCGAGGAAACCGAAGGCCGGGGGAAGAACACGGCACGGCTAGGTGGGGAAATCCCCAACAACTATGCCGGAAATACCGTGACCGCCGTAAAAGCCGCAATATCCTGCTGACGAAGCATGTCCGGATGGGAATGAACACCCACCGGCACCGGCGGAATCTAAACGTCTTAGTGGTGGGCGGCTCCGGCGCGGGCAAAACGCGGTTCTACGCCCTGCCGAATGTGATGCAGGCGAATTGCAGCTATGTCGTGACCGACCCGAAGGGGGAACTGTTAGCGAATACAGGGCCGCTGCTGCAAAGCAAGGGATACAAAATCCGCGTGCTGAACCTGACCCGCCCGGAGCAGTCGGATTTCTACAATCCGTTTCGCTACATCCGGGAGGACAAGGACGTGCTGCGGCTGATTAACATGCTCATCAAAAACACCAACCCCAAAAGCGCGAAAACGGATGACCCCTTTTGGGAGAAGTCGGAAACGGCCCTGTTGATGGCCCTGATATACTACTTGCTCTACGAGGCCCCGGCAAATGAGCAGAATTTTGCAACCGTTATGTACCTCATTGAAAACGCCGACGTGCGGGAGGACGACGAGGACTACCAATCGGCGCTTGACCTGCTGTTTCTTGAACTAGAAGAAACGGCGCCGGAACATATTGCCTGCCGGTTTTACCGCATCTTCAAGCAGGCCGCCGGCAAGACCGCCCGTTCGATTTTGGTGTCGGCGGCGGTGCGGCTGGCACCTTTTAACCTGCCGGAGGTGGCCTATATTACCAACCGGGACACCATGGAGATTGGGCGGACCGGGGATGAGCTTACCGCGATTTTCTGTGTCATACCCGACAGCGACGCAAGCCTGAATTTTTTGGTATCCCTTTTCTACTCCCAGCTTTTCAATGAGCTGTACCTGAAAGCGGACAGCGAGAAAAAGCGGCGGCTGAAGATCCCCACCCGGCTGATGATGGATGAGTTTCCGAATATCCCGGTGCCGGGCGGGGAGGATTTCCCCCGTATCCTGGCAACCATGCGAAGCCGGGAAATTTCGGCTAACATCATTGTGCAAAACATTTCGCAGCTTAAAGCGCTGTTCCGGGACGAATGGGAAAACATCGTGGGAAACTGCGATACCCTGTTGTATCTCGGCGGAAACGAGCAGTCCACCCACAAATACCTGTCGGAATTGTTAGGCAAGGCCACCATTGACACCCAAACAAGCGGGCTGACGAAGGGCGCGCACGGCAGCTCCAGCGAAAACTACCAGAATATTGGCCGGGAACTCATGACGCCGGATGAAGTGCGGCTTTTGGACAACCGCTATGCCTTACTATTTGTGAGAGGGGAAAGACCAATTATGGATGAAAAATACCCGCTTGAAAAACACCCCAACTATACCTTGACCGAAGCCGGAGGACAGCCGCCGTATATCCACCATCCCACTCAGGCCCTGGACGATCTGCCCTTTGCGGTGGACAGCCTGGACGATATCGACTTTTTTGAGCCGGAGGGCGGCGAGGAAGCCGAGGACGACCCGGCGCTATTTTCCTATGACTTGGACGAGGAACATCCCGACAATTTGGCGGGAGGTTTCCTACTGGATGAAGATGAAAATGAAAGGAAGAAGGATACCCCATGATATGGAAAGCAGCCACTACTCCAACCGCTCCGTCTAAAACCCCGTTGGAAAGCATCGCCAGCCTGTCCGATTTCCTATTTGCGGCGGTGTCGGCCATCGGCGTGATCATCCTGCTTTTCGGCATTGTGCAACTGGGCGTGTCGATCAAATCCCATGACGCCGCTCAACGGGCAACCGGCCTGTTGACCTTGTTCGGCGGCCTGCTCATTGCCGCCGCCCCGCAAATCCTGGAAATGATTATCTAGGAGGTGCGGGAATGGCAAGCTGGGTAGCCGACAATCTGGACAATGCGTTTGAAACCTGGAATGAGAAGGTCGCGGAGCTTTGGCAGCTTGTCAGCGAGACGCCGGAGACTTTCAAGGGCGGTCATATCTGGACGGTGATTGAGGGAATCAACCACTCCCTGCAAGCCATCGGCCTGGGGCTGCTGGTGGTGTTTTTCGCCCTGTCCCTGGCACGGGGGACGCTCAATTTTGCCGACCTAAAGCGCCCGGAACAAGCCCTGAAATACTTTTTGCGCTTCTGTCTGGCAAAGGCTGCCGTCACCTACGGTATGTCGTTAATGACCACCATCTTTTCCATCTGCGGCGGGGTGGTTTCCGCCATCGCGGAGCAGATGGGCGGCATGACCGCTTCCATTACCCTGCCGGATGAAATGCGGGACATCATCAACGGGCTGGGATTTTTCGAATCCATCCCGCTTTGGTTTGTCACGCTGCTGGGAAGCCTGTTCATCACCGTCCTGTCCTTTATCCTGATTTTGACCGTATACAGCCGCTTTTTCAAGCTCTACATTTATTGCGCGCTGTCCCCCATACCGCTCGCCAGCTTTGCGGGGGAGGGAACCAGCTCCACCGGCCATGCGTTCCTCAAGTCCTACATCGGCGTGTGCATGGAGGGGGCGGTAATCGTCCTGGCCTGCGTCATCTTCGCGGCGTTCAGCAGCAGCGGCCCGCCGGTGCTCGACCCGACCGCCGAACCGGTCAGCATGACGTGGCAGTATATCGGGGAGGTGATTTTTAACATGCTTGTTTTGGTCGGCTTGGTCAAGGGCGGGGAACATCTCGTCCGGGAGATGATGGGCGCTTAACTTCCCGACAAAATGACGGGAGGTCAGCCATTTGACAAGAAAATACGGCGGGAATATACTGGGGGCGGAACCCAAGCCGAATGTCGGAAGGAGGGAAACCCAATGAAAAAGGGGTTGATTCTCACCGCCGCCCTTTGCCTGTCTTTGGCGGTTTCCGGCTGCCAGACGCCGGAATCGTCGAAAGAGCCATCCGGGGAACCGGCAAGAGGTACGACCGCCCACGCCGAGACGAGCGGAGCAGCCAAGACCACCGCTGTTCTTGCGGTGACGGATGCGGAGGGGAGCGGTGTTACCGACCCGGACGGCCAGACCGTCACGGAAATCGTCACGGGGCTTCCCACCCAAATCCGCACGGCGACGGGAAAGGACGGCGCGACTATTACGGAGATTGTCGTCCCGCCAGTGATTACTGTAGGAACCGATCCAAAGGGCGGCGTCGTGACCGATACCGTTACGGAGCACCGGGTGACAACGGCCACGTCCCAAAAGCCGGGAAAGGATACCGCCAAGCCGGCTTCCTCCACGGCCAAAACCACCACAAAGCAGACCCCCTCCGTATCCAAAACGACCACAACCACCACGACCACGACCACGACGCGGAAGCCAACGTCCACTACGACAACAACGGCACAGAAGCCGGCGGAAACCGAACCGCAGCCGTCCGGCCCCTGGTATGCTCCCTATGACCTGACGCAGATTTACGCCGAATGCAAGCGCGAGATCGAGCGCCTGGGGATGGTTTGGGAGGAAGGGCTGCGTCCGGATTCTCTGGGCGTGTCGTGGGCCAACCCGGACAATACGGTTGTGTATACCTATTATCCCGAAATGTTCCATTTACGGGAGTATGTGATGGACGAACTCATCCCTTTTTATTACAATAAACCGTATTCCCGGCAATCCTGCCGTATCTGGCTGGAACCCTACGCGGAAAGCCCCGGCGATTATTGGATTTATTTCCTGGAAAGGCGTTAAAAACACATATTCCCTGTTAAGCCGTCCGTATGGGCGGCTTTTTTCTATCCATTTTTACTTTCCGTCAATTTGTCGGGAAGTCATTGAAAGGAGTTTGAACCATGAAGATAAAGAAAAAAGCGTTCTTGTCGCTCATCCTATCCCTAGTTTTGCTCTGTTCCTTCGTCCTGCCCTCGCTGGCCGCCAGCTATCAGAACGGGGACAAGGCAAGGGTCGATATCTCGGATGTGGAAGCCTTCCACGGCGGCCGCGCCCCCGGCGAAACCCTGACCTCCAACGGCGGCAACCGGGGAAACCATTACAACAACCGCCTGTATTGGTACGAGGGCTATTGCATCGACATCCTGCAAATCGTGGGAAGCCAGTACACCCCGCAGTACAACGGTAAGACTTACCTATACTGCATCCATAAATGGGACAGCTACGGCGACCGGGAAAACGGGAGCGTAGAGCGGAAATTCTATACCGACCACACCGGCAATGGGAATCTGATGAACTCCCCCTATTGGGCTTCGCTGTCCCGCGAGAAACGGGATCTGCTCATGCTCATTAGCATTTACGGCTTCCCGGCCAGGACGCCGCAGGAACTCGGCGTGTCCACCGTGGACGACGCCTACGCCGCGACCCAGACCCTAATCTGGGAGGTGATCACCGGGCGGCGGAACAAAAACGGGTTTGTATCCAATTTTCAATCGTCCAGCGAAGAAATCAGCAACGGTATGGCCGCGGCCAAAAACAATGTGCGGTTCTTTTGGGACAAGTACATGCACTATGCGTATACCGGCAACGGCCACACAGCCGGGGAAGCGACCCCGGCCCTGACCGCCTACAACAAGATTGTGGCGGATATGGCGAAGCACGATACCCTCGCCAGCTTTGCGGGGCAGACCCTTACCCTGAAATGGGACGGGGCCAGCAAGACCTACAAAGGCAGCCTGACAGACAAAAACGGTGTAGTGAGCAATAGCCGTATTTCATCCTCCTTACCTGCCGGCCTATCCGCCAAAATCAGCGGGAACACCATCACCTTTACCGCGACAAAGCCGATGGATACCACCGCCATCACCCTGAACAAAAACCTGCCGGAGTTATGGCAGACCAGCCCGCTGGCGGTGCTGGAGGTGACTTCCGGCACCGGACAGGAAATGCTTTGCGGCGTAATGGATGACCCGAAACCGTATTCGTTCAGCGTCCGCACGGCACAGGGAACGGCTAAGATCGTCAAGGAAAGCGAGGACGGCGTGGTGTCCGGCCTGCAATTCCGGGTGACGGGTAACGGTATTGACAAGACCTATACCACCGACAGCAAGGGACAGATCACCGATACCCTCCCGGCCGGCACCTATACCGTGACAGAGGTGAATACGCCGAGGCGGTACAACACCCCCGCCAACCAGTCGATCACCGTCCCCGACGGCGGGACGGCTACTGTAACCTTTAACAACACCTTGAAAAAAGGATATGTGGAGATTTATAAAGCCGACACTACCACAGGCAATCCTCTGGCCGGGGCCGTGTTCGGTATCTACAACAGCGCCAACACCCGGATCGGGGAACTCAAAACCAACGCAGACGGCTACGCCAAGAGCGGCCTGTTCCCCTATGGGGACGGCTACTATTTGTTAGAGGAAAAAGCCCCGGAGGGCTATGTGCTGGATACTACCAAGCACTATTTCAATATCCGCACGAATAACCAGACGGTCACCATCCGCACCAACAACCAGAGCCAGATGGGACAAATCACCGTCCAGAAGAACGACGGGGAAACCTGCGAAGCGGTAACATCCCCCGCCACCTTTGACATCCGGGCGGCAAGTGACATTCGGACACCAGACGGCACAACCCGCCTGAAAGCCGGGGAACTGGCCGATACCGTCACCACGAAAAACGGTGTCGGCACCACCAAGCAGCTTTACCTGGGCGACTACCTCGTGATAGAACGGACAGCCCCGGACGGCTATGTACAGGATGGCAAGCAGTACCCGGTATCCCTCGAATACGCCGGACAGACGGTCAAGATCGTGACCGAGAGCGTCACCGTCCCGAACGCCCCACAGAAAGGGACGATCACTGTCCACAAGATCGACAGTGAAACCGGCAAGCCGGTGACGGAGGCGGAGGCCGTCTTTGAAATCCACGCCAAAACCGATATTGTCACCGGCGATGGCACGGTACGGTATCAGGCCGGGGAGCTGGTGGACACCCTCACCACAGAGGGCGGTTCCGCTACCAGCAAGCCCCTGTACCTCGGCACTTATATTGTGACGGAAAAGACCGCGCCGGAGGGCTACATCCTGAACCCGGAGCCGCAGGAGGTCACGCTGCGCTACGGCGGCCAGACAGTGGAGCTTGTGACAGAGAGCGTGACCTTTGCCAACGCCCCGCAGAAAGGGCAGATCGTGGTACAGAAGAACGATGCGGAGTCCGGCAAGCCCATTACCGCGTCCCCGGCAGTATTTGAAATCCGGGCCAAGGCCGATATTGTCACCGCCGACGGCACCGTGCGCTACAAGGCCGGGGAACTGGTGGACACCCTCACCACCGAGGGAGGCAAAGCCACCAGCAAGCCCCTGTACCTCGGCACTTACACCGTGACCGAAAAGACCGCCCCGGACGGCTATGTACAGGATACGGCTGTGTACGACGTGACCCTGTTCTACGGGGAGCAGACCGTCGAACTCGTTACGGAGGGCATCTCCATTGACAACGCCCCGCAAATGGGGACGATCACCATCAGCAAGGTGGACAAGGAAACCGGCAAGCCGATAGTCGGCGCAGACGCGGTATTTGAACTGCGGGCCAAGGAGGACATCGTGACCGCCGACGGCACCATCCGGCACAAGGCGGGCGAGCTGGTGGATACCCTCACTACCGTGCAGGGCATGATCGCGTCTAAACCGCTGTACCTCGGTGCCTATACCATTACCGAAATCACAGCGCCGGAGGGGTATATCCTCGACGATACGCCCCATGATGTAACGCTGGCCTACGGCGGGCAGGACGTGTCGCTCGTCACCGAAAGCCTAACCGTGGAGAATGCCCCGCAGATGGGCCAGATCGTCATTACCAAGGTGGACAGCGAAACCGGCAAGCCGATTATCCTCTCCCCGGCGACCTTTGAGGTCTATGCGGCAGAGGACATCATCACCCCGGACGGCACGATACGATACACCAAGGGACAGTTGGTGGATACCCTCGTCACGGAAAACGGCGTGGCGACATCCAAGCTCCTGTACCTGGGGGATTATATTGTCATGGAAACAATCGCGCCGGAGGGGTATATCCTCGATACCACCCCCTATGAAGCGGCGCTGCTTTACGATGGACAAGTAGCCACGGTGAAGCGGATGGCTATGTCCGGGCCGGTGCTGGAAGTCGGACAGGGCGAGTCGGATAACACGGATATTTCGCTATCCGAACCGGAAGCCGGGCAACCGGAAACAACCGTGCCAGATACGGACAACAACGCTATCATCACCATCCCGAACCAGCCCATCCCGGAGATGCCTAAAACCGGCGATGCCCTGCCGGCAGCGGCATTGGCGGCGCTGGGTGTAGCATCCGGCGTGTGCCTGCTGACAATTCGCCGTCGCAAAAACCGTTAAGGAAAAGCCACCTCCCGTCAAATTGTCGGGAGGTGGCTTCATTTAGCCAAGAAGGAAAGCTTAATGTTAGTAGAAAACACTCTTTTCGGAGAACTGGACCGGGTGCAGACCGCCATCAGCCGGTTAAAACTTTTTAACGATATGGCGGTGAAAAACCATCCCAACGGCTTCCTGGTTTTGGACAGCGGCGGCAAGGATTCCGACGTTATCAAACAGCTTGCCCTGCTGTCCGGCGTCCGCTTTGAAATCGTCCATTGCCACACCACCGCCGACCATCCCGTTACGGTACAGTATGTGCGCCAGGAACAATGCCGCTGGCAGGCGATGGGGATTCCCTATACCATTCAGTATCCTATGTACAAAGGGAAACGAACCAGTATGTGGGAGTTAATCGCTTTGAAAGGCGCGCCCAATAAGATTATGCGGTGGTGCTGCCATATCCTCAAGGAGCAGTCCGCCGGGGCCGGGCGGTACACCGTAACCGGCGTCCGCTGGGCCGAGAGCATCAAGCGCGCCCGGACGCGCGCTGCATATGAGCTGCCCTCCGGCGGCAGAGAGCGGATTAAGCTCAACAACGACAACGATGCCCGGCGGTGTCTTTTGGAACATTGTATGCAGAAGGGACAGACCGTCGTCAACCCGATCATCGATTGGCGGGACAGCGATGTATGGGATTTTCATACGCAATATGGGCTGAACCATAATCCGCTTTACGACAAAGGCTATCGCCGCGTGGGATGCGTCGGCTGCCCGATGGGACATCACCGGGAGGAATTGGAGGAAAATCCCCAGTACAAAATGCTGTATATCCATGCGTTCCAGCGCTTTTTAGACCGGCGACCCGACGTAATTCAAAAGTATGGCTGGAAAAACGGGGAGGAACTGTATGAATGGTGGGTAAACGGCAAGGCATTGGATCGGCCGGACCCCGACCAACTTTCCTGGGACGACATGGATGGGATTTAGAATCAAAGGGCCGGAAGATTCCCTTCCGGCCCTATACTCTATTCCGCTTGTCTGCTTTACTGGTATATCACGACCGGCTGGCCGTCGTACATCTCCACGGAAATATCCTGCGCCCCGTTTTGACAGGCGAAAGCCAGCTGCACTTCCAGGCTGCGGGTCATCTGCCGGTCGGCCCGCCAATCCCGGATTTTTCGGATTAGCGTCACCACCCAGCTTATCAGCACAATCCCCAGCAGCACGCCGAGGATGCCGTTGGCTAAAAGCTCATTTTTTGACGCCCAGCCGGGGAAGCCGAACGAGACGACCAGCACATACAGCAGGGGGATTCCCAGCCGCAGCTTCCCGGCGATACGAAAAATCAGGGACAAAAGCAGAAGCCCCAAACTCAGGCCCAAGCTAATGAAAAAGAACACGATTGACACCTCCAAAACAGCAAGATTTTTCCTGCCTTTATTATACCGTACCCCCAGATGTCAATGCAAATCGCCCGACACCCTCATTTTTGTCGGGAAGTTGCCGTCCGTGGGAATCCCACCTCCCGCCAATTTGTCGGGAAGTTATTTAGAAAGGAATCGGATATGGAAATCAAAGTCAACAAGGATATCCGGCAGTATAAGGAAACCCTGTTCCTCGGCCTTACCATGCGGCAAGCCGTCTGCTCCGTCCTGGCGCTGGGTGTGGCGGTAGGGCTTTTCTTCCTCCTTCGCCCAGCCTTGGGGACGGAGGGGGTAAGCTGGGTCTGCATCGTCGGCGCGGCCCCCTTTGCTGCTGCCGGATTTTTCAGCTACCATGGCATGACCCTAGAACAATTCGCCTGGGCCTGGTTTAAGAGCGAATGGCTTTGCGCCGGACGGCGGACATTCCGGGCTGAAAATCTGTACTTTCGGGCGTTGGACCGGAAGGAGGACGGCGAATGAAGCTCCTGCGAAACCGGGAACGGGCCGAGAGGGACGGCTTGCTCGTCCCGCGCAGCGTCCAGCAGTCCATCCCCATCCGGCGCATCTATCGGGGCGGCGTCTGGCAAGTCGGCGGCAAATTCAGCCGGACGTGGGGCTTTTCGGATATCAATTATTCCGTCGCTTCCCCGGAAGATCAAACCGACTTGTTCCTGCGGTATTCCGCTATCCTCAACAGCCTTCCCACCGACGGCGCGGCGAAAATTACAATCGTCAATCATCGTCTCAACCCGGATGAATTTGCTAAGACCGTCCTGCTCCCTCGGCGATGGGACAGGCTGGACGAGTACCGACGAGAGTACAATGCCATCCTCACCGACAAAGCGGGGCAGAGCAACAACCTCATCCGTGACCGCTATTTAACGGTTTCCTCCCTCCGCAAGGACGGGGAGGACGCCCGCGCGTATTTTTCGCGGGTGCAGGCCGACCTGTCCGCCGGATTCCAGCGGCTTGGTTCGTCTTTCGTACCGATGGACAATACCGAGCGCCTGCGTATCCTCCACGATTTTTTCCGGGCTGGGGAGGAACCCTTTTTCCGGTTTGATTTGTCCGAAACCATGCGCAAAGGCCACGATTTCCGCGACTACATCTGCCCGGACAGCCTGGAGTTCAAGGCCGACCATTTCCTCATGGGGAACAAGGTGGGCCGGGTACTGTTCCTCCGGGAGTACGCATCCTATCTCAAGGACGACTTCATCAAAGACCTGTCCGATTTTGGGCGGCGGCTGATGGTGTCAATCGACATCCTCCCGGTTGCCACCGACGAAGCGACAAAGGAAGTACAGAAGCGGATACTGGCGGTCGAAGCGGATATCACCCGCTGGCAGCGGCGGCAGAACAGCAATTACAACCTTTCCGCTGAAGTCCCCTATGAGTTGGAACTGATGCGCACAGAAGCGCGGGAATATATGGACGACCTGACCAACCGCGACCAGCGGATGATGTTCGCCGTCCTGACCCTGGTACATCTGGCGGACAATAAGAAGCAGTTGGACGAAGACACCGAAACGATTTTGTCCATCGGGCGCAAGCACCTGTGCCAGATCGCCATCCTGCGGTATCAACAGGAGGACGGGCTGAACACCGTCCTGCCCTACGGCCTGCGGCGAATCCGCGCCCTGCGCACCCTTACCACCGAATCCACCGCCGTCCTGATGCCTTTTGTTGCTCAGGAGATTATGCAGGAGGGCGGCGTCTATTACGGCCTGAACGCCGTCTCCCGCAACCCGATCATCTGCAACCGGAAACGGCTGCTCAACGCCAACGGCTTTATTGTCGGCACATCCGGTTCCGGCAAAAGCTTTTTTGCCAAGGAGGAAATGTTCAGCATCGCGTTGTCCACGGAAGACGATATCCTGATTATCGACCCGGAGAGGGAGTACGCACCCCCTGTCCAAGCCCTGGGCGGCGAAGTTATCCGGCTTGCCGCCGGAAGCCCGCACCATATCAACGCGATGGATATGGTGGAAGGCTACGGCGGGGACGACAACCCCCTTGCGGCCAAAGCGGATTTCCTGCTTTCCCTGTTTGAGCAACTCCTAGCCGGGAAACTGGGAGCGGCGGAGAAATCCATCATTGACCGCTGCACCGCGAAGGTCTATGCGGAAAAAGGGGGCGTTCCCACCCTGCGGACTCTGCGGGAAGAACTACTCAGACAGCCGGAACCGGAAGCCCTGCAAATGGCCCTGGCCGCCGAACTGTTTACCGAGGGGTCTTTGAACGTATTCGCCCACCCGACCAATATCAACCTTTCCAGCCGCATCATGGCCTTTGATATTCTGGACTTGGGGACGCAGCTCAAAACCGTTGGGATGCTGGTGATGCTGGATTATGTCCTCAACCGCGTCACCGCCAATCGCAAGAAGGGAAGGTATACTCATATCTACATCGACGAAATCCATCTGTTTTTTGCCAATGAATACAGCGCCGCTTTCCTTGCCGGAAGCTGGAAGCGGTTCCGGAAGTATGGGGCCATCCCCACCGCCATTACCCAAAACGTGGAGGAATGCCTGCGCTCGGAGACAGCCCGCTTGATGCTCGCCAACAGCGAATTTCTGATCATGCTGAATCAGGCCGCTACCGACCGGGCGGAACTGGCCCGGCTGCTGCATATTTCCGACACGCAGCTTTCCTATATCACCGACCCGGCTCCGGGCCGCGGCCTGATCCGTGTGGGCGGAACCATTGTCCCCTTTGTCAACGAGTTTCCGCGGGACACCGCCCTGTACCGGATGATGACGACCAAACCCGGGGAATGCTAACCATAATCAATCAGGAGGTATCCATCTATGCCTAGCAGTGTAAAAGACAAGCTGGAACAGCTCAAAAACGGACGGCCTGCGGAAGAAGCCCCGGCTGCGCCGGGGCCTGTACAGGCTGGGGAGAAGGCCCCCGCCGCGCCGGGAGGGCCGCCGCGGCCTGCCGGGATAACCGGGCCGGAACTTCCCGCCATTTTGGCGGAAAGTCCCGCCGCGGCAAAAGCGGCGGCTTCGCCTGTCCAAAACGGCAAAGCAGAGCCAACGCCCTCGGCGAAAGAGCCGAAATCCGCGCCGAAACCCGAACCGCCGCGCTCATCCGCTGCACCGGAGGCCCCTGCGCCTTCCGCTGAACCGCCAAAAGCGGAACCCTTTGACCCGGCAACCATGAAACTCCGTTCGGCGGCAACCTGCTACCAGGTGCCGGTCGATCAGATTTACGATTTCCCCGGCCATCCCTTCAGCGTCAATTACGACGAGGAAATGCGGGTGCTCGAAGCAAAAATCCTGCGGGACGGGGTACAGGAACCCATCCTCCTGTGGCCCAACGAGCAAAAGCTCTATATCGTTTCCGGGCATCGGCGGCGCTTTATCTGTAAAAAGAACGGCATCCCCACCATCCCCGCCTTCATCCGGGAAATGACGCGGGACGAAGCCATCATCGCTATGGTCAACGGCAATGAGCACCGGGAAATCCCCTTCACCCAGCGGATCAAAGCCTACGCCATGGAGATGGAAGCCCAAAAGCGGCAGGGGGCGCGGAACGATCTAGCCCGGCCAAGTGACGCAAAAGCCGAGAAGCAGCCCGGCGAACTGGCCGACATCTACGGAGCCAAGCTGAAAATGTCCGGGCGGAGTTTCCAGCGGTATATGCACATCCAGTACCTGAGCGATGACTTCTGCGCGATGATTGACAACAACGAAATGAAGGGGCCGGTCGGGATAGAGCTATCCTATCTCACGAAAGAGCAGCAAAACGAAGTGTTCAATCTGGGCCTGGACTATGACGTGGTGCCTTCCTCCGCCCAGGCCAAGCAGCTCCACGATTTGAGTGAAAGCGGGAAATGGACAACGAAAGCGGCTAAGGAAATCCTTACTCCCAAGTCCCGGGAAAAGGGCGCGGCAGCGGAGCAGGCCCAGAAAGCGGTAGTGTTCAAGTCGGAGCGGATTCCACTGATGTTCCCGCCAGGGACAACCCAGTCGGAGATGGAGAGCCACATCCTGAAAATTCTGGAACTGCAAAAGCTTGCCAAGCGCAAGCAGCAGGAGGAAGCCAAAAAGCCGGCAGAGGAAAAAGCGGCCCCGCCGCCCGAACAGGGAAGCTCCACGGTCGAGCCGGAAAAGGCGGCGGTGCAGAAACCGTCCGTCTCCCCCAAAGCTCTACCCTCAGCAGAAGCGCCGAAGCCAAATCCAACGGCAGAAAAAGCAGAGCCGGGTCAAAAGGCGGAAAAGCCGAAGGAAACGGCTGCGGCCAGCCCTTCCCCGGCTGCCAAGGATGCCAAGGTGGTGGCCCTTCCACCAGCCAAGCAGACCGAGCAAAAGCCGAAGAAGAACGGGCCGACACGATAACGGCAGCATGGTAGCCGCGGCAAAGGGACAGGGCGGGCAACTTAACCACATGAAGCAAAGGATTTTTAACCCCCGCTGCATTACATTCCTCCCGGCGCAAGCGAGCAATCCGTTTGCGCCCTTTTGATTACCAAACTGCAAATACGGGAAAAGCCGTCAAGGACGCGTAGCGTTATCTTGACCTTTGACGGCTTTTTTCGTTTTGCTATGTAGAAATTGTCTAAATGTTTTACAGAACCACCGATGAACTCAAACATGTAGATTTGGTCTGAGCTTTATGGTATATTATCATTGATAACAGCAAATCAGAACTGCAAACCCCTTTACTGCTTTTTTCTAATATGAGGAGTGAATTTATGTCATACGAAGAAGATAGCAGACGCCCGTACAAGGCGGCCTGTGCTTGTGGAAACGGTTTCTTAAGATATTATGAAATATACTTATCTAACGATTGGGGACAAACAAGAGAGGAGGAGACTTCGGTTGAATTGGTTTGCGACTGTTGTCAAAAAAAGTATCGTTACGAATGCTTTTGTGGCGGTCATTATTTAGTGCCCAATGGCTTATCATTTCCAACGCAAGCACCAGAATTGGATGCAAAATACCATTATAGCGATGAAGAAGAGCTAGTCCAAAAATATACGAAAAATGACATGGAAGCGATAATAGCAGATATGGCTGCGGCAAAGCATGGATGGATACGAAATTTGAAAACCCCAGCGGCTCGTGAATTTGCGAATGAATGGGTTTCTCGGTATAGAAAAAGATCATTATCTCCCATGATCGCCTATTTGAAGAAATGCTTGGATGAATATGATTCCCTGAAAAGGAGTTATGATCAAAAAAAGCCGTTTTATAATAAATATATTGAAGAACGTGAAAATTACACACAATCAATAAGGCGGATTGAAGAACAAAGTGTTCGATTGTCGTTTCAATTTGATTCGGAACAAGACAAAATTGATCGAGAGAGAGAAAGAAGAGAACGCGAACAATATGAAGAAGAACATAGGTATGATGATTTTACTGCAAAGGTTTGTTATGATCCCTCTTTCAAAAAGGATTTGACAAATCATTATTGGGACAGTTATCTCATAGAAGCATGTACAGACCCTCAATATCTATCATTATACAAACCAGAATATGGGACGGCCCATATTACGATTGCAAAAAAATATCGTTGTATATGCCAGATTTGTGGAAATGTAGAGGAAATTTCATCTTCCAAGTTTAAAATATCCTATGAAGGGGAACGCGGATATTATCCAGAAGTTTGTTGCGCTTGTCATACAGTTTCCTCTTTTGAAGCAAAAGCAATGGATATACTTAATCGTCTTGGAATTACATACATCAGAGAGAAATCTTTTGAAGATTTAAAAGGAGACTTTGATATAGGATTACGCTTTGATTTTGCGTTATACAAATCTTGTGATGAAGCAGGTACACCTGTAATTGATTTACTCATTGAATTACAAGGACCTCATCATTATAAAAAGGGATATTACGATGAATCTAGGAATTATGTAACAAGTAATGCCGATCATGCTGTGAGGGAAGAAGAAAGCCTTTCACGTCAAATTAAATATGATGAAAAGAAAAAAGATTATTGCTCACAACATGGAATTGCTTTGGAATGTATCAAATACACAATATCAAATGACTATGAACGATTAGAGAAAAAGATCATCGAAATCTTAAAAAATCATGGATACAGGTATTATACAAAAATTGATGATTGAACGACAGAGAAAAGCAAGTGGGAGGTTCCCTTTTATCCAAATCCTCTATTCACGAAAGGAGGTATCCCCCATGGCACCGCCAAAAGTCAAACCGGCCGCAATCGTCCCCAAAATCCGGCGGAAGGCCGCCCTGGTGCCGAAAGCCGCGCGCCGCCTGCTGGCAGACCAATACCACGCCCGGCAGGGGAATTTCACCCAGGCAGCCGACCCGCAGGAGGGAACAGCCGTGACAGAATACGGGGAGCGGCAGATCCATCAGACCGTGCAGGGGGCCGCCCATACTCTTTCCGGCGCGGCGCAGGCCCCGCTTCGGAAAGCGGGCCGCTCCATCCGCCGGCGGCTGCACAATCCAATACATAAAGAAACCTCCCGACAATTTGTCGGGAGGTTCCTCCTTGCCGGCTTTCCAATGAAAGAGAAGGCAAAGAAAATGTGAAATATTTTATATAAAATTCAGCTTATTTAAAAATAAATTA
>CAJFQI010000027.1 GCA_904419005.1 Candidatus Avimonas faecium | reverse complement strand
AAATCCTGCAGCATTATTACGGGGACGACATAACGCTGGTCCGGGACGCGCCGGTACGCACGGGCACGCCGTCCTATCCGGGAACCCCGCTGCGGCTTGGGGATTCCCTAAACGAGGTGCAAACCATTCAAATCCAGCTCAACCGGATCAGCCGGAATTACCCCAATATCCCAAAGATCAACGAAACCAACGGCGTTTTTGACCAAGACACCGAAAACGCTGTGCGCGTCTTTCAGGAAACCTTCGACCTGCCGGCGGACGGCATCGTCGGGCCGAACACCTGGTACCGCATCGCCTATATTTACACCGCGGTCAAGCGCCTGTCCGAGCTCGACAGCGAAGGGATCTCCCTAAGCGAAGCCTCCCGCCAATATCCCGGCCTGCTCCGGCAGGGGGATACCGGGATCGGCGTGCAGCTGGTGCAGTATTACCTCTCCGTCATCAGCGCGTACTATGATTCCGTGCCGCCGGTACAGGTGACCGGCACCTTTGACCAGCAGACCGCCGATGCGGTCATCGCCTTTCAAAAGACCTATGGGCTAACCCCCGACGGCCTGGTGGGACGGAACACCTGGAACGACCTGGAACGGGCGTATAACGGCATTTTGGATACCAACTCGTTTGAGGGCGGCGTCGCGCTCTATCCCGGCGAAATCCTTCAGCAGGGCTCAATGGGCGATTATGTCACCTATCTGCAGGAGTACCTCAACTTGATCGCAGGCTCCTATCCCTCTATCCCCCGGGTGCCGGTGACCGGGCTTTTCGGCGCGCAGACGCGCGAAGCGGTGATGGCTTTCCAGCAGGAATTCGGCCTGCCCGTCACCGGGCGGGTCAACGTTGTCACCTGGGATGCGATCGCCAGCCTCTACTCCGACCTGTCCCTTGGGCAGAGCAAGCAGCCGGGGCAGAACCCCGGCACCACCATTACGCCGGGAAACGGCGAATAACCATGACGAAAGGATGAGAATATGCCAGGCAACAGCCGCCCAAGCACTCAAAGCCACCTCCTTTCCCCGGAGCAGCACACCGCGTATGTACGGGAATTCCAGGCCGCCCTGCGGGAGCTGTCAAAATACAACCTCCTGATCCCCCGGATCGCCGCTGACGGGATATACGGCCCGGAAACCGCCGAGGCGGTCGCCGCTTTCCAGAGCGTCTACGGCCTGCCCGTTACCGGCCATGTCGATCCGGCAACCTGGGATATGATCTTTTACGAATACAACCGCCTGAGCAGCTTACAGGCGCCGCCGAGCTTTGTCGCCCATTTTCCCTCCCCGGACACGGTGGTCAGCCTGGGGGATGAAGGGAGCCTCCCCTGCGTGATTGAGGTAATGCTCCGCGCGATCGGGGGCTATTTCGGAAACATGCAGCTGGTGACAATCGACTGCCGCTTTACCGAGGAGGATGCACAAGCGGTTCGGAAAATCCAGGCCGTAGCCGGGCTGGAGGAAACCGGCGGCGTGGACGCCGACACCTGGGAAACCCTGGTCATCACCTATGAACATGTCAACCGGCCGTTGTATGAGCCCGGGCAGGTGCCGAATCTCCCATAAAGCCAACGGCGGCTCCGTCTTTGAACCGGCTAACGTGTCGTAAGGGGTGCTGCCGCCTTTTGCAGCCCCCCCTTTTGCGGGATTTGCCGGAAGCGCGCCGCCGCGGGGAAACCTGCCCGACGCGAAACGGGGTGCGGCAGGCAGGCCGTGGCGTGCGGCCCTGGCCGGCCCTCCCATCCAAAGAAACCCTGGCCGGCTTGTCATAATTTCCCCCCGCCCGCCCATAAAATGGCTATAGGCCCGGACGGACAGGATTCCATGCGGCCTTACAGCGGCACTGCCGAGGGGGGAGGGGCAAGATTGAAACGCTTTACCTTTTTGAAAAACGCCTTCATATTGACAATTACTTCCCTGCTCCTTCGGACCGTCGGAATTTTTTTCCGGGTATATCTGTCCAACAAAATCGGCGCGGAGGGCATGGGGCTTTACCAGCTGATCGTATCCATCTATGTGTTGGCGTCCACCTTTGCCACCTCCGGCATCTCCACCGCCGTCACCCGCCTGATTTCGGAGGAAGCGGGGCGCGGCACCCGCCGTTCGATCCGCCGCATCCTGCGCCGGGCGATGCTGGTCAGCCTGCTGATCGGCCTAGCCTCCGCCGCCGCTATGCTGTTCGGCGCGCAGCTGATCAGCCAATACTGGCTGCGCGATATGCGGGCAGTCCCTTCCCTGCAGATTCTCGCCTTCGGCCTGCCGTTCATGGGGATCACCTCCTGCCTGCGGGGCTACTTCATCGCCCGGCGCAAGGCGTCCAGCACCTCCTACGCCCAGATGTTTGAGCAGCTGGTACGCATCGGGGTCATCCTGCTGATTATTGACCGGTTTGCCGCCCTGGGCATGAGCGCTGCCTGCGCGGCGGTGATGATCGGCGATATTCTGGCGGAGGTCGGTTCCTGCCTGTATCTCGGCATCGGCTATCTGCGGGACCGCCGCCGGCTGCCCACAGCGGGGAATCCGCCGGCACGCAAAAAAGGGATCCTGCGGGAGCTGCTGGGCATCGCGGTGCCGATTACAGCCGGCCGGTACCTCAATTCCGCGCTGCGCACGGTTGAAAACCTACTGGTCCCGAACTGCCTGACAAAATACTCCGGCTCAAAGGAACAGGCCCTTTCCGAATTCGGTATGCTTAAGGGGATGGCCATGCCGATCCTCTTCTTTCCTTCCTCCTTCCTGTCGGCCTTTTCCACCCTCCTGATCCCGGAAATCTCCGAGGCCGCGGCCCTGGAGCAGTCCCGCCGGGTAAAAAAGGCCGTGCAGACCTCCCTGCGCGTCACCCTGCTGCTTGCGATCCCGATCAGCGGGGTGTTCGCCCTGTTCGCCAAGCCTCTGGGGATGCTGATTTACGGCAGCCAAGAGGTGGGGATGCTGATCGGCGTGCTGGCCCCGATCATGCCCTTTATGTATTTGGAAAGCGTGGTAGACGGCCTGCTGAAAGGGCTAAACCAGCAGGTCAGCTCCCTAAAGTACAGCGTGCTGAATTCGGTGCTGCGCATCAGCGCCATCTTTTTCCTGGTACCGGCACGGGGGATGCAGGGCTTTCTTTTCGTGATGATCGTCAGCAACATTTTCACCTCCCTGCTGAACATCCGCCGGCTGCTCGTCGTCACCGGCGTGCGGATCCAGTGGGGCCAATGGCTGCTGAAGCCACTGCTGGCAATGACCGCCGGCGGAGTGGCCTCCCTCGGTGTGCAGTCCCTGCTCAGCCGGACGGCGCTGCCGCCGCTCCTGATCCTCCTGCCGGCCGCCGCTGCCGGCGTGCTGCTGTACGGTCTGCTGCTGTTCCTGTTCGGCTGCATCACGCGGGAAGATTTCGCCTGGCTGCGCCGCCGCTGAAGCCGCCGGGCCGGATTTGCCGCGGGAAATCCCCCCGGTTTCCTCTCCCGTCCTTTCCCGGGGAGAGCGGCGCCTTCCGCAATCCGGGAGGGCCGGCAATCTCCGGCCGCCGCCGGCTTTTCCGCGGCAGGCGCTCAGTATTTTTCTTGCCGCCTCTGGCGGCGCAGGGCCCGGCGGCGCTCGCCGGCCCGCCATTCCTCCCGTTCCTCCTCGGTGACGGGGACGAGGCTGGGCACCTCCTGAGGATTCCCCTGGCCGTCAATGGCCACCAGCACCAGATAGGCCCGGTTGACGCGCCTCCTCTGGCCGTTCAGCGCTTCGGAGTAGGTATCCACCCGTACCTCCATAGAGGTGCGGCCCACATAGGTGATGCAGCCTACCAGGAGGACGGTCTCCCCCACCATCGCCGGGGCGTCAAACCGCAGGGTATCTATGCAGGCGGTCGTCACCTCCGAGCCGGCATGGCGGCGCGCTACCACTGCCGCCACAATATCTATCCACTGCATCAGCACCCCACCGAACAGCCTCTTGGCCGAATTGGTGTGCTGGGGCAGGACGATCTGCACCTGCTCTGTACGGGATTCCGCCGTCCGTTTTGCCTGTCTCATGGTCAAGCCCTCCCTTGCATTTGGGGTTATTATAGGCTTTTTTCCGCGGGATAACAAGAGGCCGGCAGAGCCTAAGCGGCCAACGCGGCGGCTTTACAACAGGGGACAGGCAAAGCGCTCCTTGGCCCAACGCGTAATAAATACGCAAATACGCCCCTCGCCATAACAAAAGCGAGGCTGCCGGCTGATTTTCCGGCGGCCTCGCTTTTCCTTTTCGGTTCCCTGTTTTTCCAGCAGGCAGCAAGCCGCTTTGAAGTAAGCTTTCTGCTGCCGCAAGCGGATTTTTATCGGCCAATCCAGCCGTGTGTCAGGAATTGTCAGGCAAAGAAATGCGCGGCCGGCGGATAAGCCGGCCGCGCATGGGGAATCCATAAGACGGAGTGCAAACGCCTCGCGGCAATTACTCCGCGTCCACCTTCGCCATGTGGGAGATCAGGTCGAGCACCTTGTTGCTGTAGCCCCACTCGTTGTCGTACCAGGAAACCAGCTTGACAAAGTGGTCGTTCAGCATGATACCGGCCTTCTCATCAAAGATCGAGGTGTGGGGATCGCCCAGGAAGTCGGAGGAAACCACCATGTCGGCGGTATAGCCCAGGATGCCCTTCAGCTCGCCCTCGGACGCCTTCTTGATGGCGGCGCAGATCTCTTCGTAGGTGGTGGGCTTCTCCAGGCTGACGGTCAGGTCGACCACCGAAACGTCCAGGGTGGGGACGCGCATCGACATACCGGTCAGCTTGCCCTTCATCTCGGGGATAACCAGGGCGCAGGCCTTGGCGGCGCCGGTGGTCGAGGGGATGATGTTGCCGGCAGCAGCGCGGCCGCCTCTCCAGTCCTTCTTTGAGGGGCCGTCGACGGTCTTCTGGGTGCCGGTGGTCGAGTGAACGGTGGTCATCAGGCCTTCGATGATGCCGAAGTTCTCATGCACAACCTTGACCAGCGGAGCCAGGCAGTTGGTGGTGCAGGAAGCGTTGGACACCACGGTCATATCCTTGGTGTACTTGTCCAGGTTCACGCCGCAAACGAAGGTGGGGGTCTCCTTATCCTTCGCAGGAGCGGAGATGACGACCTTCTTCGCGCCGCCCTTCAGGTGAGCGGAGGCTTTCTCGGTAGAGCAGAACACGCCGGTCGACTCCACAACGTATTCGGCGCCGCACTCGCTCCACGGAATCTCGGAGGGATCCATCTTGGCGTAGAACTTGATTTCCTTGCCGTTGACAACGATCGCGTCGTCGGTGTAGGCGATGTCGCCCTTATACTGGCCGTGAACGGTGTCATAGCGCAGCATATACGCGCAATAATCCGGGGTCATAAAGGGATCGTTGATACCCACGAAATCAATGTTCGGATTGTCCAGGCCGGCACGGAATACCAAGCGGCCGATGCGGCCGAAGCCATTGATGCCTACTTTGATAGCCATAACTTATTACCTCCACTGTTTTAGTCTTTTTCTATTCTATAATGTTTTCCGGAAAACTTCAAGAAGTTTGTCAATTTCTTAACCCTCTATTCACGACTTTTGGCATATTCCACAAAAGCATTCCGATTCAAAAAAAAAACCTGTCCGGTTTGGCGCGTCCGCTCTCCATCTACCGGCCTTTCCGGAGGGGTTCCCCATGAAAGAAAGCAGGCTGCAGGCGGTTTACCCCCCGTCCGCCTCAGCAGCCATACGGAAAGACAGGTTACTCCCATGAATTCTCCTTATCCACCACATTATATTCCCAGGCCTCTTTCCCCGCCCGGCGACTCGGAGGGGGCAGACGGCTTCTCCGCGTTCCCGGCGGCTCTCCCAGCCAGGGAAGGCCGCCGTCGGGAACGGCTGGCGGTATATTTCCTCTCCCTTCCCGAGGGGGCGCCCGACAGCCTGGAGCCGCGCGGGCAGTCGCTTTACCGCCGGATGGCCCGGCGGCTGATCCGTCTGGAGCAGGAGGCTTACCTGCGTTCCCCCGGACAGCGGCGTATCCTCCGCTTTGGGGACGCCGCAGCGCTGATACAGGCCTTCGCCCACACCGCGCACAGCCGCTGCGCCGCCCGCGGGATCCCCTTTGACGCCCGCATTCCCGACGGCTGCCTGCCGCTGACGGCCGACCCTCGGCTGCTTTTGCTTGCCGTCGGCTGCCTGCTCCGGGACGCGGCGGCTTCCGGTGCCGCGTCGCTCCGGCTTCTTTTCAAGCCATATGGGTTACAGGTGGCGGTCACCGGCGAACCGGGCTTCTGCACCGAGCCCTCACAAAAATTGGCGGCAGCGGCGGCCGATGCCCACCGGGGCGCGGTGCTCTTCAGCCGGGAAACCGCCGCCTTCACTTTGAGCTGCTGCGCCGGGCAGGCCGACGGATTTTTTGCCCCAGCGCAGGAGGATTGGCTGGGCGGGCCCCTCTCCCCGGCTAATCTCATGCTTTTTTGAGACGGCGGCCGGCAACAGGCTATATCCTGTTAACAAAACAGGCCGGCGCAAAACCAAAGTTTTGCGCCGGCCTCTGTGCAGAAGTGCCGCGTCCGCAAAGGAAAGGGGCTGAGGGCGGCTTTATTCCCGCGGGTCGCCGCGCATTTCGCGCAGAATCTCCTCCGCGCTCGGCATAGCCTCCTCCGGCTCCTGCGAGGGCACATCCTGCCCAGTCTCCGGCGGAGCCGGCGTATCCGGCTCCGCCGTCCCCCCCTGCCCGCTCAGCTCCTCCGGGCAGGGGATGGGGCGGGCAAACGCCATCGTCGCCGCGACGCACAAGGCAAAGACGCCGATGCCGAGATCGGTAAAACCGGCCAAACGCCCGGCCTCATAGAAGCCGGATCCCGTCGTCAGGGCCACTATGACAGCGGTCAAGGAGCCGGAAATGGACAAAATTGCGGTGCTCAAGGCGTAAGCCGGCAGCAGCCGATAGTTTTTGGCCGCATCCTCCTTCTCCCCCATGCCGCTGGCATACCGGGCAAAGGCGAACAAAAACAACAGGGTAAAGATCTGCATGACAAAATCATAAAAGCTCTGGGAAACCTGCACGGCGCTGGCATAGGACAGCTCATACCGCACAAGGCGGAACCACATCCACAGCACCGGGGCCAGCGCCGCCAGGGCCAGGC
This sequence comes from Candidatus Avimonas faecium, assembly GCA_904419005.1. Classification (GTDB taxonomy): domain Bacteria; phylum Bacillota; class Clostridia; order Oscillospirales; family Acutalibacteraceae; genus Avimonas; species Avimonas faecium. Next base: position 35,290 of record CAJFQI010000027.1, on the reverse strand, counting down.
GGCTGGTGCGGCGAAAGGTCCCCCCAGCCAAGGAAATCCCCAGCCAGATCAAGAAAAAGCCGCCCAAGAGGCCGAACGCCAGCGTTAGGAAAAGCGCCACGGCATCCAGCGAGCTGACAACGTGGTCATTGGGCGGCGGAGTCTGCTGGTAGCGCAGCCAGATCCAGCCGTCATACAAGGACAGGACCGCCAAAATCCCCCCTGCTAACAGGGAGGAAACCGCGATGGGGAGCCTGCCGGGCGGGCTCAGCTCCCGCATGGCGGTCTGCTGGCCCTTGCCGAGCAGCACCAGCACGAACACGGCGGCAAGCGCCGCCACAATCAGAGCGATCACCGCATAGCTGGCGAAATAGCCTTGATATTGCAGGCACCGCAGGACCGTCACGAGGACGGCGGCGGCCGCCGCTGTGATTACCGCAGCCTTCTTCATCGTATTCTGCATGGGGTCCTCCCTTCTTCCGGCGGCCGGAAATCAAGGGCCGCACATCCCCGCCGGCGCGAGGCAGCCCGGATAACGCATAGGGTCAAAGCGGCCCCGGAGGGGCCGAACGGCGCAGAACGGAGAATCCCGCCCTCGCCTGCCATAACCTTCATTATATAGCAGAAGGGCGGGAATGAAAAGGCCAAATTTACAACATAAAGGGGGAGACAACCGGAAAATCGGCCGCCGGGGCTATTTTCTCTCCTCCAGCGGGAGATAGGGCTGCGGCCGGGCAATCGCCTTATAGGCGGGGCGGATGATCCGCCCGCCTGTGAGCAGCTCTTCAATCCGGTGGGCGCACCAGCCCGCCATCCGCGCCACGGCAAAGAGGGGGGTAAAGAGCTCCTCCCGGATGCCGAGCGTACGGTAAACCAGGCCGGAATACAGGTCGACGTTTGCGCACATCGCCTTGGTATTTTCCTTGACTTTGGCAAAAACGCCCGGAGTCAGGCGCTCCACCGCCTCAAGCAGGCGGAAGTCCTCGCCGAGCCCCTTCTTCTCCGCCAAGCCGCGGGCCGCTTCCTTCAGGATAACAGCGCGGGGGTCGGACAGGGTGTACACCGCATGGCCCATCCCATAAATCAGCCCGGTGCGGTCGCCGGCCTGCTTTTCAATCAGCTTTTCAAGGAACGCCGCAATTTCCTCATCGTCGTTCCAATCATGGACGCCATCCTTGATGGCGTCAAGCATCTGCATTACTTTGATATTCGCGCCGCCGTGCCGCGGCCCCTTCAGGGAGCCGATCGCCGCCGCGATGGCGGAATAGGTGTCGGTGCCCGAGGAGGACAGCACCCGGGCGGCAAAGGTCGAGTTGTTTCCGCCGCCGTGCTCCGCGTGCAGCATCAGGCAGAGATCAAGCAGCCGCGCCTCCTCTTTGGTGAACACGGTATCCGCCCGGATCGAACGCAGGATGGTTTCGGCCGTTGAAAGCCCCGGCAGGGTCGGGTGGATCACCATGCTTTCCTTGTCGTAGTGGCGGCGCTTGACCTGATAGGCGTACCCCATAATGGTGGGGAGCATGGCGATCAGCTCAATCGACTGCCGCAGCACATTTTCCATTGAAAGGTCTTCCGCGTTCTGGTCGTAGGAGTACAAGGCCAGCACCGACCGGGCCAATTTATTCATAATGTTGGGGGACGGCGCCTTGATAATCATATCCTCCGCAAAATAGGCAGGCAGTTCCCGGCATTCGGAGAGAAGCTCGCTGAAGCGCTCCAGCTGCGGCCGGGTGGGCAGCTTGCCGAAAAGCAGCAGCCAAGCCGTTTCCTCAAAGCCGTAACGATCCTCCGCAACACAGCCGTTCACCAGGTCTCGGATATCAATGCCGCGGTAAATCAGGCGGCCCTCCACCGGAGAGCGCTCCCCTTCGTTGATGACATACCCGTGCACATTGCAGATCAGCGTCAGCCCGGCCATGACGCCGCTGCCGTCGGCGTTGCGCAGGCCCCGCTTGACATCGTATTTTTCAAACTGCTTCGCATCAATCCGGTTATTTTTCCGGAATTCATCGCATAGGGATGTGAGTGTATCGTTGGAAATCATTTTTTCCATAAATGGGACATTCCTTTCCGCAGCAGGCCTTCCGCGCCCTCTAATCGCCTCGTATCGTAATATCCTTAAATTATAGGCGTTTCCCCGAGCAAAGTCAAGGAACGGTTTCCTTTTTTATCTATGACAAGAAAAATTTATGCAACTTTTTCTCTTTGCGTATTCATTTTCCACAGGAACCTCCGGCTTTTTCCTTTTGATAAGCAAAATTTATGAAAGATTGGATTTTTTTCTTTCAGAAGCCGCATGAATATCCACCCGCCAGCCGGCGCAGTGCTTCCGGCGCCTTCACCGTCTGGCGAACCGAAGCCATTAGGAATGGGAAGCCGCATACAGCCATAGAAACGGCCGGATGAAGAAAGGGGAAGGCTTGTGAAACGCTATGCTCTATGGATCGCCGCCGTCTATATCCTGCTGCTGCTGATGCCGCTGCCTCTGCTGGGGATTGCCAATTCGGAGGGGGACTCCCCGCCGACATCCTCCGCCGCGGAGCAGCCAGAGGGGAGTTCCGCCGCCCCCGAGGGGCCGGTGGAAGCCGGGGGCGAGGTCTTCCGCCTGCTGGATTCCGACACCGGCGAGGTGTACGAGGTCGCCGACCGGGATTTTGTGGTGGGCGCTGTCGCGGCGGAAATGTACCCCACCTATCACACGGAGGCGCTCAAGGCGCAGGCGGTGGCGTCGTATACCTACTACTGCGTCCAACGGCAGCAGGAACGGGAGGATCCCGACCCCGAACTCAAGGGGGCGGACTTCGCGGACACCCTTTCCGGAGCGCCGCGGTATTATTCGGACGCGGAGCTAAAGGAGCGGTGGGGCGAGCAGTACGAAGCCTACCACGATAAAATCACGCAGGCGGTGGACGCGGTCTTCGGCCGCAAAATCACCTATAACAGCGAACCGATTTCGGCCGCGTACCACGCCATCAGTTCCGGCACTACGGAGGACGCGGCGGTAGTCTGGGGCAGCTCGCTCCCCTACCTCCAGCCGGTGGCGAGTCCAGGAGATAAGCTGTCCCCCTCTTACCAATCCACCGTCACCTTCTCCTCCGGCGAATTCAAGGAAAAGCTGTCCTCCGTTGAAGGCTGCGCGTTCGGGGACGACCCGGCCGCCTGGATTGCCGGGGAGCCGGAAGCCACATCCTCCGGCACCGTCACCCAGATCACGATCGGCGGAAAAGCCCTGACGGGCATGGAGGTGCGGGAAAAACTGGGGCTGCGCTCCGCCTGCTTCACCGTCGCTTATCAGGACGGAACCTTTACCTTCACCGTACTGGGCTACGGACACGACGTGGGAATGAGTCAGTACGGCGCCGACTATATGGCCCGCCAGGGCTCCGACTGGGAGGAGATCCTGCACTACTACTATACCGGCGTGGTGATTACCGAGCCGGCGGAATAAAGTGCCGCCTAACGGCGGCATCCCCCGGCTGTCCGCATCCTACGGCACAGGGAACGGCGCCTATCGCTCCGCCATGCTCTCCTTACAGCGGAAGGGCGGCTAAGACGCCAGCCGGCAAACCGCCTCCCACAGCGGCGCAAACGGGGCTGGCCCCGCCAAATCCCCCACGCCGCAGGAAAGCAAGCGGCGGCAGGCGGACTCCAGCAGCTCCTGCCCGAAATCGTGCAGGAACAGGCCGGTCAAGCAGTCGTCCGCAAACCTCTCCGGCGGGCAGCCTCCCCGGAACGCCCGCGTCAAAGCCGGGTCCAAGGCAAACAGATCGACCAGGATCGGCGGATAATCGTAGCAGCGGGGCGCGGCAACGGCATCCGCGAAATCGAGCAGGACCAGCTCCCCCTCGGGCGTCAAAAGGAGGTTGTCCCCGCAGAGGTCTCCATGAACGTAGGCCTCCTCCGCCGGCGGATGCGCTAAAAGCCAAGCCGCCCGTGCCGCCTCCAGCGGGGCGGGGAGCCGCGCCCACCGGCGGTTTTCCGTCGAACGGTTTTTCGCGGCCCGCTGCCGCAGGACCGCCGCCATCTCCCCCTCCAAGGGCAGGGCACCCAAGCGGTCCGTCAGCCCCCGCAGACGGCGGGCAAAGGCGCGCTTAGCTTCCGGAGCCATCCCGCGCAGCGCCGTCCCCGCTGCTTCCCCCGGCTGGAACGCCATCACCAGATAGGCAAAGCGGTAACGGTCCTCCCGCACGCCGCGGGCATACAGGGCCGGAGCCGGGACGCCGGCCAGAGACGCGCGTTCCAGGCCGTACCGCTCTACGGCATAATCCTCCGGAGAATCAATCCCCGATTCCGGCGGGGCAAAAATCTTCACGACCAGCTCCCCCTGCGTGCCGGCGCGGAAAACCGCGTTCGTGCCCGGGCCGGCAGCGGACACCGGCCCGTCAGAAGGCAGCCCCTCCCGGCGCAGAATATCCCGCACCAGGGGCCCGAACGCCTCCACGGACTGGTACAAACGGCACCAGGAAGCCCAGCCGTCTAAAACGCCCTGAAAGCAGCAGGAGGAGTTCATCGCCCGGTCAAAAGGGACAGGGTCTCCGTCCGGGTGCGGGCGTCCGCCTTCATCCGTCCGCGCAGGGCAGAGGTCTGAGTGCGCGCGCCGGCCGCCCTCGCCCCCCGCATCGTCATGCACAGATGCTCCGCCTCAATGATGACCGCCACGCCCTGCGGGTTCAGCTCCTCCTCCAGGAAATCTGCAAGCTGGGCCGTCAGCCGCTCCTGCAGCTGCGGGCGGCGGGCAAAGGCGTTGACGATCCGCGCCAGCTTGGACAGGCCGATCACCCGGCCGTCCCGCGGGATGTAGGCAATATGCGCCACCCCGATAAAGGGCACCAGGTGATGCTCGCACATCGAATACAGCGGGATATCCCGCACCGTCACCATCTCGTCATGCTGGTCCTCCTGAAAAAGCTTGAGATGCCGGCGCGGGTCCTCCTCCAGCCCGGAAAATATTTCTTCGTACATATTCGCCACCCGGCGGGGCGTTTCCACCAGGCCCTCGCGGTCCGGATCCTCCCCGATCGCAATCAGGATTTCCCGCACGGCGGCTTCAATTCTCGGCTTGTCCATTCCCGTCATCCTCCTCTATGCTTCCCCGGCCCTTGATGGATGCCCGGGAAAAGGCAGCGCGCCCGGCCCGCCTTGCCTGCCGGCGGGTTGAGGGGAACGGCTGCCGCGCATTCTCTCATCCATTTCCTATATTCTTTGTATTATAAGCCCCGGCCGCCAGGGCGTCAAGCCGCCCGGGGAGAGATGACGTGCTGTGTGCACCGCCGGCCTTCTCCTCCGCCTGTCTCCTTGGACAGAAGGATAAATATCCTCGAGATTTCACGGCTCCTTTTAAGGAATACTGCATAGTTTTTGTTCCCCTCCCAAGGGAAAACACGGATTTTAGCACTTGACAGGAGTATTGATCAGGAGATACAATATATGATAGGTTTTTTATCCTGCCGCCGGGGATCCCTTACGAACGGGCCTCGGACGGCAGCGGCAGGTGGCGCTGCCGCGGATAAGACCGTTCGGGGGTTCCAGCCCGAGAATTTGACCGGGGAAGCTTCCCCTCTCTTATACCGAGAAAAGAATGAAGAAGATGAAATCAAAGGAGGTGTGGCATACAACGTGCCCGACATCGTATTACCTATTCTGCTGTGCGTAGCAGGCCTGGTTGCCGGCGGCCTGATCGCCGGCTTTCTCGCTTTCAAAGCGGGCGTCTCTCACCGGAAAAAGGAGGCGGAAGCCGCCATCGGCTCGGCCGAAGCGGAGGCCGAGCGTATCAAAAGCAACGCCAAAAGCGCAGCGGAATCCATGAAAAAGGATATTCTGCTTGAGGCCAATAAGGAGGCTCAGCGCCAGCGTTCCGAAACCGAGCGCGAGCTCAAGGATCGCCGCTCCGACGTACAGAGGCAGGAGCGCCGCGTCCAGCAGAAGGAGGAAACCCTCGACCGGAAAATCGAGAACTGCGAAAAGAAGGAAGAGGCGATTTCCGCCAAGCAGAAAAAAATCGACGCCACCCTTGAGGATGTGGAAAACCTCAAGAAGGGGCAGTTTGAGATGCTCGAGAGGATCTCCGGCTTCACGGCCGAGCAGGCCAAGGAATACCTGCTCAGCAACCTGGAAAGCGAGCTCAACCATGAAAAGGCGCTGAAGATCAGCGAGGTCGAAGCCCAGATGAAGGAAGAAGCCGACCAGCGCGCCCGCAACCTGATTTCCCTCGCGATCCAGCGCTGTGCCGCCGACCAGGTGGCGGAAACCACCGTTTCGGTGGTTCCGCTGCCCAACGACGAAATGAAGGGCCGTATCATCGGCCGGGAAGGGCGCAACATACGCGCGATTGAGACCCTCACTGGTGTGGACCTGATCATCGACGACACCCCGGAGGCGATCACCCTTTCCAGCTTTGACCCGGTGCGCCGCGAGATTGCCCGCATTGCGCTGGAGCGCTTGATTTCCGACGGGCGGATCCATCCGGCCCGGATTGAGGAAATGGTGGAAAAGGCCCGCCGCGAGGTGGAAGCCACGATCAAACAGGAGGGCGAGCGGGCCGTTCTGGAAACCGGCCTGCACGGCATCCATCCCGAAATCATGCGGCTGCTCGGCCGCCTGCGCTACCGTACCAGCTACGGCCAGAATGTCCTGACCCACTCTATGGAGGTGGCCTTCCTTTCCGGCATGATGGCGAGCGAGCTAGGCATCGACCCGGTCATCGCCCGCCGCGCCGGCCTGCTGCATGACATCGGCAAAGCCGTTGACCATGAGATCGAGGGCTCCCATGTGGAAATCGGCGTAGACATCGCCCGTAAGTACAAGGAAAGCGAAGCGGTCGTCCACGCTATTCAGGCCCATCACGGCGACGTGGAGGCCAAGACCGTGGTCGCCTGTCTGGTTCAAGCGGCGGACGCCATCTCCGCCGCCCGGCCGGGCGCCCGGCGTGAAAACCTGGAGAACTACATCAAGCGTCTGGAAAAGCTTGAAGAGATCGCCAACGAGTTCCCCGGCGTGGAACGCTCCTTCGCCATCCAGGCAGGGCGGGAGGTCCGCATTACCGTCCGTCCGGAGATGGTCAGCGACGACCAGATGGTCCTGCTGGCCCGGGATATCGCCAAAAAGATTGAAGCCAATCTGGATTATCCCGGCCAGATCAAGGTGAACCTGATCCGCGAAAACCGTGCCGTTGATTACGCAAAATAAACGGCGGAAAAACCGAAGCGCCTTGTTTATGGCAGGCCCTGGGGCAATAACGCCCCAGGGCCTTTTCCGTGCCGCCCTTTGCTGGAAGCCCAGGGAATAACGGGCGGCAAAACGCCCATGCTAAGGAAGGCGCCGCGCCGCCTGGGAAAGCAAGCATTGATTTTCCTAAAATTTATGTTAAAATAAAATCTGTCGTTATCCGCCGCCGGGCGCGGCGGAAGGGAGACCAACACCGCGCCACCCAGGGATCCCGGAACCCGCGGCGGAAACGCCGCCGGACGAGAAGCAAAGGAGGAAAACCGTGAGAATACTTTGCGTCGGGGATGTCGTCGGCGGCGCTGGATGCGCCCATCTGCGCAAAACCCTTCCTGGAATCAAGCGGCTGTACGGCGTTGACATCTGCATTGTCAACGGAGAAAACGCGGCGGACGGCAACGGCCTGACGCCTTCGGCGGCCGCGCATATTTTTGACAGCGGCGCGGACGTCATCACCGGCGGGAACCACACCTTCCGCCGGCGGGAGCTTTACGACGTGCTTGATAAGAACCCGGCGCTGCTCCGCCCGGCCAACTACCCGGCATCCGCCCCCGGCCGGGGTCTGTATATGGTCGACCGCGGCCGTTATCAGGTAGCCGTCATCAGCCTGCTGGGCGTCGTATATTTGGAGCCGCTGGCCTGCCCGTTTGATACCCTGGATTTGCTTTTGAACGAGGCGGGGAATCCCCGCTTTTGCATCGTCGATTTCCACGCCGAGGCAACGGCGGAAAAAAAAGCGCTCGCTTATTACGCCGACGGGCGCATTTCCGCCCTGGTCGGCACCCACACCCATGTGCAGACGGCGGATGAGCAGATCCTGCCGGAAGGGACCGGCTTCTTAACCGACGTCGGGATGACCGGCCCGGTCCAGTCGGTGCTGGGGGTGAAACCGGAGCAGTCGATTGCCAAGATGCACGGCAAGCTCCCGGTCCGCTTCAGCACGGCGGATGGCCCCTGTCAGCTGAACGCCGTCCTCCTCACGCTGGACGACGCCACGGGGAAAACCGTCGGGATAGAACGCCTGAACGTTTTATAAGCGTCGAAGAGCGGCCTATGGACGAAGAATCCCCTGCGCCTTGGCAATGCGAGGACTGGATATTTCGCAATGCCGCATGGCGGGCGGGGGCTGTACCCGCCGTTTTTCCACTTTCCGTCTCTTGCCTGTCAAAAGGCGGAAGGCGCCCCCTTTTCTTTGATAGCCTAACGGCCGCCGGCTGCTTGCGCTCACGCCAAAGGAGAATCGCTTTGAATAACCGGAAATCCCGCGGGCTCCGGAAACGGCTGCTCGCTTTAGGAGGGAGCCTCGCGCTTCTCGTCACTCTGGGGGGGTGTTCCACCCTCCCGAAAAGCTATTATGAAAATTCCTCCGAGGAATCCTCCAGTACCACGGGGAGCATCGGTTCCTCGGGGGGGGCTGCAACGGAGAAAGCCTTTACCCTCTGTTACAGCAGCGGCGATACGCTGAACCCCTACACGGCGGCAACCCGCAGCAACCTGTATCTGGCGCCCCTTCTGTACCAGGGCCTGACCGCTCTGGATGCCGAGTGGACGGCGCAGCCGTCGCTGGCAGCCTCGGTGGAGGTCACGTCCTCCGCGGTGACGGCCGTCCTGCGGGAAAACGCTGTCTTTTCGGATGGAACGGCTGTTACGGCGGCCGACGTCACCGCCTCGTTCCGCGCGGCAAAGGCTTCCTCCCACTATGCCTCCCTGCTGCAGAATGTTTCCGGCGTTTCCGCGGATGAGGGAGGGAAAACGCTGACCTTTTCCCTGTCCTCCCCCGATCCCAATGCGGCCGCCTGCCTTTCCTTCCCCGTAGTAAAGCAGGGGACGGAGGATGCGCCGGTCGGGAGCGGGCCCTATGTGTTTTCCGCCGGCGGGTCCCCGGCGCTTACGGCCAATCCGCAGTATGCCGGCTCCCTTTCCTTTGAAACCATCCAGCTGAAGGACTACCCGGAAGGGGACACCACGATCCGGGCGCTTGAAAGCGGAACGATCAGCTATTATTTTGACGACCTGTCCAGCGGGGACATCCCCCGCACCACGAGCGCCAGTATCAGCGTTCCCCTGAACTCGCTGGTGTTCCTTGGTATAAACAGCCGCCGGGAGCCCTTGGCGGATCCTGCGGTGCGCTTGGCCCTTTCGGCGGCGGTCGGCCGCGAGGAGCTTGCCTCCAACGCCTTTGCGGGCCGTGCGCAGGCTGCGACGACGCCGTTCAGCCCGCAGTGGGGGCCGGCTGTCGAATTAAAGGGCTTTGACGCAAACGAAAATATCGCGGTGGCGGTTGCACAATTGGAACAAGCAGGTTATAATAATACGGATGGGCACCCGCTTTCTTTGGAATTGCTTGTCAGCGAGGGCAACAGCTTTCGTTCGGCGGCCGCCGAACTGCTGGCCCAGCAGCTTTCCAAGGCAGGCATCACGCTCCAAACCGTTACCGTATCCTTTTCGGAATATGAAGAACGTCTGCAGGACGGCGATTTTGACCTGTATTTGGGAGAAATCCGTCTGTCGGCCAATATGGGGCTGGAGCCCCTGCTCTCTTCGGGCGGGGCGGCGGCCTATGGCGTTGATACCGGGGAAGGCGCTGCGGCGGCCTACCGCGCATACCGCGGCGGGCAGCAGACCCTGCAGGAATTTGTCGATGCCTTTACCGCCGACGTCCCCTACATCCCCCTCTGCTGGCGGTCTGGGCTTGCGGCCTACGACCGTTCCCTCTCCGGGGTGGCCGCGACCGCGTTTGACGTCTTTTACGGTATCGGGAGCTGGCATTTTTCATAATGGGGTATTGGCCTTCCGCCGGCCGGGGCCGGGCGGCGGCAAACGACATCGGAAAGGCAGGTTGCTAGGTATGATTCGAATCGAAAACCACCTGGGCACTATTGAAATTTCACAGGAATATTTCGCGTACCTCGTGGGGTATGCCGCTTCCTCCTGCTACGGGGTGGCCGGCATGGTAAAAAGCGGGGCGAAGCAGGGGCTGCGCTCGCTGATTACCCGCCGCTCCTATGCGGACGAGGGGATCCGTGTGCGCAGCGAGAACGACCGGCTCGTGATTGACCTGCATATTTCCGTGATTTACGGCATGAATATTTCGGCCATTGCCAAAAGCATTGTCAACAAGGTGCGTTACACCGTCGAAGAGGCCACCGGCCTCCAAGTTAAAAAGGTCAATGTGTTTGTGGACGGAATGAAGTCCGAATAATCCGGTGCAGCAGCACCTGCTAAGGGAGTGCTTAAGTTGATAGATGGAAAAGTTCTGCGCGACGCGATGATATCGGCATCCAATTGCCTTGCCAAAAAAAAGCACGAGGTCGACGAGCTGAATATCTTCCCCGTCCCCGACGGGGATACCGGTACGAATATGTCGATGACCCTTTCCGCTGCGGGGCGGGAGCTGGCGCGCCTGGAGGATCCGACGGTCAGCGAGACGGCGGATGTCGCCTCCGCCGCGCTGCTCCGCGGCGCCCGCGGGAATTCCGGTGTGATCCTGTCTCTGCTGTTCCGCGGTTTTTCCAAGGGTCTGAAAGGCAAAGCGGAGGCCGACGGCGCCGCCCTGGCCGCCGCCCTCACCCTGGGGGTGGAGGCGGCCTATAAGGCGGTGATGAAACCGACGGAGGGCACCATCCTGACCGTGGCGCGGGAAGCGGCCGCCAAAGGGCGGGAAGCGGCGGACAAGGATCCGGAGGTCCTCCCGGTCTGGCAGGCGATCTGCGAGGAGGCGGAAGCCTCCCTTCAGCGTACGCCGGAGCTTTTGCCCGTGCTGAAAAAGGCAGGCGTCGTCGATGCCGGCGGCCAGGGCCTGTGCATCATCCTCCGCGCCATGCAGAACGTCTTTAAGGGCGGGGCCATAGAAGAAGGCGAGGAAGGGGCCGCCCCCGCGCCGGCAAAAAAGGCCAGCGCGGCCGGCTCCTTTGAAACGGAGATCACCTTTACCTACTGCACCGAATTCATCGTGGACCGCGAAAAGGGCAATACCCGCGACCCGCTGCGTCTGCGCGCGTATTTGGAATCGATCGGCGACTGCGTGGTGGTGGTCGACGACGAAGACATCATCAAGGTCCACGTCCACACCAACGACCCCGGCAAAGCCCTCTCCGAAGGGATAAAGTACGGCCAGTTTGAAACCGTCAAGGTGGAAAACATGCGCATCCAGCACGCCAATGCCGCCTGGGTTCCGGAGGAGGCCGCCGGCCCGGAAGCCCCCAAGAGGGCGGAGCCGGAAAACGAGGTCGGCTTTGTCGCCGTCGCGGCGGGCGAAGGGCTGCATACCCTCTTTAATGATCTCGGGTGTGAGAGCATCGTATCCGGCGGACAGACCATGAATCCCTCAACCGACGACATCCTCAACGCAATTGAAGCGACCCCGGCCAAAGTGGTTTATGTGCTGCCCAACAACAAAAACATTATCCTCGCGGCGGAGCAGGCGGTGCCATTGGCCGACCGGAAAGTCCATGTGCTGCAGACCCGCACCATCCCCCAAGGGATTTCCGCCATGCTGAGCTTTGACCCCGACGCAACGGAGGAGGAAAACCTGCTCAACATGATGAAGGCCGCAGACAATGTGTCAACCGGCTCCGTCACCTTTGCGGCCAGGGACAGCGAATTCGGCGGGCACTCCATTAAAGAAGGGGAAATCCTCGCGCTTGAAAACGGCAAGGTTGTTTTCAGCGATACGGATATCCACCATGCGGCGGTTAAGCTGACCAAGAGCATTATCAATACCCGAAAGATCACTGGCAAAGAGGTCAACTTCATCACGCTGATTTACGGGGAAAATATGACCGAAGCCGATGCGGAGGCCGCCCGGGATGCGATCCAAGCCAAGGTCGGAGACACGGTGGACATTACCATCGTCAACGGCGGGCAGCCGGTGTATTATTACTTTATTTCGGTGGAATAGCCTGGCGGCGCCGCTTAGGCATCCTCTGGATTTAAACGGAAATTTTTAAACGGTATAGCCTGTGGCTATACCGTTTTTGCTTTGCTATGCTCTCGCTCCGCTAAGGCTTTTGAGCACGTTTTCCATTTTCTCTGGTTTCTCTGGCCGCCGTTCCCGGAGGGGCCTGCATAGCCGCCCACTTGACCGCGCCGATAAATTTGTGTACGCTTTCCGTCCTTTGCTGTGCCTGGACGGTGGAATGAACGTTCTGTCATATAGTATTTGTTCTACCGGTTTTCATCCCCGCCCTCCAAAGAAAAGATGACGGTCACATCGCCACTGCCCAGAGCCTTTTCCCATCCAGTAAGATCGGCAATGCGGCCCAGCCGGGTATAGCTCCAGGAATTAGATCCGTAGAACACAACGATCTGATTTCCCTGATACAGCACAATGTCACCGGCGTGTGTCGTGGTCTGGCTGTTGCTGGTGGGAAGGCTTGTTCCAAGCGGCCCCACTTTTTCAAAGCCAGAATAGTCCCTCATCGGGATAGAGACAGGCCCCTGCCTCATCATTTCCACCAGAGCATTTACCGCCGCATTTTCTTCCAAGACAGCCGTGAAAGTGCTGCCGCCAACCTGTACGTTCATTTTCATTACGTTATTTTCCTCTCCCGTCGTTCCGTTATGTGTCGTTTGTGGTTCCAGGGCCGTACTCAAGGAAGACCCTGGGGGCTGGTCGGGGGCAATACTAGATTGCGACTTGATGCCTTCTGGTTCCGCCGGCGTTGCAGTTTCCGATGATATCTCTATGGGAAAGGAAGAACCGCTTTCCGGTTTCCCCTTCTCCTGCTCATTTACGCTGCAGCCCGCAAGCAGCACCGATAAGGAGAAAACGGCAATCATCCATACGGATCGAACATTTTTCATAGCCTTCCCTACTTCCTTTTCAACCGATGTCCCAGGCAGTCCTGCTGTTTTAAGAGTCGTAGGCACAGGCTTGCCGCTGCCTTTTCATCCCTCCGTCGCCGCAAGCTCCCATGCACTGGGGCCAGATAGCTGGATCCCTGCAACCGCCCATCCGTGGCATCCCATGGCTGCGGAGTGCCGCTGCCCTGCAAGCGCATGCCAAAAGAATCGCCGCTGCCGCCCAATCAGCCCGTTCACTTCAGGGCACCAGCCCTTGGATATTGTTCCCCTTCCATACCAGCCGCCTGTTTGAGGGGGACAAGTACGCTTGCTTTCGCCGGAAGAACGGAAAGCGGGAGGAGCTCATTGCCATAGGGACTGTCAAAGGCAAGCCAACCATGACCATTTCATGATAGTTCAGCCCCCGATCATACGGTTATCCCACCGCTTACAGGAAAGCCCCGTTGCACACCTGCAATACCTGTCCCTTCACATGGCGTCCCATCTTGCTGGCCAGGTACAGGCAGGCATACGCCTGATCCATGGGGTCGCACTCCGGGCCGGGGAAGTAAACGAAATGGCCGCTGTACTTCAGCATTTCCGACCCGCCCGGCTGCTCTCCCGCCTTATTGGCCAAGTGCGCCGGGGTAACCGTGGCTCCGGGAGCGACCGCATTGCAGCGGATGTTGGTGTTGATGAGCCGCATGGCCACATTCTTAGTGAGCGTGTTCAAAGCCCCTTTGGTAGAAGTGTAGGTTGCCCCGCAGAAAGGCCGCGTTCCATTGACGGAGGATACGTTAATGATCACCCCGTCGTTTTTGGGCAGGAAAATCTTCAGAGCCTCCCGGATATACCGCATGGGGCCGCCCAGGTTGGTGTTCATCACAACCATCATCCATTCATCATCGGTTTCGTCGATCATTTTCTGTTCCCCGATACCGGCGTTGTTGATGAGGATGTCCGCATCCCCGAATTCTTTCAATGCCGTCTCAAACACCCGCTTGGTGTCCTCGGTGGAGCAAACATCGGCTACCACGCCGACCGCCTTTCCTCCTTTTTGGCGGATGCCTTCCACGACGGCATCCAGCTTTTCCTGGTGCCGGGCGGTGATGACCACGGCTGCGCCTTCCTCCGCAAACAGTTCCGCCATTGACTGCCCCATGCCATAACTGGCTCCGGTGATGATGGCGACCTTATCTTTGAGCATCTGTGCTTCCATTGGAAATAACCTCTTTTCATTGCTATTTTCTTTTGTTTATAGTGTACTGCTCAGCAAATAAAATAGCAAATACTTATCATTTATTGATCTTCATAATTGACTCTTATGGAATCACTGGTTATACTGACGGATAGGGGGCGATCTAAATGGAACTGCGCGTAATGGAATATTTTTTAGCGGTGGCAAGAGAACAGAATATTACCGCCGCCGCCGAATCTCTGCATATATCTCAGCCTGCCTTATCCACCCAGCTGAAAAACCTGGAGGATGAGCTGGGAAAACAGCTTTTAATCCGTGGAGTAAAAGGCTCGCGCAAGGTCATCTTGACCGAGGAAGGGATGATCCTGCGCAAGCGTGCGGAAGAAATCCTCTCACTTGTCAAGCGGACAGAAAATGAGATAGCCCAATCCGATGAAACCATTGCCGGAAATGTGTTTATAGGGACAGGGGAGACCGAAATTGTACGCTTATTTGCTGTGGTCGCCAAAAAACTGCAAACAAAATATCCAGATATCCAATACCACATTTCCAGCGGCAATGCAGAGCATGTGTTGGAATATCTGGATAAGGGGCTTATTGATTTTGGGCTCCTGTCCGCAGAAATTGACACGCAGAAATATGAGGCGATCCCGGTTCCCATCAAAGACACATGGGGCGTGCTTATGCGGAGGGATTCCCCCTTGGCTGAAAAAGAGGCCATCTGCCCGGAGGATCTGTGGGACAAGCCCTTGATTGTTTCCCATCAAAAAGGGGACAGCGTATATCGGAGCCAATGGCTTCAGCGGGAAGAGTCGGAGCTGCATATTGTGGCCACTTACAACCTGCTTTTTAACGCTTCCCTCTTGGTGGATGAAGGGCTTGGATACGCTCTGTGCTATGACAAGCTCATCAATACGCAGGGCAGCCGCCTTTGTTTCCGTCCCCTTTCCCCTCGATTGGAAGCATATGGCTTTATCGTCTGGAAAAAATATCCAGTGTTCTCTAAAGCAGCAAATATTTTTTTACAATGCCTGCGGAAAATGCTGGAAACAGAAATATAAAGGATGGATCAGAGCTTATCATTTTTCTTATCCATTCTTACGAATAAAAAACACCTAGAAAGAAAAGGCGCCATCGCCTGACAGTGGATGCCAAAAGCCCAACCGCCAGAAAAGGGAAAGCAGGGCGCCCGGCTCCGCCGTACGCCCTATCCCCTGCCGCCTCAGCCTTCCAGTTTCATTGTATCGGTAAAAAATTCACGGCTGCTTTCCTCCGGAGGACGCCGGTAGCGGCCCAGGCCGTACAGGCATTCCGGATCCCGCGTGATCCGGTTGATCCGGCTTTCGCAGGTCAGGGTGGCCTCAAAGCCCATCTCCTTGAGGATGGGGACGGATTCCCTGCTGATCGCGCCGAAGGGATAGGTAAAGGCGGTCGGGGTAAAGCCAATGTTCTTCGTCACCGCATCCTGCATTTTCTGCACGTCCTCCCGCAGGGCCTGGGCATACTGCTCCACCGTTTCGCCGTTGACCCGCTTCGCCCCCTTGCGCTGGCCGGCCGTGCCGTCCCGGTGCATATCGTAGGAATGGTTCTGCACTTCCACCAGCCCGGAATCCATCATCTCCTTCAGCTGCGCCCAGGAGGCGTTGGAATAATTGGCGTGGAGGGTTTCCTCATGGCTGTCCTGCTCGGCGTACCGCCCGATGGGGGACAGCACGATCCTGCACTGGTATTGCTGCAGCAGCGGGTAGGCGTACAGGTAATTGTTGTAATAGCCGTCGTCAAAGGTAAGCATAACCGGCTTCTCCGGCAGCGGGGTCCCATCCTGCACATAGTGGATGAGATCCTGCACCACCACCGTGGTATAGCCGTGCTCCTTGAGATAACGCAGGTCGCTTTCAAACAGGTCGGGGGAAATCACGTACGGCCCCTGCCGCTTCTCCTCCTTAAGCAGGCCGTGATACATCACGATCGGCAGGCTGACTCCTTCCTCCTGCGCGGGCTCGGCGGTCTGCGCCGCCGATTGGCCGGCCCCGATGGCGATGCAGATCACCCCCGCCAAAAACATCGCCGCCATCGCGCACAGGCTCCGGCGCAGGCGGATA
Organism: Candidatus Avimonas faecium; assembly: GCA_904419005.1. Classification (GTDB taxonomy): domain Bacteria; phylum Bacillota; class Clostridia; order Oscillospirales; family Acutalibacteraceae; genus Avimonas; species Avimonas faecium. Next base: position 19,006 of record CAJFQI010000027.1, on the reverse strand, counting down.
ATCCCATACATACGCTTCATCCTTTCTATTGGGCGGCGGATTGCACCGCCCGCGCTTCTCCGGAGGGCGGCGCGGCTACCCCGCTTATCCCTTTCCGCCCTCCCGCGTCCCCTTCTGCTCCATATATAAGAGGCGCGCTGTCCACTTATGCCAAGCTGGGCGGGGATAAAGAAGCTTGCGGGACGGCTCCGGCGCGGGTATAATACAGAGAGAATAAAGGTTCCGGGATTCCGCCGGAAATCCACCGGCAAAGGAGGCGGTCGGCTTGTCTGGATCCTTGAAATCCCCCGTGATTACTATGGATACCCCTCTGCGCTACCTCAAGGGCGTGGGAGAGCGCCGCGCGGCGCAGTTTGAGCGGCTGGGCGTGGATACCGTCGGCGCGCTGGTGCGCAATATCCCCCGCGCGTACGAGGATTGGTCAAAGCTCACGGCCATCCCGGACGCGCCGTTTGGAGAGCCCTGCTGCATCAAGGCCAAGGCGGTGGAGGCCCCGGCGGAGCACCGCGTGCGCAAGGGGATGACCTTGTATAAATTCCGGGCGAGCGACGGGGCCGCGGTGATGCGGGTAACCCTGTTCAACAACAAATACGCTGCCGCAAAGGTGCGCGCCGGGGAGGAATACCTCTTTTTCGGTCCGGTGGGCGGGGATTTTACCCATCGGGAGATGGCCTCCCCCCTGATTGAACCCGCGGAAGGCGGCCAGCGTATCCGCCCGATTTACCGGCAGACGGAGGGGTTGTCCACCCGGGTGATTGAGGGCTGCGTCGCCCGGGCGCTGGACGCGCTGGGAGCGGCGCTGGACGACGATCCCCTACCGGCGGAGCTGCGCCTGCGCCACGGCCTATGCACCCGCCGGTTTGCGCTGGAAAATATCCACTTCCCCACGAGCAGCGAGACGCTGGCGGTCGCCCGCAAGCGCCTGGTATTTGAGGAGCTTCTCGTCCTTCAGCTGGGGCTGCTCCGCCTCAAGGGACGTGCCCGCAGCGCCAACGCCGCCGTCATGGCGAAGGATTACAGCGCGGAGTTCTACTCCCTCCTGCCCTTCTCCCCCACCGGGGCGCAGCGGCGGGCCATCGCCGACTGCCTGCGCGACATGCAGGGGGACTCCCCCATGAGCCGTTTGATCCAGGGGGACGTGGGAAGCGGCAAAACCGCGGTAGCTGCGGGGGTGGCGTATACCGCGATCCGCAACGGCTGGCAGGCCGCCCTGATGGCGCCCACCGAGATCCTGGCCGAGCAGCACGCCCGCTCCCTGTCCTCCCTGCTGGCCCCGGGCAAGATCCGGGTGGGGCTGCTCACCGGCTCCCTGCCCGCGGCCGAGAAGCGGGAGGTCCTGGCGCGGCTGGCGGACGGGGAGATCGACCTCCTTGTCGGGACCCACGCCCTGCTGTCCGAAGGGGTGCGCTTTGCCCGGCTGGGGCTGGTCGTCACCGACGAGCAGCACCGTTTCGGGGTCGGGCAGCGGGCGGAGCTCGCCGCCAAGGGGGTAAACCCCCACATGCTGGTCATGTCCGCCACCCCCATCCCCCGCACCCTTGCGCTAATTATTTACGGCGACCTTGACGTATCGCTCCTGGACGAGCTCCCGCCCGGCCGCCAGCCGATTGAGACCTACGCGGTGCGCAGCGACAAACGGGAGCGGGCGTACAATTATGTCAAAAAGCACATTGCCGAGGGCCGGCAGGCCTATATCGTCTGCCCCCTGGTGGAAGACGAGGAAGGAGAAACCGACCTGGCCAGCGCCACCGAATACGCGCAGAAGCTGGCGGCCGGACCGTTTAAGGGGATCGCCCTCGGCCTTCTGCACGGGCGGATGAAGCCGGCACAAAAGGAGCAGGTGATGGCCGCCTTTGCCCGCAACGAGCTGTCAATCCTGGTGTCCACCACGGTCATTGAAGTCGGGGTGGACGTGCCGAACGCGGTCATTATGGTGATTGAAAACGCCGAACGGTTCGGCCTGGCACAGCTCCACCAGCTCCGCGGCCGGGTCGGGCGGGGCAAGCACAAATCCACCTGTATCCTGATCTCCGACGCCCGTAACGAGGAAGCGGTCCGCCGGCTCAAGGTCATGTGCTCCACCAACGACGGCTTCAAGATTGCGGACGAGGATTTGAAGCTGCGCGGCCCAGGCGACTTTTTCGGCTCCCGCCAGCACGGGCTGCCCGACCTCAAGATCGCCGACCTGAACGGCGACATGCCCTTGTTCCTGGACGCGCAGGCGGAGGCCCGCTCCCTGATCGCCGGCGACCCGGAGCTGGAACACGCGGAGCATCTTTCGTTGGCGCAGGAGGTGCGGCGGCTGTTTGACCAGGTAACCGAACAGGGGCTGAATTGACGGAGGGCCCAGGAAGGCAAAAAAGGGATTGCCGACATGGGCGGGACGATCCCAGCATTAGAAAGGGAGGCTTTCCCGTGTCGGGAAAGCCTCCCTTTCGCTGATGTCCAGGGAAACAAGCCGGCATATTGTCCACCCTTCGCGAATAGAGTATGGTAGAGGGCTCGGCCAATGCCCGACCACATCCGAAGGAGTGAACCGCCCATGACGTCCAACGCTTCCCCTGCCGCGGGCCTCACCACCGAACAAGCGGAGCAATCCCGCCGGGAGCATGGCTCCAACCATTTGACGCAACGGAAGCGCCGGGGGTTTTTCCGCCAATTCCTAGACAGCTTCGGCGACCCGATCATCAAGGTGCTTCTGGCCGCCCTGGCGGTCAACGTCCTTTTTTTATTCCGGCATTTTGACTGGTACGAATCGGCGGGCATCGCCATTGCCATCTTCCTGGCGACCTTTGTATCAACCCTGTCGGAATACGGAAGCGAATCCGCGTTTGCCAAACTCCAGGAGGACGCCCAGCGCACCAAATGCCGCGTCCGCCGGGACGGAAAAATCCGCGAGCTGCCGATTGCGGAAATCGTCGTCGGGGATGTCGTCCTGCTCCAGGCAGGGGAACGCGTGCCGGCGGACGGCCTCCTGCTGTCCGGTGAGCTGCATGTCGACCAATCCGCCTTGAACGGCGAAAGCAAGGAGGCGGTCAAGCGCCCCGGTCCGGAGCAGGACGACGGGCGGGATTTCCTTTCGCCGAACCGGCTGTTCCGGGGCAGCGTGGTCTGCTCCGGCGAGGGGGAGATGCGGGTGCGCGCCGTCGGGGACGCCACCTGCTACGGGCATATGGCGCGGGAGGTGCAGGAGGAAACCCGGGAGAGCCCGCTCAAGGTGCGGCTGGGCAATCTGGCGCATACCATCAGCCGCCTGGGCTACGGCGCGGCCGGGCTGGTCGCGGCTGCGGACCTGTTCCACTCCCTCCTTCTTGACAACGGCATGAACGTCGTACGGATGGGGCAATGGATCGCCGCCAACCCGGCGGGGCTGTTTGAGCATATCCTGCACGCCCTGACCCTGGCGATCACGGTGGTGGTGGTCGCGGTGCCGGAGGGGCTCCCGATGATGATTACGGTGGTCCTTTCCTCCAACATGCGGCGGATGCTCAAGGACCATGTGCTGGTGCGCAAGCTGGTGGGGATTGAAACCTCCGGCAGCCTGAACATCCTGTTTACCGACAAAACCGGCACCCTGACACGCGGCAGGCTTGAGGTCACCCGCTTCCTGACCGGGGACGGGGCCGAATACGGGAAGGCGTCCGAGCTCCGCCGAAAAAAGCCGCTGTGGGAGCTGGTGGAGCTTTCCTGTATACAAAATTCCGGCAGCATCCTTTCGGAGGGAAAGGCGCTGGGTGGGAACGCGACCGACCGCGCCCTGATGGAATACGCGGCGGCGGGAAAAGGGCGGCCCGCCGTAACAAAATGGACAAAGGGGCGGGTCATCCCCTTTGATTCCAAGCACAAATTCTCGGCCGCCGAGCTGCACGGGGCTCGGGAGCTGACCTTGGTAAAAGGCGCGCCGGAGAAGCTGCTCCCCCACTGCACGCGGTTTTATGATGAACGGGGACGAATTTGCCCTCTGCCCAGCCGGCTGTTCCTGGAAAAGAAGATGAAGGAGCTGACCTCCCAGGCCATGCGGATGCTCTGCCTGGTGGTCTCGGAAACGCCGGTGACGGAGGGCGGCGGCTTCGCCGACCTGATTCTGGTGGGGCTGGCCGGCATCCGGGACGAAATCCGGCCCGAGGCGCGGGCGGCCGTCCGCCAGGTGCGGGGGGCCGGGGTGCAGGTGGTGATGATCACCGGGGACAACCGCGATACCGCCGCGGCCATCGCCCGGGAGGCCGGCCTGCTCGACGACCTCCCGGGCGGGGCGCTTCCAAAGCAGGCGGTGCTTACCAGCGCCGAGCTGGGCGCCATGAGCGACGAGGAGGTCAAAAGGCTCCTGCCCCGCCTTCGGGTGGTCGCCCGCGCCCTGCCGAACGACAAAAGCCGGCTGGTGCGGCTGGCGCAGGAGCTTGATCTGGTCGCCGGGATGACCGGGGACGGCATCAACGACGCCCCGGCCCTCAAAAAAGCGGACGTCGGCTTTGCGATGGGCAGCGGGACCGAGGTTGCCAAGGAGGCCGGCGACATCGTCATCCTTGATGACAACATCGCCTCCATCGCCAAAGCCATCCTGTATGGGCGGACCATTTTTAAGAGCATCCGGAAATTCATCATCTTCCAGCTGACCATGAACCTCTGCGCGGTGGGGATTTCAATCATCGGGCCGTTCATCGGCATTGACACCCCCGTCACCGTCATCCAGATGCTGTGGATCAACATCATCATGGATACGCTGGCCGGCCTGGCCTTTGCCGGGGAGCCGCCGCTTGAAGAATACATGCACGAGCCGCCGAAGCGGCGGGACGAACCCGTCCTCAACCGGTATATGCTCAGCCAGATCCTCTGCATGGGGGTGTTCACCATTGCGCTCTGCGTGCTGTTTTTGAAGCTGCCGGCGGTAAAGCTCCTCTTCCGCTACGCCAACGACGACATTTACCGGATGACCGCTTTTTTTGCGCTGTTCATCTTTGCCGGCATCTTCAACTCCTTCAATGCCCGCACCCACCGGGTCAACCTTCTGGCCCATCTGGGACGGAACCCCTCCTTCCTCGTTATCATGCTGATGGTGGCGGCCGTCCAGATCGGGCTGATCTACTACGGCGGCAGCCTTTTCCGCACGGCGGGGCTTACCTTCGGGGAACTGCGCCGGGTGCTGCTGATCGCCTTCCTAGTGGTGCCGGCAGACTGCGTGCGCAAGCTGGTGATGCGCTTCTTTGGGCGGAAGGGAACGCTGTAGGGCATCCTGGTCCGGGACGCTGTTCCCTATGTTCCGGATGCTTCCAGAGGAAAAGCCGGCGATGCGCAACGCGTAAGAGGAGGGAGTTCCTACGAACTTCCTCCTCTTTTCATGGCGATGTTCAAATGCTCCCGCTCTCTTTTGGAGAGGCCGGCGCTTATTGATTGTGACCCAGTCACTGAAAAACGGCTTTGGGATGGGTATAATAAAGGCAAAACAAAAAGAAAGGGGCATGAACGATGTCCGTATCTACAGTCAATAAGAATACTTTTGAGCAGGTCAAAAACAGCGAAAAGACAGTTCTTCTCGATTTTTACGCCGACTGGTGCGGCCCCTGCCGCATGGTTTCCCCCTTGGTGGATGAAATTGCCGAGGAAAATCCGCAGTACCTGGTCGGCAAGGTCAATGTGGACAGCGAACCCGAGCTGGCGCAGGCCTTTGGCGTCGCAAGCATCCCGACTCTGGTCGTGATGAAAAACGGCAAGGTTGTGAACCGGCTGGTAGGAGCCAGGCCGAAGGCCCAGATTCTCGCCATGCTAGAGGGCTAACTCCCTCAGGCGTTTTTTGTCCAGGATTTTAACCCCTTTCCGGGAAAGCTCGACGATCCCCTCGCCCGCAAAATACTTGAGCATCCGGGTCACCACCTCACGGGCAGATCCCATGTATTTGGCGATCTGCTCGTGAGTCAGCGGGATGACGTCGGAGCCGATCCGCTTTGATTCATCGGACAGGAAAATGGCCAGCCTTTGATCCATGCTCATAAAGAGGATCTGCTGCATCACCCACATCACGTCGGAAAAGCGGCTGACCGCGGTCTCTAGGGAAAAGATTTTGATTTTGGGATTGTCCTCGCTGACCGAAGCAAAGGCGGGGCCGCTGATGACGTAGCATTCGCTGTCCTCCTCTGCGTCAATCATCACATCAAAGGTAATGGCCTGGATGACGCAGGAGGCGGACAGCATACACATATCGCCGGGATAGAGGCGGTACAGCGTGATATCCTTTCCCTTCTCAGACATCATGTACACCCTCAGGCATCCGGAGCGGATCAAGAATACGCCGGAGCATTCCGAACCGTCGTGGATGGTTGTGCCTTTCAAATAGGTCATGGCAACGGAATGCCGGCAGATATATTCCCGGGCCTCGTCGGAAATTTCTTCCCAGAACGGGAATATGTCCTTGTACACCTGCGAAAACATCAACGATACTCCTTTCAGAAAAGAGGGAAACACCGATGAAAACCATCATTATCGGCGGCGTGGCCGGCGGGGCCTCCGCCGCCGCAAGGCTGAGACGGCTGGACGAAACAGCCGAGATCGTGATTTTGGAAAGGGGCGAATACGTCTCCTTCGCCAACTGCGGCCTGCCGTATTATATCGGCGGCGCCATCACCGACCGGGAAAACCTGACCCTGCAAACGCCGGAAAGCTTCCGGGCCCGGTTCCGCATCGACGTACGGGTATGCAGCGAGGCGGTCAAAATCCACCCTGAAGCGAAAACCGTAACGGTGAAAAAGCTCGACACGGGCGAAACCTACGAGGAAGCCTACGACAATCTGATCCTGTCTCCCGGCGCCGAGCCGATCAAGCCGGATATTGCGGGCGCTGACAGCGAGATGGTTTTTACCCTCCGCAATATTCCGGACACCCTGAAAATCAAAAACTACATGGATGCCGCCAAGCCGCGATCGGCCGTCGTGGTCGGCGGAGGGTACATCGGGGTGGAGATGGCGGAAAACCTCGCCGAGGCGGGCCTGGATGTATCCATCGTTGAACTCGCCGATCACCTGATCGCCCCTCTGGATATGGATATGGCGGCGGATGTCCATCGGTATATCAAAAAGAAGGGGATCCGCCTGTATCTGCAAAACGGCGTGACCGCCATCCGGGACCATGCCGTTGTCCTGCAAAGGGGAGAAATCCCCGCGGACATGGTTATCCTGTCGGTGGGGGTGCGCCCGGAAACCGCCCTGGCCAAGGCCTGCGGCATTCCGGTGAATGCCCGCGGAAGCATCGTTGTGGACAGCCATATGCAGACGGGCCTTCCGGGTATTTATGCGGTCGGCGACGCGGTGGAGGTCAAAGACTTTGCCACGGGCAATCCTGCGTTCATCCCCCTTGCCGGGCCCGCCAACAAGCAGGGCCGCATTGCGGCAGACAACATCGCCGGGTACGGCAGCGCCTATACCGGCACGCAGGGCTCGTCCGTCCTCAAGCTGTTTGACATGACGGTTGCCGCCACGGGCCTAAGCGAAAAGAGCGCCAAAGCGGCGGGAATCGCGTACGACAAAACCTACACCTATTCCGGCTCCCACGCCTCCTATTACCCGGGGGCATCCAATATGTCCATTAAGGTATTGTGGGATAAAGCAACGCACAAACTGCTCGGGGCGCAGATTGTCGGCTTTGACGGCGTAGACAAGCGCATGGACGTCCTGGCAACGGCCATCCGCTTTGGCGCCAAGGTGACGGATCTGGCGAACCTGGAGCTTTGCTATGCGCCGCCCTTTGGCTCGGCCAAGGACCCCGTCAATATGGTGGGATTCGTTGCGGAAAATGTGATTTCCGGCAAGGTCAAGCAGTTTTTCTGGCATGACGTGGAAGCCCTGCCCCGCGACGGCAGCGTGACCCTGCTTGATGTCCGGACCAAAACCGAGGCAGCCCGCGGCATGATTGATGGGTTTGTAAATATCCCGCTGGATTCCCTGCGCGAAAACCTTGGCCGGATTCCTAAGGACAAGCCGGTCTATGTCCACTGCCATTCCGGCCTCCGCTCCTACATCGCCTGCCGGATCCTGACGGGGAACGGCTACGACTGCTGCAATCTCGCGGGAGGCTGGCGGCTATACGAATCGGTGATCCATGAGCGCACCGTGCCCGAATATATCTGCACCGAATGCAAGTAGGCTTCACGCAGGGCGCCGGTTAACATTTACGGCCTATTCCCTATTGTATCACGGCCATGGCGGGATAACAATCCAAGAAAGCGGGTGAATTATGGGACACATTTACGATATTATCGTTATTGGCGGAGGCCCCGCCGGATACGCGGCGGCTTTGTACGCGGCCCGGGCGGGATTCGACACCGTTGTGCTTGAACGGATGGCGGCGGGCGGCCAGATGGCGCTGACGGGAGAGATTGATAACTATCCGGGCTTTGAGGAGGGCGTCGACGGCTTCACCCTGAGCATGAAAATGCAGCAGGGGGCCGAACGGTTTGGCGCGAAAACCAAATACGCCGAAGCGGCCGCAGTGGAGCTTTCCGGCGAAATAAAAAAGGTTCAAACAACCGGCGGGGAATTTCAGGGGAAGGCCGTGATCATCGCCGCCGGGGCGAACCCGCGGGAGTTGGGCCTCCCCGGGGAACAGGAGCTGACCGGCAGGGGCGTCCATTACTGCGCCCATTGCGACGGCCGGTTTTATAAGGACAAAACCGTCGTGGTGGTGGGCGGAGGGAATTCCGCCGCATCGGACGCCCTCTATCTTTCCCGTCTCGCGAAGAAGGTCTATGTGGTCCATCGCCGGGACACCCTGCGGGCAACAAAGGTGTATCACGACCCGCTGCTCAAGGCGGAAAATGTGGAGTTCCTATGGAACAGCACCGTCTCTGCGCTCCTTGCGGATGAGAGGCTGACCGCTATCCAGATAAGGGATGTCCGGACGGGAGCGAGCAGGGAGCTTGCCTGCGACGGCGTCTTCGTCAGCATCGGCCGGAAACCCGCCACGGATTTTTTGGAAGGCGCTGTGGAGCTGGACGCCCTCGGCTATGTCGTGGCCGATGAATCCACCAGGACGAATAGAGAAGGCGTGTATGCCGCGGGCGACGTCCGGACCAAGCCGCTTCGCCAAATCGTGACCGCCGTATCGGACGGCGCCGTGGCCGTACACTATGCGGAAGAATATTTGGCATTGTCATGCAAGCAATAAGCCGGAAGCCGGCGCGGCCCCCATTGCGATCTCTGCCCTGGCGGGGGAAAAGCCGGTTGCCGCTTATGCCTACGGCGGCCCTCACGGCCTTTGGAAGGCGGATATGACGCGGGGTGCGTTCACGGAGCTGGCAAAGGCTCCTGCCGGTACGGGCAGGGGCCTTTGGTTTGTGACCAAGTCACGGTAATTCCGTCAGGCGCTTGCTATAATAGGAAAAAATAACGAGTAAGGATGGGAAAAGCCATGTTCTTGGGCCTGTTTACCCGCAAGGATATCAACCAGGGCGTCGCAGAATGGGAAAGCACCAAGGGCGCCGTTTTGCTCGACGTCCGCACCAAAGAGGAATATGCCGATTCCCATATCAAGGGAAGCGTAAACGTCCCTCTGAACGAGCTGGAAACGATCCGCCGGGTTGTACCCGATAAGGCAACCCCCATATTTGTCTACTGCCTGAGCGGCGGCAGAAGCGCCAGTGCCGCAGCGTATCTGAAAAGAAGCGGATATAGTCATGTATACGATATCGGCGGCATCAACTCTTATAGAGGAGAAACCGTATCATGCAGTATTTGATTTCGTTTTTGGAGGGGATCATCACCTTCGTATCCCCCTGCCTGTTGCCGATGCTTCCCATTTATATCTCGTATTTTGCCGGCGGGACGGACAATAGCGGGGGCGGCGGCAGCGCCAGAAAGAATAGGCGGGTTATCAAAAACGCCTTAGGCTTTATCCTGGGCTTTACCGTCGTATTCGTCCTTTTGGGCGCCCTGGCGGGGACCTTCGGCCGGCTCTTGCATCAGCACCAAACGGCCGTGAACATCATCACGGGCCTGATCGTGATCTTCTTCGGCCTCAATTTCCTCGGCGTGTTTAAGATCAGCCTCTTCAAAGGCACCAAGCTGGCCAAAACCGATAACCTGGGATTCTTCTCTTCCGTGTTATTCGGCGTGGTTTTCTCGGTCGGATGGACGCCCTGCGTCGGCGCTTTTCTGGGGTCGGCTTTGATGCTGGCCACCAGCCAGGGGAAGGTGCTGCAAGGCGTTGGAATGCTGCTGCTGTATTCGCTGGGCCTTGGAATCCCGTTTTTTGTCAGCGCGGTGCTCATTGATAAGCTCAAAGGCGCTTTCTCCTTTATTAAAAGGCACTACCGGGTCATCAACATCGCCAGCGGCGCTTTCCTGGTAATCATCGGCGTACTTATGGCGACGGGGCTGTTTGGCCGGTTCCTGGCGCTGCTGTCCTAGGAGGGGAACACCACCATGAAAAGCAAGATGAAATGGGTCATTCTGGCGGCTGCCCTTGTGGCGGTAATTGCTGGCGCCGCCGTCCTGTATCAGGTATTGAGCAAGAATTACGGCGGAGACAACCTGATGCAGAATTCGCAGGCACAGGATCCGGCTTCGGGAGGAAGCGCCTATACAGCGCCGGACTTTACGGTGCTCGATGCCGGCGGCAATGAGGTGCAGCTTTCGGATTACAGGGGAAAGCCGGTCGTCCTCAACTTCTGGGCCACCTGGTGCTATTACTGCAAGGTGGAAATGCCGGATTTTGATAAGGCGTATGAGAAATACCCGGATGTGCAGTTCCTCATGGTGAACGCCACCGACGGCGTCCAGGAGACGATGGCGTCTGCAAAGGAATATATCGCGCAGGAGGGCTTCGGATTTGACGTGTTCTTTGATACGGAGCTCCAGGCGGTCAACGCCTATTATGTGACCGGGTTCCCCTCCACCTTTTTCATTGACGCAAACGGGGACCTCGTGACGTACAGCAGCGGGATGCTGGATTTTGAAACCCTTGAAAAAGGAATCCAAATGATTACAGAATAGGAGAAGGATTATGCTCAATATCGGTGATAAAGCTCCAGAATTTACCCTGAAGGACAAGGACGGAACAGCGGTTTCTCTTTCCGATTTTGCGGGGAAAAAGGTGGTCCTATATTTCCTATCCCAAGGACAATACGCCCGGCTGTACCAAACAGGCCTGCGCCTTTGCCGGGCTGTATGGGGAATTTCAGGAAAAGGGCGTGGAAGTGATCGGGATCAGCCGCGACAGCACCGCCTCGCACGCCAGGTTTGCGGAAAAATACGGGCTGCCCTTTATCCTGCTTTCAGACCCGGAGCTGGCCGCCATCCAGGCCTACGGCGTTTGGCAGGAAAAGAAGCTGTACGGCAAAACCACCATGGGCGTGGTGCGCACCACCTTCCTCATTGACGAGCAAGGCCACATAGAAAAGGTCATGCCCAAGGTCAAGCCGGATACCAACGCCGCGGAAATACTCGCGTGGCTTTAACCCCCGGGCGGCGGCTTTTCCGGTTGAAGCCGCTGTCATAAGCACAAACCGGCCCTTTTCCCGCCCCCGTTAAGGGCGGATGGAACGGCCGATGCCTCCCTGGGATCCTTATTCCCGCTCAGGTTATCCGCCCGCGCTACCCATAAAAATCGGCCGTCTTGTTTCCGTTCAGCGTTCCGAACGCCTTCCGTCCCGCACAGCTCCCTTTCAGCCTAGTCCCATAAGCCGCCCCTCAAAAACGGCCAATAGGCAAAAGCCCTCCGATGTAAGGAAGTACATGGGAGGGCTTTGCATTGCGTAAAAAACGATATGCAGCAACCGACTAGCCGGCAGAAAAGGATGGCGATGCCGCAAAAAGTCAGCGCGTTTTTCTGCGTTCGGACTGCCGCCTTGCTCTCTGCTCCTGCCGTTTGCCCCGGCTCAAAAACCACGCGCACATCAGCACCGTTACAGGGATTGATAGGATCACGGAGGTGCCGCCGATGATGCCGTGCAGGAACTCTATGGCCATGTAATTGGAGCTTAAAAATTGATTGACGCTTACGCCATACGACATCAGTGACAGCATCGCCGTCAGGGCCGAGCCGATGAAGGCGAGTATCAGAGTCTGGCTCATCGTGCCGCTCATATCCTTGCCTATGCTCAGCCCCGACTCGACAATTTCCCGAAAGCCTATATCGGGCCGGAGGCGCTTCATCTCAAACAAGGGGCTGGAGATAGACATGGTCATATCCATCACCGCGCCCAGGGACGCGATCGTTACCCCCACAAACAGAAGCTGGCCGATATTCAGTCCCGTATTCTGGGAAATGATCAGCAGTTCCTCCGCTTCGTCCGCGTTGTAGCCCGACAAATGCAGGATCTGCGTGAACAGCAGGTAGAATCCCGACACGACCGCTATGCCTATCAGTACCGACGCAAGATTGAGCAGCGTCTTTTTGCTGATCCCCGTCAGCAGCGTCAGGCACACCGTTGAGGTCAGCAGCACCGTAATAAAGCAGCATAGTATGGGGGAATAGCCGTGGTAGAGCATCGGCAGCAGCACTTCTATGATAAAAAACAGCGTAAAGAATATGCCCAGCGCACTGCGCAACCCCTTCGTTTTGCCTATCAGAATCAGCATAAGCAGGAACACCGCGCTGATAATCACAATTCCGCCGGTGCGGTCATAGTTATAGATGCTGTAGAACGGCTTGATGCCTTCGGGGGAATCGACTTTGACGATGACGGCGTCGCCTGCGCCAAGCAGTAGGTTATGGTCTGTGCTGAGGATGTTGCTGACTTCAATCCGGCTGCCCTTGAGCTTCCCGCTGCTCATCTGCACCAGAACCTGCTGCGTGCCGAGCCAGCGGCTGGAGTACTCATTTTCGCGCTGCAGGCTCTCGTCGATAATCTCCACGACCCGCCCTTTGTCATAGGATATCGACTGGCTGTTGTACATAGTATAGCCCACGGGATTGTCCGCATTCCATAGGATGGCCGCCGTCATGATGGCTGCTATAAACAGCAGGATGGCTGCGTAGCCGAGAGCATGTTTCTTTTTGCCGCTCATGCCGCGGATAAGCGAGGGCAGGGCAGAGCTTTTCCGTTTGTTCACTTCCATGGACCACCTTTTGTATAAAGATGAATAGGCGGCGCGTCTCAAAGCCTTCGCTTCTTGACGCGCCGCTGCGACTGCGCCATTCTGGGCGCGTCAGCGTTTATATCGCCGTTTTCCTTTTGCGGCTCAGCACAACGAACGCAGCCGCCGTGCATGCCAGGAGCATAAGCTCCCCTATGGGCGTTTCGGGATCGCCCGTGTCGGGACTCTGCCCGCCTTCAGGGTTCTGTCCACCGCCGGGGTTCTGTCCACCGCCGGGGTTCTGTTCATCGGCGGGATTCTGTTCATCGGCGGGATTCTGCTCGCCGCCGGGGTTCTGCCCGCCTTCAGGATTCTGCTCGCCGCCGGGGTTCTGTTCATCCCCAGGATTCTGCTCATCCCCCGGGTTTTGCTCGCCTGAGGAGTCCTCGGCTTTGACCGTTACCACGCACTCGGCCGTAAAGCCGCCGTCCGCCGTCGTGACGCTGATCGTCGCCGTGCCTTCCGCCACCGCGGTGACTACCCCGTTTTCAACCGTGGCGACGCTCTCATCGCTGGAAGCCCAGGTCAGGGTTTTATCCTCGGCGGCGTCGGGCTCAACCGCAGCGGTCAGCGCCTCACTCTGGCCCACCTGGAGCTCAAGCTCGGCTTTGTCAAGGGTAACGCCCGTGACGGAAGCGCCCGGTGTGCGGTAGATGGTAAAGCGGTCAACCTCGCTCATGTCGCTGGTGCGGTAGGTAGTGATGGTGAAGGAATCCTTGGTAACGTCTACTTTGGAGATGTTAGCGACGTTTTCCTGGTTCTTCACCGCGGCAAAGTTGAATTCCGCGTTCTGGAACTCGTAGAACTGGCTGCCCGAGGCGGAGTTTGCCGTGATGTACAGCACCTGCCCCTCGGCGGGATCCGTGACGCTGTCGGTCACACCCTCTTCTGGAATAATCGGTATTACTCCATCCATCATGTAGCTGCGTGTGTAGGAGTGGTCGTGGCCCATCAGCACCACGTCAATGCCCAGTTCCGACAGCAGGGGCGCGAGTTCACGGCGGCGCTGAAGGATGTCATCCTCAAAGGCATGGTCGGCCATACTGAATATCGACTGGTGGAACACGACGACCTTCCAATCGGCCTCGCCGCCGTGGGCCTGCAGCGTGTCTTCCAGGAACTTCTTGTGCTGGGCCGTGCTGAGGTTGTTGGTGTTGAGGCACATGACCAGCACATTGTTGTACATGAACCAGTAATCGCCGCCCGCGGCGGTGTCGCCCTCGCTCTCCACGGGGTTGGGTACGGAAAAATGCTCTTTGAATATCGCGCCGCTGCTGTCGTGATTCCCGATAGCCACCGCCAGGGGCAGCGTCGCGAAATCGCCTGTGGACAGGAACTCGCTGTACTCCGTCTCGCTTTCCGCGTGATGTATCTGATCCCCCAGAGTCAGCATAAAGCTGGCGTCGGGGAAATATTCGCCCACCTGGTCCAGCGTGTTCTGCCAGCCGTTCTTATCGTTTTCAATGTCCCCGCTCGCGCCGATCTGCGGGTCTCCGCCGAAGAGGAAGGAGAAGTCGCCGAAGCTGCCGGTTTCAAAGGTCCTCAGCTCGGTCCAGCCCGCGGAATCACTGCCGATGCGGTAAGAATATTCCGTGTTTTCCGTCAAGCCGTCCAGCGTTGCGCGGAACAGGTTCATGCCCTCTAGCGAGCAGCTCATCGGCTCCGAGCGGATGGTGAGCGCGCCGGCCGGCATCAGGCCGTCCTCCAGCTCGGAGGTGGGGGCAATCTGCACACGGACGGTTTCGTTTACCGGGCTGTACCAGGTGAGCAGCCTCTGCGTCTCATCCGAGCCGACGTTCATCACGTCGTTTTCAATCACGAAGGTCTTTTCGGGAATATCCACACTGCTGTTCTTGAGCGCGGGGATGTCCCCGTCCCATTCCCAGGGCCCTTCCTGCGTAAAGTCGAAGCCCAGGAGCTCGTAAAAGCTCTGCGTCCCCAGCTGCTCGGCCGTGGCCGTCACGCCATCCGCGGCCGCGTCGCCGCTCTGGCGGAATTCCCCGTTGATGGCCAGGGTACCGCTTACAAAGTTGTCCTCTCTTGTCCCCGCTCCCCCTATGTTAAAGGACGCCTCGGGGTTGGAGGTGCTTATCTGCCCGCTGTAGATGACGTTGCCGCGCAGCTCGGACTGGCCGTAGGCGCTGTATCCGCTCAGGAACGACGCCGAATATTGGGCCTCGGCCTGCTGGCTCTGCTGCTGGATGTCAACGTTTGCCACCAGGCATCTCTGCACTTTGCAGGCCGCGGAGCCAATCAGGCCGCCTACATAGGCCTCCCCGCTTACATCGGCCTTGCTGACGCAATCGCTTACGGTTACGTCCGCGGAGGCGGCGATCCGTCCGCCGAGGCCGCCTACATATTCCGCGCCGTTTACCGAGCCCTGCGCCAGGCAGGCGCGGATTTGGCCCTTGGCCCCGCTTTCGCTGGACCCGAATACCGCTCCTGCGTATCCGGCCGTGGAATCCACATTCACCAACGCCGAGCAGTTGTTCACCAGGTATTCGCCCGAGCTGGAGCGGAGCGCTGCTACGACGCCCGCGGCGCCCTGCGCGCTTTCGGATGTACTTTGGACGGTGCCGTGTACCTTCACGCCGGTTATGGAAGCGCCATCGCATACGCCCACGGCTACAGCCGCATAATCGGCGCCGCTGTGGATTTCGGCGTTGACCATGGCAAGGTCGCGGAGGACGGCGCCAGGCTGGAGCGTGCCGAACAGAGGCACAGAAGCCGTATAGCCGTTGAGGGTATAGCCCTGCCCGTCAAACTCGCCCGAAAATTCTTCAATCTGCGGCACCTGCGTATACCGGATGTCCAAATCGTTGGCCAGGCGGTATTTTGCGTCGGGCGCCTTTTGGATTTGCGCAAAGTCGTCGGCGCTGTCAATAAGGAAGTACCCCTCCTCGTCCATGATCAGCGCGGGGCTGCTGCTTGCGGGGATTTCAAACCAGCTGTTATTGACAATCGGGATGTTATACTGGGGATCCCATACCCAGGCCTTGTCCTCGCCGAATTCAAAGCCGAGGCCGGTATACAGTTCCTGCTTCATCAGCTCGCGTTCGGGCATCGTGATGCCCTCGCTGGCCTCGTCCGATCCGTCGTTGCGCGTCCGGCCGTTGACGGTGATGGTTTCACAAGCGTAGTTGTTGATGAGATCGCCCTTTTGGTACTGAGTGATCCTGTGGGAATTTACGTCGTTTTCCGCCGTAACTGTGCCGCTGAAAGCGACGTTGTTGGATATGACCGTACCCTTATAGTTCTGCCAGCCAGTCAGCAGGGAGGCGCTGTACTGCTTGCCGTTGTTGGGCGCCTGCTGTATGACGGTCACGTCCTTGACAAAGCAACGCTCGACGTGGCACTTGGAAGCGCCGCATATGCCGCCGGCGTTTTCGCCGTTTCCGGTCACGACCGTGTCTGTAACCATGCAGTCGCGCACAGTGGTGGTAAGGCTGTGGCGCATCTGCCCGATCAGGCCGCCTACGCCGGTTTTGCCGCTTACGGTTCCCTTTGCGGAGCAGCGGGCGATCTCACCGACGAGATCCACCTCAACATTGCCGATCAGGATACCTACATAGGAGTCCGTACCCGTCACATCGGCTACCGCGTGGCAGTCGGTCACGTCTACGACCCCGCCGGAGATAGTCCCGATGAGCCCGCCGACGTTGCTGGCCCCCTGGACGGTCCCCGACACACGGACATTGCTGACCTTGCCCTGGCAGGAACCAGCCAGTATGCCTACGCCGGACGAGACGGATATCAGCGTGGCATTCGTAATGGTCAGGTCCTTTACCTCGGAGCCTGCGTCAAGGCGTTCAAATAAGCCGTGGGAATCGGAACCCGCGAACAAAAGGTTGTTGATTGATTTGCCGTTGCCGTCAAACGTCCCGCGGAAGGATTGGACAGACGCGATGGCTTTGCCCGTGCCGTCTATATCGCAGGCCAGGCGGTAGTCTGCCAGAGGGTCGTAGTTTATCTGCTCAAAATCGTCAAGGCTGTCAATCAAATAGTAGCCGTCGGTGTCCTTTTCCAGCGTGACGTCGGGCAGCGCGGCCGTCTCGTCATCGTTGTAGAAGTACAGGCAGTTGGCCACGCTGCGCTCTGTGCCGCCCGTGGGGCCGGTGGTATTGTCGGAGGGCGAGTTCTTGAGTGTGTACTCGCTGCTCTGGGGGTCTTTCACCACCATGGTAGTCGACCCGCCGCCATCAAGGTTCATGGCCTGCACGGCGCCGTTCTCCACCATCAGCTGCGCCATCTCGGTAAGCGAAAGGCCCGCCGAATAGGTGTCGGGGCGCTTTCCGTCTACGCAGATGATAAATACGGAGCCGTCCCCGCGGATGCCGATGACCGTGCGTGCATACGGCTCCTTCGGCTGGTCGTACAGGCTTTCGCCGGGCACCCCGCCGACGCCTTCGGCAAAGTCGGTGACCTTCCCGTCTTTTACCAATATAAAGTCCCCGCCGACAGCCTGCTGCAGCTCGTCCTTATACTGAAGATACTCTTCATAGTATCCCATGACGGCCGTGCCGTCCTTCAGGACGCCAAAAAACGTACGGTAGGGCTGGCGCGCTGTCGCGTCCGATTCGTCCCAGCCGTGCAGCTGCTGGCCGTCCTGCACAACCACCCCTTCCGGTTCGCCGGTAGACATGTTGTAAAAGTCTGCGTTTACGCCCGCCAGGACATTGCGCCCGCCGAGAGCCACATAACGCAGCTGCTCCGACACCGGCTGCATCCCGAACGCGGTCTCGCCATAGGGAAGCCCTACGCCTATTTTCAGGTCGGAGCCCTCTGCGCCGTAATTGGTGTCCAGCATAAAGCCGGCGACTGTGCGGCCGTCCGAGGTTGTAAACGTAGCCTGTTCGTAGTTGATTCCGTCCGCTATGGACAGGCTGTCTGCGGATAGGATTTCATCGATGACTTGGCCGGCTTCAAGCTGCGCCGCGCGCGCAATTGGGACAGCAGAAAGCAGTATGCCGCCGGCCGTTACTGCCGACAGTATGCCGCTGAGCAGTCTTTGCCCGGCCTTGCGCATGGTCCGGCCAGGTAAAGATGCCTGTTTGATTTTACTCAACATACCCTCACACCCTTTAAAATCTTTGCACATGCTTATTATCCTACCTCGTAAATTTTATATGGCATTCTTTTAGCTACAAGTTAGATACTGTTAGAAGCACGAAAAAAGCGTGTAAAATGTATGTAAAGTCCGCTGTACCGGCTCGCCGAAAGCCCGCGGCCTTTTGGAGAGGCTCGCGCACGTTTTTCCTGTTTGTAGATTCTGTAAATATAATAACTTCCCCACTATCTCGCGGCTGGAATCTGAAAGGCGGGGATCCCTGGCAGGGACTTCTTGCCTCCTGCGGCAGGGAAATGCCCGGCTCTGCAAGACCGATGTTAGGCGCTTCCAGGACGAAAACATCCGTCCATTTTCCCGGCACGCCACCGCCCGATAGGCGCCCTTTCGCCGGTACCTGCCTTTTTCCTCCGCAGCCTGATGGTTAGCGATTCTCCCTGCATCTCTGGCCTATGTGTTTTGGCCATTCCGCCGCCACACAACAAGAGCCCTGGACTTTCCCAGACCTTTCCCAAGATGCAGGAAGAGGAGCCCATGCCGATGCGGATTCCTGTCCTCTTGAGACCCGCATGGGATCAAGGCGGCCGTCTCCCTCCTCATTCAAAGACACGGGAAAAGGACAACAGCCTCCCGAGCATAGCAAGCCATCGTGCGGAAAAAGCCAGACCCCCGTTTGAATAAACGGGGGTCTGTTTGCCTTGCTACGCTTTTTTTCGCTTCTTCGCCAGCAGCAGAGCCATCAGTGATCCGCTGCATATCAGCAGGGCCGTGCTCCAAACCGATATACGGCAGTCATCGCCGGTCTGAGGGCCCGGCTCACTGGGCTGCACGGGCGTGGTATCCGTGAGCTTCTCCACCAAAACCTGGCCGTCCGCCTTCA
>CAJFQI010000026.1 GCA_904419005.1 Candidatus Avimonas faecium | reverse complement strand
CTTTTTTTGATTGGAGGAAAGCAAGACAAACAGCTTTTCGCCAATTTTTCTGCCGGATTCCTCCAAGTCCAGTACGGCTAATTTCCCATATTCCCACCATCTTCCCGCTTTTCTTTTATCATACACTCAACCTTTCTATTCTATCTATCTTCCTCCTTAGAGCAGGGCTTTTACTTTTTGCACCCATGACTCAATTTCTGCTTCTTTTGTCTCCAGATGGTTGCCGCCGTAAGAGTCGAATTTCACTGGCATACCGCAGACAATCTTTGCGCCATCACAGCTGCCAGCGATGTCCTTTAGCACATGCCCTGGCCATCCACCATGGGTTTGAAACGGTACTACAGTTTTTCCGTTCCAATCCTGCTGGTGCAAGAATGTAAGAATAGCGGGTGCCATCGTGTACCACCATGTCGGTGTGCCAATGGCAATCACATCATACTCACGAATGTTAATACTTAACGGTCTAATTTCCGGCTCAAAGCTCCGTTCCACTTCCTCCTGACCCTGCTGCACTATATCGTCATAGCTGCCGGTATATGGAACGACCGTCTCAATCCTTGCCATATCCGCACCTGTGGCCTCCTGTAGTAGCTTTGCTATACGCTCCGTGTTGCCATTAGACCAGGAATAAAATACAATCAGCATTTTCTTCATAGCCCTGTTCACTCCTTAAATTTTTCTTTGTCCAGCATTCTGATTACCTATGCAGAATTTCCAACTGTAATAGCATAATATGTTCAATGTTACAGGCATCCTGTTCGGCAAGCTGCAATCCCATTTTCTTTACTTTGTTTTTTGTTATAATCCCAACTCCGTCAGCCATGTCTGCACATCTTCTTCGCTGACGCTGGAGCGGAAGCGCATCCCTTCCTGCCAGTCACCAGTTCCAGCCTGTTCCGCCAACAATTCGCCGCTTTCGCCCAAGCCTGAGCTGGCAGAGGTGCAGAAAGGAATTACGGTTTTTCCGGTGAAATCATTGGCTTCTACAAAACCATCTACGGGCCATGCCGCGATGCCCCACCAAATGGGATAGCCAATAAAGACCGTATCATAGCTGTCCCAGTTCTCTACGGTGTCCGCAACAAGCTCCACGTCCCGCAGGCTTTCGTCCGCATATTCCTGGGAGACCCGGCTGTTGTCATCATTATAATTCAGATCCTCATCGGTATAGGGATCAGCAGGCTCTAGTTCAAACAATGTCCCGCCGGTCAGATCCGCAATATAACCTGCGGCTTCCTCCGTATTGCCTGTGGCGGAGTAGTAAACCACCAGGACATTGCTCTCAGCGCCTTCTGCAGAAGGTTCTGCACCTGCATCGGAATTACCCTCTGTCGTACTTGTCTCCTCAGAAGATTTCGGTGCTGTTCTTTCCTCGGCGGATTCTGTCTGGCTCTGGCTGTTTTGGGGTTCGCTGCTTTCGGCAGTGTTGCCGCAGGCTGCCAGCGAGAAAGTCAACAGGCTCACCAGCAATAAAGACAAAAATTTTTTCATGTACAATCGTCTCCTTTCTTGAAAAACGAAAACTGGCTTCTGCCAATCCAAATCCTGGGCAGAAGCCAGTTCGACGTTCCGCAGTCGGATTGGTTTCAATCTTGTGCTTATTTTTCCGGCTTCAGCGGCCCGTAGAAATAAGACGCTGTCGCACCGCCGTCAATGAGGAAGTCCGCCCCGGTAATGAAGGCGCCCTTATTGCTCATCAGCAGTTCCGCCACGTTGGCCACCTCGTCCGCTGTACCTGGGCGACCAGCGGGACACTTGGCAAACATATTTTTATAGAAATCACCGCGGGGGCCGTTGAACTCATCCAGGGCCAGCGGCGTGACGATGATGCCGGGAGAGATGGAGTTGACCCGTGCGCCTTTCTCGCCCCACTTTACGCTCTCTGCCATGACACGCTTCTCGTTGCAGCGTTTGGCCATCTGGTAGGCGTGGAGGGTATCCCGGATATTCTTCGGCTGGAGGATGTCCAGCTTCAGCAGTTCCTCAGTGGGGGTACAGGCCAACTGTTCGTCCTCCTCCGGGGTCAGCGCCGGCATACGGTGGCTGGACTGGCTGGAGATGGTCACGCCCACACCGCCGGGAGCGATGACCTTACCCACTTCCTCCAGCAATACAGCGGTGCCGTACAGGTCCACCTTCAAGATCGACTCGATGGGGGCCTGGCTGGGCGAGACGCCCGCCGCGTTCACCAGCATGGTGATGAAGCCGTAGCTCTGGGCCTCGGTAATAATGGACTGAATGGATTCACGAGAGGAGAGGTCCGTCTCCATTGCTACGGTATCAAATCCGGCCTCGTTCATGGTACGGGAGATCGTCTGGGCATTTTCCAGCTTTTTATCGCCGATGACAATCTTCATGCCATAGCCCATCCGGCGGGCAATCGCCATACCGATCTGCCCGGCACCGGTCAAAATCATAACATTTTTCATGTGAATGGCTCCTTTCTTAACCTGTTCTGCTTTCTATTTTAATCATTGCACGGAGAATGACAATTTCAGTTTTGCGGATAGTTGATAAGTACCGCTAATCCGAGTAAAAATCAGAGTTTTTCGTACTGCTCGTCCGTTACAGGTTCCAACCACTCGTTGGATGCACCCTCGGCAGTCACTTCTACCGCCAGATGGGAGAACCAGCTGTCCGCTGCCGCACCGTGCCAGTGTTTCACCTCTGGCGGAATGTTCACCACATCACCCGGATGCAGTTCCTGGGCAGGCTGGCCCCATGCCTGATACCAACCCCTGCCTCCAGTAACCAGAAGGATCTGTCCGCCTTTGTGATGAATATGCCAGTTGTTCCGGCAACCGGGCTCAAAGGTCACATTGGAGATCGGGCCGCCTTTCTCCGTCAACGGCTGCAAATACGCCTGTCCGATGAAATATTTGCTGAAGGTTTCGGGCAACTCCTTGCCCATGGGGAATACACTGGGATTCTCTTTCATTTTCTTGTCCTCCTATCTTTCATTTATACAACTTGTACGCACATCTAAAAATCATCAAATTATACTATCGTCCCATCGGCTCCGGCACTCACATCTACCGCTCGATTGCTCTGAAACCAAACGGATTCAGCGGCAAAACAATACAGTCGGGTTTGATGTGTCCGTCCGCGTTATCGGCTCATTTTGCCTCTTTGATAAATTTAGCCGGATTTCCACCTACCACAGTGTGCGGAGCAACATCTTTCGTAACAACCGCACCGGCAGCTACCACAGCACCTTCCCCAATGGTGACGCCCGGACAAATCACGGCGCGGCTTCCAATCCATACGCCTTTTTGGATCACAACAGGCTTGCCGCGCATGATGTAATGATTTCCGAAGTCATGGTTTGCAGTCACAATCGACACATGGGGTGCGATCATGACATCATTTTCAATGGTGACGCTTCCCGTTGAAGTGGTGCTGAAGCCCTCGTTAATGGTCACATTTTCCCCAATGAAAACTGTTTTTCCACGGTCAATGTAAAGGGGCGGTGTAATGTTTGATGATTGAGGCAGACGCCCTTCAAACAGCTCTTGTAAGAGTGTGCGTACCTCCGGTGCAAATGGGTCCAGAAGATTGATCCGGTGGCACAGTGTCTTGCTGCGGCGCAGTTCTGGCATACAAACATTCTGGTATTCCTCATCTGTCAGGATATTTACAGGCTCTCCAACCTTAAAACGCTCATAGATATCCATACTTTACCGCCCGCACCATTTCCGGAGATCCTTCTCCGCATACTTCACAGCGCCCCCGTGGATTGCCAGGCCCCTTTCCACCTTGGCTCCAGGGCACAGACGGCGGATGTCGCGCTCGCTGTGTCCCATGCCGCTTCCCTCATGGGTGCAGAAGGGGCGAATGGTCTTGCCGGTGAAGTCAAAATGCTCCAGGAAGGTGAACACCGGCATGGGCATGGTGCCCCAGTAGTTGGGATAGCCCAGATAGATCGTATCATACCGATCTAGGCTGTCTGGGTATTCCTTCAGTTCCGGACGGGCATCCCGCCGCTGATCGTCCTGGGCCTGGGCGATGCACTCGTTGTAGTCCTTGGAATAGGGCAGCAACGGCTGAATCTTAAATAGGTCGGCCCCCGTCATCTCCTGAAGCATCTTGGCCACGATCTCCGTGTTGCCCACAGGCACGACGCGCAGGGTGCCGCTGAAATAATTCTCATCTGCTCTGGAAAAGAAAGCAATCAACTCTGCCATAAAATAACCTCTATTCAATCGGATGTGATAACAAAAGGGGTACGGCTTGCAGGCCGTATCCCTTCCGTGTACTTAGCGATACGACTTTTCAAAGATCGCCGCGCACTCCTCGTCCGTCATGGGGACCGGGTCGGCACCGAACAGGCCGCCCATGGTAGCCCGGGCATTTTGTGCCAGTGTCATGCACTCACCCTTCTGAATCCCATAGTCGGACATCTTCAGGTCAGCTACGCCGCAGGCCTCCTGCAGTTCCACCAGAGCAGTCACGAAATCCATGGGGTTCTTGGCATCCGTCTTGCCCAGGGCCTGGGCCATGCGGATAAACCGCTCGTCACAGCAGCGCTGGTTGACGAAATGGGTGTAATACTCCTTGGAGATCATAATCAGACCGGCGCCGTGGGGCAACTGATGATGATAGGCACTCATGGCGTGTTCCATGGCGTGCTCACTGGTACAGGCACCTACCACCATGGAGTAGCCGGACATGGTATTGGCAAACGCCACATGCTCCCGAGCCTCCAGGTCGCTGCCGTCCTTCACGGCACGGGCCAGGTATTTTCCAATGTTTTCAATGGCAGCGAGCTGCACCATGTCACTCATGAGGCTGTTTGCTTTGGAGATATACCCCTCGGTAGAGTGGAACAGGGCGTCAAACCCCTGATAGGCGGTGAATTTAGGCGGCACCGTGACCATCAGCTCCGGGTCCACAATGGCCAGAACCGGGAACAGGCTGTCCTGGCCACCGCAGCCGATTTTTTCATTGGTGTCCGGATTGGTGACCACACCCCACTGATCCACCTCGCTACCGGTGCCGGCGGTAGTGGTGATAGCAATGACGGGCAGCGTGGGGTTGACCAGCGGCTGCATCTTTCCGGTGGAGCCGCCCACATAGTCCCACAGATCGCCGGGTTGCAGGGCGTACATGGCCATTACTTTGGCTGCGTCCATCACTGAACCGCCTCCCAGGGCCACCACAAAGTCGCAGTTGTTGTCCCGGGCGAAGCGGCCGCCCTCCTCCACAATATCCTTGAGGGGATTGGCTCCCACCTTGTCAAACAGAACGGTCTGGGCGCCTGCCATGCGGAGTTGTTCCAGGGTGCGGTCCAGAGCGCCGCTCTCCCGGGTGGACTTGCCGTTGGAAATGACCACCATGGCCTTTTTACCGGGCATGGTCTGTTCGTGCAGATGATTGAGTTGGCCCGCGCCGAAGAGGACACGAGTGGGATCAAAGAAGTTGTAAGACATCGATTGTTTCCTCCAATGATTTCCGATTATTCCAGAACCGCCGCCACCTGTTTCAGCAATTCCCGAATCGGCAGCCGTTGGGGACAGTTCCGCTCGCAACGGCCGCATCCGATACAATCGGATGCCTTTCCATGGACGGCGGCCAGATTGGCATAGTAGACTTTCTGATTATACATATAGCCGGTATTTTCCAGCCGCTTGTAGTTGTTATACAGCCCGAAGTAATCCGGAATTGCGATCTTTTTTGGGCATTCGGTGGTGCAGTACCGACAAGCGGTACAGGCAATGGCAGTATTGGCATGGATGATGTCCGTAGCCTGCCGAAGAATGTCCAGCTCTGATTTAGACAGGAGCTGAAACTGTGCCATGAACGAAGTGTTATCCTGAACCTGTTCCAGTGTTGACATCCCGCTGAGCACCATCGCCACCCCATCCAGTCCGGCGGAAAACCGGATGGCCCAGGAGGGCAGGCTGGCACTGGGAGCCGCAGTTTTCAAAAGGGAGACTGCCTCTTTTGGCAAGTTTGCCAATGTGCCGCCTTTGACCGGCTCCATGACCAGAACCTTGCAGCCGTATTTACGGGCTATCTCATAGCACTTACGGGACTGGATGGTCGGGTCCTCCCAGTCCAGATAGTTGATCTGTAACTGGACGAACTCCATGTCCGGATGCCGCTGGAGAACCTCTTCCAGCACACCAGCGGTACCGTGGAAAGAAAAGCCAATGTGTCTGGCATAGCCGCGCTCTTTCAAGCTACGCAGGAAATCAAAGGTGCCCAACTTTTCAAACGCGTCCAGGGAAGCCCGCCCCACATTGTGGATCAGATACAGGTCAAACCAGTCCACGCCACACAGCTCCAGCTGGCGCTGGAAGAATGGCTCCTGATCCTCCGGTTTTTTGATATAGTTCAGGGTGATCTTGTCCGTCAGCCAGAAGCGCTCCCGGGGATAACGCTCTACAAGGGCTTTCCGCAGAGCCGGCTCGCTGGCCTCGTCGTTGTAACGGTGGGCGGTATCGAAGTAGCCGAAGCCATGTTCCATATAGAGGTCCACCATCTGTTTGACGGCCTCCAGATCCACCGTGGAGCGATCATTTTCATCCAGAACCGGCAACCGCATAAAGCCAAATCCTAAACACGGCAGTTCCTTTCCGCCAGATGTTCTCAGAGCCTCCATATTACTTACCCAGTCCCGTGAGGAACTCCACCGTCTCCGGGTCATAGTGGGAGAAGAACAGGCTCTGCCCCTCGTCCAGCTTGCGGATAGCGGCCATATCCTCCTCGGACAGGGAGAAATCGAATACGTCCAGGTTCTGGATCATCCGCTCCTTGTGGGTGGACTTGGGGATGACCACCACATCCGACTGGAGCAGGAAGCGCAGGGCGGTCTGGGCGGAGGACTTGCCGTACTTGGCGCCGATCTCGGTCAGCACGGGGTTGTTGAAGAAGTCCTTCCGGCCCTCGGCAAAGGGACCCCAGCTCTCGTGCTGGACGCCGTACTTCTTCATGATCTCATGGGCCTGCGCCTGCTGCTGGAACACATGGGTCTCCACCTGGTTGATAGCGGGTTTCACCTCCACAAACTGGCAAAGGTCAATGAGCCGGTCCGGGTAAAAGTTGGACACGCCGATGGCCCGGACCTTGCCGGCCTTGTAGGCCTCCTCCATAGCGCGATAGGTACCATAGTAATCGTTGAAGGGCTGGTGGATCAGCAGAAGGTCGATATAATCGGTCTTGAGCTTACGCAGGGACTCGTCGATGGATGCTTTGGCCTTCTCATACCCGGCGTTGGAGATCCACACCTTGGTGGTAAGGAATAGCTCGTCCCGGGCCACGCCGCTCTTGGCCACGGCCTCACCCACACCTTCTTCGTTGTTGTAGGCCTGGGCCGTGTCGATGGAGCGGTAGCCTACGCTGATGGCATCGGCCACACAGCGCTCGCACTCGGCGGGGTCCACCTGATACACGCCATAGCCCAGCTTGGGCATCTTGACACCGTTGTTCAAAGTTACAAATTCCATGATAAGATCCTCCTTAAAACTAATTTTGAGATGATTGATAGTAGAGCTACTCGTTACAGGAACGAAGTTCTTGTTCGCTGCTTATTGTGGTTCCTCTGTGGTTTGCTCAGACATACAGGCAAGGTACATTTCAACCAATTCCTCCTTACTCAGGGCAGAGTCCTGTTCCGCCGCTGCGGCAGTCTCCAGCTTCTCCCGAGTCGGAGTTTCTCCAAACGCATCATAGGTCATGGTCAGGCCCACAGATTTGAACAAATCGATTAGGCGTCGGACTCCCTCTTGAACGGCGTTTTCTGCCGGCAGGCCACCATCCACCTCCATAACAGATACCATGTAACGGCGGACATCATCGCTGTGGTGGACGGCCTGGGCTTCCAGCCAGCGCGGGAACAGAACTGTCATTGCCTGACGGTAGGAAATCGGCATACACTGGCGGATGATCTCCAGATCACTGTAAAATGACCAAGCCCAAGACTTATCTTTCCCACAGGAAAGAATACCAAGGGTTGTCAGTGCAGACGCCCACATCTGTGTCGCCCGAGCTTCATAGTTTTCCGGGTCGGATAATGCTGTCTGGACGCTGTCGCGGATCGCTTCCAACACTGTTCGCGTGAATCCCTCTGCGATTGGGCTATAACCTCCCAGGTAACAGATACTGGCCTGAGCAAATGTCACCATGGCGGCATAGGCGGTCTGCTCTTGACTTAAAGAATAGGTGAACTCTGGATTTAGGATGGAAAAGTCTGCGTGAATACCATAAAGGGAGCCGTGTACGCCTCGCTCCAAGTCATCGATCTCCGCTGCCTCGTCAGCCTCAGAACCGCCGGAGGGATAAGTGGGAACAGCGCCGATCTGGAGATGATCTTCTTTTCCGGTGACAGGAATCTCAAAGGACAAATAGCCCCACAGATTTTCATTTTTGGCACCAAAGGCGATGATCTTGGCCATATCCATACAGGTGCAGCCACCAATTCCAATGACACAGCCGATCTTTTCATCCTTACACAGCTCGATAGCCTCCAGAGCTTTTTGGTATGACGGTTCTGTGTTGCCTCCGAAATCAACCCATAGAATATGATTTTCCCTCAGCACACGGGTGATTGCATCGTATGCCCCATTCACTTTTGCAGATTTGCCTCCATAAACCAGCATGACCTTGTGCTCGCCAATCAGTGCGGGAAGCTCCTCTACCGCTGATCGTCCAAAGTAAAGATGAGCTGGATTTGCAAAGTAAAAATCGTTCATGCACAACCCCCTTTCGGTTTCTGGTTTTATTGTAGCGCACACTCTCTTGACACGGAAGAATGGATGTTGTAACATCGCATTAACTAAAATGTAATGCGAATGGAGGATGAACCAATGTATAACCCACATCTCAAAGCATTCGTTTGTGTGGCGGACTGCGGAAGTTTTAACAAGGCGTCTGAACGGCTCTATATCTCACCGCCATCCGTTATGAAACAGATCAACACTTTGGAGAACCATTTGAATATAAAACTGTTTGACCGCAACAACCAGGGCCTCCGCTTGACTGCGGCCGGACAGGTCATTTATCGCCACGCTAAATACCTGTTTGATTATTCGACCAAAGCAATCGAAGAGGCCAAACAACAGGAGCAAATTGCTGCAACGACTTTTTGTATTGGAAGTTCGCTGCTCAATCCTTGCAAACCGTTTATGGATTTATGGTATCAGGTGAACCAGGCCTTCCCGGGATACAGACTGCACGTTGTTCCTTTTGATGATTCTCATACAAGCATCCTGTCCGAGGTTGCCGCGCTGGGTGATAAATACGATTTTTTGGTCGCTGCCTGCGATTCGACAGATTGGCTGGAGCTTTGCAATTTCAAACAACTTGGAGTGTATCGTGTTTGCTGCGCCGTAGCCCGTGAGCATCCGCTGGCACAAAAAGACCGTCTGACCATAGAGGACATATATGGTCAGACACTGATGATGGTAAAGCGTGGGGATTCTTCCGCAATCGATACAGTTCGGGATGAAGTAGAGCAACATCCGGAGATCCACATAGAGGACACCCCCCAATTTTATGATATGGAGGTGTTCAACCGCTGCGCCCAGACCCAGAACGTGATGCTGACCCTGGAGTGCTGGCAGGATGTCCACCCGGGACTGGTAACATTGCCTGTTGCTTGGGATTTTGCGGTACCTTATGGGATTCTGTATGCAAAATATGCGGGCGATGATGTTTTGAAATTTCTTTCGCTCATTCAAAAGTAGCTGGCTTTTTACTGCCCTGTCATCTTGAGCATCGCCGGGGCGTACCGCTCGCCACAGATTTGGATGCCGCTTACACTCTCTTCCAACTTATCCCAATCCTCATCCGGCACCTCCACATAGGCGGCGCTCATATTTTCACGAAGTCGATCTTCCGTTTTGGTACCGGGGATCGGCACAATCCACGGCTTTTGATGCAGCAGCCAGGCCAGTGCGATTTGGGCGGGAGAGAGACAATGCTCTTTGGCAAAATCTCTGACAACTTCGGCCAGCGCCTGATTCTTCGCCAGGTTTTCCGGGTCGTTGAACCGGGGAATGGTGCGGCGGATGTCCCCCTCTCCAAAGGTCTGCTCCTTGGAGACAGTGCCGGTCAAAAAGCCCTTGCCAAGCGGGCTGAATGGTACAAAACCGATGCCCAGCTCTTCCAAGGTAGGCAGCAATTCCCGTTCCGGCTCCCGG
The DNA here is from genome assembly GCA_904419005.1 of Candidatus Avimonas faecium. Classification (GTDB taxonomy): domain Bacteria; phylum Bacillota; class Clostridia; order Oscillospirales; family Acutalibacteraceae; genus Avimonas; species Avimonas faecium. The sequence goes on along the minus strand of CAJFQI010000026.1, from coordinate 23,237 downwards.
TACCACAGGGAGTATTCGCTCTGCACCGCAGTCACATGGAAAACCCGGTCGGCCCGGCGGACCGTTTCTACCCCCGGCTCCGAAAGGCCCCAGTGCAGGATCTTGCCCTCCCGCACCAGTTCCTCCATGGTCCCGGCCACCTCTTCAATGGGAACCTTGGGGTCCACCCGGTGCTGATAGTACAGGTCGATGTGGTCGGTCCGTAGACGGCGCAGAGAACCCTCCACTGCCTTTCGGATCGTTGCCGGACGGCTGTCCAGCCCCAGGCATTTGCCATCCTGTATATCCCATCCGAATTTGGTGGCGATCACTACCTCGTCCCACACAGGTTCCAGCGCTTCGCCCACCAGTTCCTCATTGGCATATATTCCGTAGAGCTCGGACGTATCGAAAAATTTTTCTCCCATTTCCACCGCCCGGCGCAGAAACGCAATGGCTTCCTTTTTGTCCGGGAAGGGCGGGTAGCTCTGACTGAGGCCCATACAGCCCAGTCCTACAGAAAAGACTTTCAGACCGGAGTTGCCCAATGTTCTACATTTCATTGAACATCCTCCCGGCTCTTTGCCGCCTCGTTTACACAGCGCAGCGCGTTCAGACTGCGGGGATACCCGATGAAAGGCAGGCACTGGGAGATGATCTTGATGAGGAAGGCCTTGTCGTTGCCGATGCGCAGGTTGGCCGCGGCGTGGCTGGTCAACTGGGGTTCGCAGCCGCCCTGGGCCGCCAGAAAGCAGAAGGTGATCATCTCCCGCTGATTGTAATCCAGCCCCTTGCGGGTGTAGTAGTCGCCAAAGCAGTTATCCGACAGCCATTTGTTGATGTGGCGGCTCTCGGCGGGGCCGGACTGGGAAAAGCCGCGCATCCCCTCGCCGAAAATGTCCACCTGGGCCTGTTCACCGGCTTCGAGCCGGTTTTCAGTCGTGGTGGTGGCCTGCGGGGCCAGCGGCAGCGCGACGCCGCGGGCTTCCAGCACTTCGTTGGTGGCCTTCAAGAACGGGAACACCCGTCCGATGCCCAAGTACGCCACCGCCTGATAGACGATCTCCTTGGCCTCCACCGGCGTGACGCCGAAGTTGAGGGCGGCAGGCAGCATGGCCTTGAACTCATCGATGCCTTGGCAGCCCAGCAGCGTGGCCAGGATCGCCATCATGCGGGTACGGTCGTCCAGATCATCGCTGTTTACCACCTCGTCAAAGGCGAAGTTGTCAAACCGTTCGATAAACTCCGGGTCTGTCTCCAGAAAGCTGGAGTGATAGCCGGGAAACATCCGCTCATGATACGATTTTGCTTTTTCAAAAAGATCCATGATGCTTCCCCTCCCTTAATCCAAAGCGACAATTTCATAGTCACGGCTTCCCAGACCATGCTCTGCCGCCGCTTCCACCGTGTGGATGCCGTGACGGGAATCCATGCGTTCGATCAGCGCCTTTTTGCCGGGGTCAGGGGAATTGACCACCGCGTCATAGCAAGCCTGATCCACCGCCACCGGATCCACAGAGGCGAAAATGCCCAGATCCGCCATTTCCGGCTCTGCCGGATGGGAATCGCAGTCGCAGTCCACCGAAAGCCGGTTGGCCACATTGATATAGAGCATATTTTCCGCTCCTTTATAGACGATGACCGCCTTGCAGGCATCGGCCATTGACTCCAGGAAATGATCCTGGGGCGGGAGCTTCTGGAACAGTTCCGCCGCGTTGGTGGTCACGCCGGCGGTGTGGATATAAGTCTTGCCGTGGGTGGAGCCAATGCCGATGGAGATATTCTTTAGCGCCCCGCCGAAGCCGCCCATTGCGTGGCCTTTGAAGTGGGAAAGCACAAGAATGGAATCATAGTCTGCCAGATGTTCCCCCACAATATCTTTATCCAGATGGAAACCGTTCTCCACCGGAATCTCCATCTCCCCGAACTCGTCCATGATGTCGCAGGGGGCCATGGCCTTAAAGCCGTGTTCTTCGATTGCCTTCCAGTGTTCTTTCGGGTCCATCCGCCGGCCCGCATAGGCAGTGCAGCACTCAATGATGGTGCCGTTCAACTGTTTCACCAATTTGCCGATGAGTTCCGGGTGCAGGTAGTTGTTCCCGCCGGGCTCGCCGGTGGAGATCTTCACGCCAACCTTACCTTTCAGTTCCACGCCAAGGGCCTCATAGATTTTCACGAGGCTCTCTGGCGTGATCTCTTTTGTAAAATATACTTTTGATTTTTCCATAGTAATCCTCCTTACAGATTTTGAACCGCGCTCTGAGCCCACTGGCTGATGCCGGCCTCCGATTGTTCCACTTCATGCCCTAAAAATTCCCCGCCGGGGAGGATCTGTGCACCGGGAGCATACTTCTTCAAATCCTCCAGGCTTCTGCCAAAGCCACTTCCGCCGCTGGTCACAAAGGGAATGATCTTTTTTCCACCCCAGCTGCACTGCTCCAAAAAGGTCACCACCGGCATAGGTAAGGTATTCCACCAGTTGGGGAAGCCCAGAAAGATCACGTCGTATTCGCTGATGTCCGGGCATTCTTTCAGTGCGGGCCGGATGCCTTTGTCCAGCTCCTCTTTTGCCTCGTAGATCATCTTCATGTGATCTGGGTTATAGGACTTCACCGTCTCCAGTTCTATAAGATCGCCGCCAACCGCCTGCCCGATAAACTCCGCAGCGGCAGCGGTATGCCCTTTTTCGAGATTGACAATTTTCATCCCCGGAGCGATGGTCTCGCCCTTCAGGGAATAATACACAACTGCAATCTTTGCCATTGCTTTTCTTCCTTTCTTAGTAGGTAGAGGCTCTTGCCTCTGTAATTTTCCACCTGTCATCCTGCTTTACCAGATGGCATACAAGCTGCAGCCGCCAGGTATGCCAGCCGCCGCCAAAGACAGCGGCGTGTACCAGGCTCTGCCCCGTCAACTTTCCATGCTCTCCATCCAGATCAACGATGATTTTCTGGTGGCGTGCAGAGCTGTAATTCAAAGTGCCGTTCTGAACGGCTTGGATGAACGCCTCCAGAGGCTGGCGCATCCCGGTCATGTGGATCAGCACAAACTCCGGCGCCAGCACCTCCCGCAGAATGGATTCTTCTTTTTCCACCATGCCCTGGTACATCCTGCGGTAACACGCCTCGACAGCTTCCCGATCATCCATATCGTTCACCGTCCTTCTGCCGTGTCCGTTTTCAGCCGAACCGTTACTGTGCCGCCGGCTGTTTCCAGAAAGGAGGCGGCATCTTCTTCAAATTCACCGAGATACGCTACCGCATAGGGAGAAATGTCTGCGTCCCGAAAGAGGAAGGACAGAGCGTTCCATCCATCAAAGTAGCTGATCTGGTTCCTCTTTGTCTTGGAAATCATTTGACAGCCCTTTTGCGGCAGGGATTCCGGCAGTCTGCCATAGTATTCATGGCCGCCCCGCGCTTGCATCTGGAGTGTAAGTGGGCAGCGAGATACCAGCTGTGCATTCAGCGGGTTTTCTTCTAACCGGGCATGAAAAACCGTGCCATTGATGGAAACCTGTAAACGTACAGCCATCCTTACACCAGCTTCCTGACCCATGTCTCCACTTTGCTGCGGGAGTTTGCCGCTTCGGCACCGTGGATGGACAGACCGCTTTCCACCTTGGCTCCCTTACAGACCTTCTTCAGATCCCGCTCGCTGGAGCCCATACCGCTGCCCTCGTTGGTGCAAAAGGGCAGGATGCGTTTGCCGGAAAGGTCGAAATGTTCCAGGAAAGTGAACATGGCCATGGGCATGGTGCCCCACCAGTTGGGGTAGCCTACAAAGATGGCGTCGTACTCATCCAGGCTGTCCGGGTATGCCTTCAGCTCCGGGCGGGCGTTCTGCCGCAGCTCCGCCTTGGCCTCGTCGATGCAGGTGTAGTAGTCAGCGGCGTAGGGCTTTACCGTGTCGATCTCAAACAAATCGCCGCCGGTCATGTCGGCGATCATCTCGGCCACAATCTCGGTGTTGCCTTTTGCCAGGTTCCGCACGCTGCCGTTTACATAGTTCTCACCCTTGCGGGAATAATACACAATCAATGTTTTGCTCATGGATAATACCTCCTGTTTGTTTTCTATCTTCTATTTTAAGCAGGATCAGAGAATCAGCAATTTCACTTTCGAGGGTATTTGATTAGTTTAGCTTATGCGAAAGCAGCTTGGACACTCCTGATATGGAGGTCAAGGCTGCTTGGACCCATGGGGCTTGATTTGATCAGATTTTTCTTTTACCGCCAGCCTTGAAAGCCGTCGAATTTCTCCGAGATCTCCTTCAAATGCCGGGTAATCTCAATGTGCTGAGGACAGTGCTTTTCGCACTGGCGGCAGCCGATGCAGTCCCCGGCCTTGGGGTGGGTCTGGGTCAGGTTGTAGTAGTAGACCATCTGGGTGGTCATGTAGCCGTGCTGGAACAGGGCAAAATACTCCGGGATCGGGATGTGTTTGGGGCACTGCACCGTGCAGTAGCCGCATCCTGTACAGGGGATGGTAAGCGCGCCCTGGATAATCTGTGCCGCCTGAGCGCAAAGCTGCGTTTCCTCTTCCGTCATGGGGCAGAAGCCCTTCATGGTGCGGATATTGTCCTCCAGCTGCTCCATGTTGTTCATGCCGGAAAGCACCATCATTACACCTTCGTGGCTGGCAGCAAACCGCAGGGCCCAGCTGGCGTTGGAGGCCGCCGGGTTGTAGGAACGGAAAAGCCGCTCCGCTTTCTCCGGGAGGTTGACCAGTGTGCCGCCCTTGATGGGCTCCATGACAATGACAGGCTTTTGGTGCTTTCTGGCCACCTCATAGCACTTGCGGGACTGGATGCTCTCGTTGTCCCAGTCCAGGTAGTTGATCTGCAGCTGCACCACCTCGATCTCCGGGTGGGCGGTGAGGATTTCATCCAGCAGCTCCGCCTTGTCGTGGAAGGAAATGCCAATGTGGCGTATTTTGCCCTCCGCTTTCTTCTGTTTGACAAACTCGAAGCTGTCCAGCTCCAAAGAAACCTTGTAGTTCACCGCTCCCTGGTTGTGGAGTAAGTAGTAGTCGAAATACTCGCACCCCAGACGGTTCAGCTGATCCTCAAAGACCTGTTCCTGCTCCTCTTTGCTGCGCATGAACTCGTTGGAGAGCTTGGTGGTAAGCACATAGCTCTCCCTGGGATAGCGGTCTACCAGTGCCGCTTTCAGCGCCGGCTCCGAAAGCCCCCGGCAGTATTTGTAGGCAGTGTCAAAGTAGGTGAAACCGTTCTCCATGAACGTGTCGACCATGCGTTTCACCAGCTGAATGTCCACCTGATCCCCCTGAAACGGCAAACGCATGAAGCCAAAACCAAAGTTTTTCATGATGGCACCTCCTCAGCTTGCACGATGCCCGCCAAACACCTGGGACATAGTCATGTGATCCAAAGCGTCATCTATGCGGGACACTTCTTCTTTTGTCAAATGGATATCCGCCGCCCCCAGGTTTTCCCGGATGCGGCTCTCCTTCCGGGAGCCGGGAATGGGCACGATATAGGGTCGCTTTGCCAGCATCCAGGCTAAAGAAATCTGAGCAGGGGTAGCGTCTTTCTCTTTTGCGGTGTTCTCAATAAGGGCCAGCAGCTCGTGATTCTGCTCCACGCCCTCTTTGGAGAACTGCGGCATTGTGGTGCGGAAGTCGGCAGGGCTCTGCTCAAACTGGGAGGTGTCCCGGTAGCGGGCGGTGAGGAAACCGTTGGCCAACGGGCTGAAAGCCACAAAGCCCACATGAAGTTCCTCCAGCACGGGGAACAGCTTCTCATAGTCCCGGTACATCATGGACAGCCGGTTTTGGATGGCTGTCACAGGGCACACCCCATGGGCCCGGCGCAGGTAGTTCTCATCGGCCTCGGAGATCCCCCAGTGGGTGATCTTTCCCTCTTTGATGAGCTGGGCCATAGTATCCGCCACCACCTCCGGCTCCACCTTGGGGTCAATGCGGTGCTGGTAGTACAGGTCGATGTGGTCGGTCTGCAGCTTGCGCAGGCTGCCCTCCACGGACTTCCGGATGGTCTGTGGGCGGCTGTCCATCTCCAAATGGTCTCCCATGTGGCGGACGCCGCACTTGGTGGCGATGACTACCTTGTCCCGGTAGGGTTTCAAGGCCGCGCCCACCAGCTCCTCATTATAGGCAGTGGAGCCGTCTGGATGGGTACCCGTGTAACATTCCGCTGTGTCGAAAAAGGTGTACCCCATATCCACCGCTTTGGCGATGAGCTCCGTCATTTCCTTTACACCCGCCGGAGCGCCAGAGGCATGGGTCATCCCCATGCAACCCAAACCCACGGGAGAAACAGACAGGTCAGTTCCTAAAATCCTTGCTTGCATTCTCAAATCCTCTTTTCTATGTATTATATATTCTCAAAAAGGTATCTTTTGTCAGTTTTATTCTATGATTTGCGGGATTTTCTTTCAATCTGGATTCTGTAGGTTTTCTATTACTCCAGCTTATGTGAAAAAAAGAAGCTGGCAGTTATCATCCACTGTCAGCTTCTTTCTACTCTGAATTTGATGGGCTGGTTTATTCGGCCTGCTTATCTTGGGTCATCAATTTCTTCAAAAGATCCGCGAACTCTTCCATGTAGTAGTTGGTCTGATCCTTACGCCAAAACGCGCAGTAATTGCGCATGATCTGCTGCTCTCCCTGATAAATGGGCAGCCGCCTGATGGAAGTTCCCGGAGGGGGCAAAGTTCCCACACTCTCCACTGGGAGAAATCCACGATTACTCAAAACCAGAAGCCTTCCTTCTTCCAGATTATCCGCGAACAGATAGCTTCCACCAAAGCCTAACGTATTCTGGTAATACTCCTGCTCCGTGTTCCGCTGCTCTCGTGAGGCAATCAGGATACAAGGCGTACTTTGCAGTTGCTCCAGCCGGACGCAAGTCTGCCCGCTGAGAGGATGATTGACGGAAAGCTCCGCGTAGCAGCCGCATTGCATCAACTCATAGTTGATGTAGAGATTAGAGAAAGCCCGGCGCTGGTCGTTCAGAACCAGATCCACGCCGCCGAAACGCAGCAGATCATAGAGTTCTTCGTGGGTGCCGCCCACGATATTGATGGAAATCTCCGGGTACAGCTTGGAGAATTCCTCTACTGCCTGGTACAACTCCAACCCGCTGTAACAACGCAGATACCCAATGCGCAGCTGCAGTTCTTTATCCTGGCCCAGGCGCTTTGTTTCCCGGATCAGGTCATCTACCTGGCCCAAAATCGCCTTGCAATGGGAATAAAAATACTGACCGGTAGGTGTGATCGTAAACCGCCGGTTTTCCCGATGGAGCAGTTCTACCCCCAGTTCCCGCTCCAGCGACTGGATTTGCTGGGAGATAGCGGACTGGGAAATATAGCACTGTTCGGCGGCCTCTGTAAAACTGTTGCAATCAATAACGGCGACAAAATATTTCATTTGCCTGAGCAGCATAACCTATTCCTCCTCGGATCGTATTTTTAGGGAAGATGGACATCTCCGTGGGTCAGAAGGTTTCTGGGCATCTGCGGGGATTGCCCATGAATGCCCAAACTTTTCCGCACCTGGAATACGTCCTTGGGAACAATACTGATTAACCCGTCTCTCTGACACGCCCCATCTCTGCGCCGCTTGCCGAATGGATAGATACCCTTTCATATGATCTCCCTCAAAAGCGTTTTTCTTTTATTATATACGAATAATCGTATAGTTTCAAGACCGGCAAGCAATGCAAACATGTACATGTTTTGCAGTTTTGGCGGGTTTCCTACCCGCCAAAACGCTTGTTGAGGGATAACCCCCAAGCCCCCAAGATCGTCCCCTTCGGTGACGGCTGCGCATCCTGCGGACGCTGAAATTTAAAATAAGCAAAAGAAAAACTCTATGCAAATGGTTCGTCCATTCACATAGAGTTTTCTTATTTCCCGTTCACTTGGCATAGGTCAGTATTTTTGCAATACTTCTTTATGCACCTCTGCCCTTGCAGCGTGCCCCTTTGTGCTTTTCTACCGGGATTGACGGCGGCTTAGCCGAGTACGGTCAGCTGGTCGGCGGGCGCCCAGCCCGCCTGCCCCAGCAGCACGCCGGCTTTGCGGCCGTTGATAATCCGGGTAACCGTGTAATCGCCGTCCACCGTCTGCCCCGGGCTGCCGCCGTAGCTGTCTCCGTAGAGCCGGCCGCTGTAATGCACCCTCGCCCCTACGCGCAGCACCGGCTTTACTCCGCCGGCCGAGGGAACGTGCAGCACCATCCCGGGCAGCAGGAAATTCGGGTCCGCGCCAATCACTGCCCGGTTACCGTCATAGGCATACAGCTCCTGCCAGGTCAGGCCGTACCGTGCGGCAATACCGGAGAGGGTGTCCCCCGCCTTCACCGTAACCGTACCCTCCTCCGGCTTGGGATCGGGATCCGGTTCTGGCCGGGGCTTTTCAAAGCCGTTATAGCCGCCCTGCATGATCAGCGAGGCGTAGTCCTTATAGGACAGGTCGCGGTCCACACGGCCGGCGATCCCGTCAACGGCGCCTCCACTCGTATACTGCCAGATGCCGAACGGGCTGCCGTAGGTAGGGGCATCGTTATACTGCGCAATCCACAATTCCTCTTCCTTACGAAATTCCTCGGTCAAATAATTGCGGATAAAGCTCAAATTGGAATACACCATCGGGTAATAGCCCGCCGCGCGCATGTCCTCGCACCAGGCCCGCGCGATGGCGGTCACCGCTTCCTTTGTGAGGCTTTTCTGAGCGCGGTCCTCGATATCGTAGGCCACGGGATACGCCAGCCGGTATCCCCGGATCACGTCCAGGAAAAAGGCCGCCTCCTCGTGCGCCTCCTCAACCGTGGTAGCGTAGGAATAGTGATAAGCCCCAAAGGGAATGCCGGCGGCCGCGGCGCCTTCGGCGTTCTGATGAAAACGGACGTCCACCTGACGTTCGCGGTCCTCCCAGCCGTAGGAGGCCCGGATCATCGCAAAATGGATGGATGCAGCCTTGACCTTCGGCCAGTCGATCTCCCCTTGAAAGGTAGACACGTCAATCCCCGGATAGGTTGCCATAAAACCACGCCTTTCCAAAAATAAAATCGCATTCATGGCATTTTATGCCGCAAAGCACGGACAGGTTCCTGCGCCCTTCCTCGTTTTGTTTTAACCAGAATTTATGGAGGAATTTCGTGCCTTCCCGGCAAAAACTATTCTTGGCGAAAAGGCGGAATCCGTTTTTTTGCCTTAGCTTACAAAAGGGAGAGAGGGCGAATGAGCCAGAAGGATTTCCTGCGGTATTCCTCCTCCCGGTCCTATGACAACGAAGATGACCGGGAATTGTACGACGAGCTGTTTGAGGTGGCTTCCTCAATGGAATGCACCGGCCTGATCCCCGCCGCCCCTGAGTCCAGCGCCGAAGTGGATTCCTACAGCGAAATTTACGATATTCCGCTGTCCGGCAGTCCAAACAAGCCGGCGAGGAAAAGCGGGATAGCGGACGGACAAGACGAAGGTGGGACACAGCGGAAGGCGCGCCGTCAGACCCCCAGCTCTTAAAAAGGAGAACGGCAGATGGCAAAAGCAGGTATGCGCCGTCCGGACCCTAAACAGCCGCACGGCACCGAGAGCAGCCACAAGGCACAGCATCCTAAAAACGAGGTGCCGCCCGTCCCCGAAGTCCAGGGGCGGGCCAAGACCTCCAAGCAGAAAGCCAAGCCGGTCACGGAGCCATAGAACCGTCTATGTAAAGCGGGGCCGTTCTGTATTGGGATAGCACAAGCCACCGGTTCGGACTGGGATCCGCTCGCGTTGGGGGCGCTGCAAAAGGCTGGATTTTGCAGCGCCCCTTATTCCTGCCTCCCGTGCTCTACAGCACCTTGCGGATATTGTACAGGGAATTCAGCACCAGCCAATTCTGCGGGAAATACTTCATCACAGTCCAGTAGCTTCCGCCTTCAAAGCCGTATTCCGGGATCAGGGCCAGCTTGGCGTTAACGCTGCGCGCATCCTCAAACCAAACCTCGTGCTCGCGTCCCTGCTCGTCAAAATATCCATAGAAGGGGGCCTGCGCAACGGGGTCAAAAGAGATAGCCGCATTGCGGACGACCGCCTGCTCAACGGCCGCTACGTTGGACAGGGAGCGCGCTTGGGATTCCCCCCGTATAAACGGCAGCGTCCAATCATAGCCGTAATTGGGGATCCCCATGAAGATTTTATCCGCCGGCATCTGGGTTACGGCGTAATCGAGCACCTCACGCACTTTGTCAATAGGGGCAACCGCCATAGGTGGACCGTATGTATACCCCCATTCGTAGGTCATCAGGAGGACATAATTTGCGGCGGCGGCGATCCCAGCGTAGTCGTGTCCCTGATACAGAAGCCCTGGCTGGGCGGAATCGGTTTTTGGCGCCAGGGCCGCGACAACGATAAAGCCTTCCGCATTCAGCCGCTCCCGCACATTGCGGATGAAGGTGGTATAGGCGTCCCGGTCCTCCGGCCGGACGAACTCAAAATCAATATCAAGGCCGTAATACCCTTTTTCGCGCAGCGTGACGAGGGTTTCATTGATCAGCCGTTCTTGGATAGCCGGATTGTTGACAACAGCAGAGGATAATTCATTATTGAAGTTCCCCTCGTTCGTCAGGGTAGAAATCAGCATCAGCGGCGCGACGCCGTATTCTCTGGCAATGGCGATGACCTCTTCGTCGTCAATCCCGACCAGCCCGCCTTCCGGCGTGATCCCGTAGGTGAAAAGGGTAAGATAGGTCAAATACGGCAGCGTTTTCCGGAGGACCTGCCGGTCTATGTACGGATAGGCATACCCGTTAACCGCCATGTCCCCTTGTTTTTCCTGCGCGTAGTCAATGACCAGCACCTGTCCGGGAGTGATCGCCGGCAGCCCGTTCAGCTGGGGGTTGTTGCGCAGAAGCTGGTTGACCGTCACGCCGTATTGCTCCGCGATGCTATCCAGCGTATCCCCCGCCGTTACGGTATAGACCTGGCGGGGATACAGAATCACGATGGTCTGGCCGACAGCCAGACGATAAGGGGGCGCTAGCTCGTTATCCTGCGCCAGTCGGGCCGCCGTCGTTCCATACGCCTGGGCAATCGCATACAGGCTCTCCCCCTGCCGTACCACATGAATATCCATTTCGGCTCATCATCCTTTCACTCGGCTTTGGCGTCGCCGCCGGAATAGTCTATGTATATGCGCCGAAACCGAGCCGCAGGCCTGGCCGGGGTGAAAACCCGCCTATTTTCCTCCGTTACGGATAGAGGCTGGTTCATCCCTGCCCGGCGGACAGCAGCTTCATCACCGCCAAGGCGAGCAGCAGGACGCCCCCCAGCCAGGAGAGGTCGAACGGCAGCTTTTGCGCCGCCTTCCTGCCGAGCGATGAGCCCAGCAAGACGCTCAGGGCGCCGATCCCCAGCGAGAGCAAAGCAACTACCGGAAAACTGACTGCCGCCAAACCAGCGCCAAAGCCGGCGGCTAGGCCGTCAAGGGAAAGGGCGGCCGCCAGCGGGGCTGCCTCCCGCGGGGAAAGGCTGCGCGAATGGTCGCTGTCGGCCTCCTCCGGATTGGCATAGACGTTCAGGATAAACCGGAGCTCAAACCCGGCGACCTTCCATTCCCGCCGGACGGTGGTATGCCGCCGCAGGAAGACCTTTAGGCTGCAGTCAAACAGCTTGGCTAAGCCCAGCAAAAGCAGGATACCGGACGCCAGCGCTCGTGTCAGGCCGGGCGGCAGGAAGGGGCGGAGCACCCCTCCGAGCAGGAGGGAAAGCAGCAGCATCGCCGTGCTGATACCGGTGATTACCGCCAGCGAAGCCGCCGGAATCCGGATCCCGCCCATGCCGTAAGCAAAGCTTGCCGCAAAAGCATCGGCCGATACCGCCGTTACCAGCAGGAAAACCGCAAGGAAGGAAAACCAGGGCAGGGATATCCAGTCCATTTAGATAACCGCCTTTCAGAAACGGCGTGCGGAAAACCGGCAATAAGGCGCTTGGTTTCCGCCGTTCCTCTGACTTTATATAGCATTTTGCATGGCTCCCTTTTCATCCTATGACGGCTGCCGCGGGACGGACACCGTTTGCCGCTTCGTGGTGACTCCGGCAAACGGAGGTACGGCCGAAGCCGGTGCTCGGCTTCGGACAAAGGAGAAGGCCCTGACCTTGCCACAGGCCAGGGCCTTCTCCTTTACGGAAAATCGGATTTGGCAGAATCAGCCGTTTTTCAGCGCTTCCAGCAGGCGGACGGAGCCCTCCCAGTCGGCGGCCTGCGCACGCCGTAGATGTTCAACCGCATCCGAAAGGGCGGAGCGGTCTTTCGCCGCCTGGGATTTCAGGGCATAATTGCGGGCCAACAGGCATTCCCTTCCCGCCCGTTCAAGCAGGCCGCAGCAGCGGTCGGACGGATCCAGCCGCTTTTGGCCCACGAGGTAAGCGATCCGGCGGAGGGCCAGCATCTTATGGCAGTATTCCAGCTGGATCGGCTGGGTGATCAGGCGCACCTTGGGGTTCTCCTGGACCAGCTCTAGAAAATCAAAGAGGGAAAGGTAAACATCCAGGCCAAAAAACGTGGCGTCTTTGGTTTCCCGTCCCCCGGGATAGAGATCGTATAGCGTCGTCTCGCAGCGGGACTGGACGTATTCCGTCAACTCCCGGATGGTTTTATCCGGGTCGTAGGCATACCAGTCGCAGTCGCGCAGCTCTAGGATATCCATCCCGGACAAATAGTCCCAGGCGTTGCCCTCCGCATTGCTTTGAAAGGCCGCGCGGAAGTCATCGCAGCTACCGGTAAAGGTGCGGTACCGCCGCCCTTCAATATAATCGCAGAAGAGGATCTCGTTTTCCGTATAGCCGTAGACCAGCACTTCGTGATAAAAATGCGTTTTATGGTAGGAAAGCGGGTATACCGGCAGATAATAGCGGTCAATATGCAGGAAGATGTAATAGCCGCTTTGGATCACCCTTTTGATAAACGCAATACAGTCCAGCCCGGTTGCCGCCAGCACCGCATGGGGCAGGTTGTGACGGATGATCCACGGGCAGTTTCCCCAGAGGTCGAGCATCACAAAATCCGCGGCAAAGCCCTGGGTGTAGTCCTTTCGGATTTCCAGGTTTAAGAAATTGTTGGCGATCCACGGCAGGGGCTGCTCCCCTTTGGCGCCGAGAAGCGCTAAAAGCGCACCGTCCCGTGCATGGTACGAATTTTCAGGCAAGCGGACCGGAAGTGCCAGGCATTCCGGTCTATCCGTCGCTAGGATACCCATTGGCGGCCATCTCCCCCTTCCTGCGGACAGGCTTCATCCGCTCCTTTTGCGGCTCCGGCATCCCCCGCTGCACCGCGGACCATCTCGGTGATTTTGCGCAGCGTATTCATCCGGGAAAACAGCATCCCGTCTTCCGGCACGCGGATGGCGAAGGTTTTTTCAAGCTCTACCACTACCGCCACATAGTCCAGGGAATCCATCCCCAGCTCCTGTAAATCCTCGTCCGCCAAAGCGGGCGTAATTTCCAGCGGCGAGGCCGCGCGCATGATTGCCTTGCCGACCGACTCCAGCGTGACCGCCCTGATTTTATTCGGCATCGTTCCTGTCTCCCTTCTTTTCCGGCATCCGGCCGGTTTTGCGAACCGGCGGCCCGATATCCTCGCCGGCCGCCGAACGGCCGGCAAAGCCGAGATCCATCTCAGCAACCCTCTGCTTTCCACGTGCCCGTGCGGCAAAAAAGCGGGTGGCCTTCCCGTCGCCGGACGGCAATTCCGGAAGGCCGAGACTTTCCAGCAGCCGCCGGCTTTGCTCCAAAGCATCCGGGCGGAATTCCGCCTCCAGCTCAAAATCGGTGATCCCTTCGTAAAAATTCACGTCGAAATCCAGGCGCAGCCCGTCTTGCAGAGCGAAGCGGGTGCGGCGCGTTACCAGGCTCCCCTGGCGGAAAAAACGCCGGCCTGGGAAGCCCTTCAGCTTTAGGCTGTCCGGCACGCTGTCGATCACGCAGCGGCGTTCCTGGCTGCGGCGGTAAGCCTCCGGCCCGGAAAAATGCGCCTTGCTTTGCAGCCAAATCCCCTCCTGGGTCTGGCGGATCCGCAGGGTGATATCCTGCGCCTGGAGCAGCCCGTCGGCGGTATCGTAGTAATAGTTCACCTGTACGGCGTCTTTGACAGGGGCGTCGGGAAAAGCGGCGCGGGTGCGGGCCATCAAGCGATAAAACGCTTCCCGATCCATCAGCCGTTTATATTCCGTTTCAACAAACGCGCACAAGGCATTTTCCTCCTTCCTTGCACCGGCCTTATACCGGTTACGCCCCCTCCTCCCGGCCATACGGCCAGGCGGTCTTGGGGCGGATCAGCTTCCCGGAGCCGTTGCGCTGAAGCCGGTCGGTCAGCTCCACCATATCGGGCATTTGGTAGGGGGAAAGCCGCCGCCGGCACACCGCGAGGAAATCCGCCTTGCCTGCCGCCGGATCGGTAAGGACGGCTTTTACGGCGATCCGCTGCCCTCCCCCGCGCTGCTGTACGCCGTAGGCGAGGACTTCCCGCACCAATCCGTCCTGCTGGAGCGCGTTTTCAATTTCCTGGGGGTAGATATTCATCCCCGCGCGGATAATCAGGTTGTCCCGCCGGGCATGGATGGCAACCAGCCCCTCTTCGTCGATTGCGGCGATATCCCCCGTGTGGAGCCAGCCGTCCCGCAGCACGCGCGCCGTCTGTTCCGGCTGGCCATAATACCCTTTCATCAGGCTGGGCCCCCGCACCAGCAGCTCCCCAGCCTGCCCGGCGGGAACCGGCGCGCCGGATTCGTCCGCCACCCGTACCTCAAGGGAAGCGAGCGGCCGGCCTACGCTAGTCGGCTTTTCATCAAACCGTTCCGGAGGAAGGGCGCAGACGCGGGGGCTGGCCTCGGTCAAGCCATATACGTTGTAAATCGCGGCGGTGGGCAGGGCCTCCCGCATGGCCTGGGCGACCGCGGGCGTCATGCATTCCCCGCTGACCGCCGCACAGCGCAGGCCGAGAGGCCGGGAAAGCCGCCCCGCCAGGGCGCAAAGGTGGCAGAAGAGGGTGGGCGTCCCGCAGAGGACGGTAATTCCCCGCCCGCCGATCTGCTCCCCGATCCGCAGGGGGTTAAACGCCCCGTCATAAAAGACGATGTCCGCCCCCGCCGCCAGGGAAATCAGGAATTCCCCCGTCAGCACCGCACAATGGTAGAGGGGGCGGGCAATCAGGAGGCGGTCCCCCTCCCCGATACGGAAATACCGCTCAATATCCCGAAGGTTGGCCAAAAGCCCCGCTTCGGTAATCATCGCCCCTTTCGGGCTGCCGGTGGTGCCGGAGGTGCACATAATCAGCGCCACATCCGATAAATCCTCCCTTTCCGGCTGCGGCTCGCCGCGGTATTCCAGCCGCAGCGAGCCGTCCGGCCCCCGGTCGGTTAGGAAGGCGGTCAGCCCGATCCCCTCAACGATTTTGCGGCAATGCTCCGCCCCATAGCGCGAGGAAAGGGGAACCGCCGTCGCCCCCGCCGCCAGGCAGGCCAGGAGCCCCTGCGCCGTGTGCAGTTCCCGGGCGCAGTCCAAGCCGATTTTCCCGGCCGGAAGGATGCGCGCCCTCTTTTCGGCATCGTCGGCGAGCGCGGGGAAGCTCCAGGCCTCCTGCCCGTCGCAGACGGTGCTGCCGGGATGTGCGAGCATCCGCTTTTTCAAATATTCCCACAGCAAAACCGATCCCTCCCGTTTGAGCTCAGCCGGCCCGGTATTTGTCCACCAGGTCATACAAATCCCCTACGGTTTCCAGTGCCTGGGGGTCAAGATCGGATTCCCCGATGGTGATCGCAAAGCGTTCCTCCAGCGCCACCATCAGCTCCACCATTTTGAGAGAATCAAAGCCCAGCTCGTCCCTTAAGCTGGTGTCTTCCCCAATGCCCGCCGCTTCGGGCTGGCCGTCCAAGAGGCTCAGGGACGCCGCCACCTCATTGACCGCCGTGCGTATGGATTCCATCGTCATTTCCTCCTTCGTTTTGAATGGGTACAGCCCCGCCGCAGCGCGACGGCCGCCATGACGCCTGCAGGCGGCGGATCAAAGCGGTCTCATCCTCATTGAGCGCCTCAAACAGCGCTATCAGCGGCGCGGGATCCGTTTCCTTTTTCAGATGATAATACCCCCATTGGGCATACCGTTTTTCCGCCCGCTCCAACAGCTCCCGCATAAAGGCGGTATCGGCTGCCAGGGCGTAATACGCCTGCATTTGGCAGCGGGTGAGCTTATAAATGCCCGCCAGGTCCCGGAGCCGGCGGGCCAGCTCTGGCACATCGGACAGCACGTCGCTGTCAAAATCCTCCGGGCCCACGGAAAAGGGCTCCAGCGCCTCGGCGGGAAAGAGGCGGTTTTCCCAGCGCCGGCGGTCATCCTGCGGCGTGTTTTCCCTTTGCACCGCCGCCAGCAGGTAATTCCCGCCATAGGCGGCGTCCAGCTCCTGCGGCGACAGCAGCACTTCGGTTTCCGGCAGGTCGTTGCGCAGCCGGTAGCCGTCCTCCTCTGCCGTGAGCCGCACATAGTGGTCGTCCCGCAGCCCGCGGGCATGGAGGGCCCTGCGCGCAAAATCCGGGGTGACCATGACGAGCACCGCCCGGTCCGGCCCCGCCGCCCTTGCTTCGTCCGCCGCTCGGCGGCTGTCCGCGGTATGCCGCGTCAGAGAAAGCAGCCCCTCCTTCTTGAGCAGCGTTTGAATACGGGGGATGCGCTCAAAGCGCTCATACCGTTCGCCCCGGCGGACAAAGAGCGTGAACAGCTCCTGCAGGGGGATCGCCGCGTTGGCATACAGCCGGGTAATATCCCAGCCGCGCTCCCGCAGGAAAAAAAGAAGCTGGTTTTCCACGCAGGAAAGGCCGTAGACCGGCGCGCCGGGCCCTTTGCCTTTGAACGCTCGCTCAGGCATAGCGCACCCCGCCGTTCCCCGAGCCGCTCTGCTTTTCGGCAAACGCCGCCTCTGCCGCCGACCAGATGATCCGGAAGGTTTCGTCTTCGTCCACGCCGGTCGGCACCAGGAACGCGTTGCGCCCGGCCGCCAGCTGAAGGTACTCCTGCCGCAGGCGGTGCTGCAGCCCGATGTCAATATAGCGGTCGCGCTCCTGCGGCCGGCTGCGCACCCGGCGGATGGCCGTATCCACGTCGACATCCAGGAAAAAGGCGGCGTCCGGCTGGGGGATGTCCCGCGCAATCTCGTAAATCCAGCGGTCCCGCAGATAGCCGCGGGCGTGCAGGTTGGCCAGGCAGGAATAGAAATACCGGTCGCTGATGACCACCTTGCCCTGGGCGAGCGCCGGGGCGATGACCCGGTTGGAGTGCTGAACCCGGTCGCTGGCCGCCAGCAGGGACAGGCTGCGGTAATCGTAGGCGTCGTGCTCGGGGCAGTCCATATAGGTGCGGAAAATTGCCGAGCTGCGGACAAAATCCGTAGGCTGCTTGGTCAGCAGCACCGGATAGCCCCGTTCCTCAAGCCGGGATTGCAGCCGGCGGATCATCGTGGTTTTCCCGCAGCCGTCCAGGCCGCAGAAGGTCAGGAGCACCCCGGCCGTACGGTTGGGCTTCATGATCAGTTCCATGCTTTGTCAAGCCTCCTTTTTGATCTCCTGCAAACGGCTCTGGCGGTCGCTGCAGAACAGCCAGTCCACCGGGTCCATGGCATAGGTAAACCATTTGCCCTGGGATGGATACACAATCTCCGTCATAAAGGCGTCGTCCTCCGGACGCAGGCGGGAGAGCAAGGCGTCCGTCTGCTGGGTGTGGATATCAAACAGGCGGCAGGTATAGGAAAAGCTGTAGTAGCTTTCCTTTTCCAGCCCACAGGAGGCGGCAGCCTCTGCCAGCGTGTCCGCCTGCTCCGGCGACAATTCCCGCAGGATGAGGTAAATATCGCAGAACTTGTAAAGGGACAGGTCGCGGCCCATCCGCACCCAGTCATACACCGTCGCTTCCTTATACAGGTGGGTGCAGAGATGCAGCAGGAAATCAGTATCCGCCAAGGTATACAGCGCCCCCTCCGCGGTGGCGATGCCGGGGACGGCGGCGTCAAGGAAGCGCTCCAGCACCGCCGCGTCCTGCTGCGGCTTAAACTCAAGGGAAAAATTGATGTCCACCTCGCTGAACGGCATATCCGGCCGCCCCGTCTCCCGGATAAAGGGAACCGTCTCCCCCCGGTTCATCCGGGAGGCGATGATCTCCCTCCGGCCGGCCGGAACGAATCGGCCGTCCCGCACGTTCCCCTGCCGGAAGCCCGCGCGGGCCAGCCGGTTGGAGGCCTTGCTCACATCCCCCGGTGCGATCAAAACGTCAAAGTCGTTGGAGGTGCGCAGCCCGATGGGATAGCGGCTGACCAGCGAAGCCCCTTTCAAGAACGCGTAGCGGAAATCCGCCCCGTCAAAGATCCGGCTTAGGCCGGCGAGCTCCGCCTGGAAGGCTTCCGTCTTGCGGCAGGCGGAGGTGTAGGCGCTCATCAGCGCGTTGCGGAATTCCCGGTTTACCCGGCCGAGCAGCCCCTGCTCCCGGAGTACGTAATAGGCTACGCCGCCCATGCGGTTATACAGGAGCTGGCCGAGCACCCACGGGAAATCCAGCGGCTGGCTGAGGAGCTCTTCAAGCCGCTGCTTCCGGCAGTCCCGAAATCGGCAGAGCTCCAACGTGAGTTGCTTTTCCTTGTCAAACATTGCTTTTCTTCTCTCCTATTCATGCTTTTGCTCTTTTTCCTTTTGCCGGCTTCTAAAAGCCGCCCGCTACCTTCCGGTAGAAGCCGTTGGTCTGCAGGAGCTGATCGTGTCCGCCATAGCCGGTCACGGTCCCGTCCTCGATGACCGCCACCTTTTCGGCGCGGCGCACCGTCACCGGCTTATGGGAGATGACGACCACCGTCATCTCCCGGGAGATCTCCTCAATCGCCCGGTTGACCACATCCTCCGATATCCGGTCCAGGGCGCTGGTGGCCTCGTCAAAAAGGATGACCTTGGGCCGGCGGAGCAGCGCGCGTGCAATCGCCAGCCGCTGCCGCTGGCCGCCGGACAGCTTGACGCCCCGCTCCCCGATCACAGTATCCAGACCCTCTGGCAGCCCCTCAATAAAGGAAAGGATGTTGGCGCGCCGGCAGGCTTCGGCCAGTTCCTCGTCCGTCGCCTCGGGAGCGGCAAGCCGCAGGTTGTCCCGGATGCTTCGGTTGAAGAACACGCTGTCCTGCATCACCACCCCGATCTGACGGTGGATGCATTCACCGGTGAGCTGTCCAGCGGGAATGTCGTCAAAGAATATCGTCCCCTTGCGCGGCGGATACAGCCCCAAAATCAGCTTGGCCAGGGTGGTTTTCCCGCAGCCGCTCCGGCCGATGACCGCCAAGTAATCGCCCCGGCGGATATCCAGGCTGACCTGGCGGAGGGCGTCTTTGCCGCCCGGCTCATAGGAAAAGCAGACGCCGTGCAGGGAGATGTTCCCCTGAAGCTCCACCTCCCGCTTGCCTTCGGTGCTTTCCTGCGGGAAACGCAGGGTTTCAAACACCCGGTCGTAATAGGGGGCATTGACCCGCAGGGCGACGCTTTTGCCGTTCAGGGTGTCCAGGGCGGTAACCAGCCTACCGAAGTATTCCCCGAACATGATGAGGGTGCCGACGCTGATCCGCCCGTCCATGACCGCAAAAACGCCCACAACATAGACCAATACCTTGGTCATGTAATTGGCCTTGAAATCGGTGAATACCTCGTTATAAAACCAATACCGGATTGAACGCATCCCCAGCTTGGCCAGCACGCCCCGATAGGCGCGGAACCGGCCGATAAAGTCCTTTTCCACGCACTGAGCCTTCATCTCTTTCCAGAACTGCAGGGCGTTATGCTCAAAGGTGTAATATTGCTCGTTTACCTGCCGGATCTCCTCGTTGACCTTCTGGGAACCCCGGCCGATGAGATAGTTGACCAGAAAGACCGCCGGCACCACCAGCAGGCAGAGCAGGGTCATCCGCACATCCAGCATCAAAGCGGTCCCCAGGGCAAACAGCGCGGTAAACAGCGCCGTCAGATAGTCCGCCACCTGCTCTTTGACAAAATTGCCCAGGCTGTCGACGTCATCCATCAGCCGCATTTTCAGATCGCCGGTTTCCTGCTTTTCATAGTCGGCATAGGGCATGTGCAGCAGCCGGCTCCACACCTGGCCGCGCACGCTCAGGGTAAAGCGGTTGAGCAGGCGGTTTGAGCAGAACAGGCTGACCGCCTCCAGCAGCAGCTGCGCGGCAAAAACCAGCAGGAACCCGGCCGCCAGCGGGCCGAGCAACGAAACGTTGCCCCTGGTCATCACCTCGTCAATCAAGCGCTGGGTCAGCCATGGGCTGACTAATGAAACCGGCACCGCCGCCGCGCTGACCAGCAGCAGGACAAGCACGACACCCTTTGACGCAGCGATGTACGGCCCGATCCGTCGGAGCATGGCCAGACGACGCGGGCGAAAATGCTCTCTGATCCACGTTAGGCCCCGCATGATGCCTTTCCTCCCCCTGTTCCGTTTTCCATCCTACCCCACCTGCAAATGGATGAATCCGGCATCCTTTTTCTCCTCCTGTTTCCTTTCGTCTTTCTCGCCGAACAGTTCCCGGTAAGCCGGGCAGCCCTTCAGCAATTCCTCATGCGTCCCGTTTCCGACGATCCGGCCCTCCTTCAGAACCAGGATCCGGTCGCAGTCACGGATGGTTTGCAGCCGGTGGGAAATCACCACCGTCGTCCGCCCATTGCCCTGTCCGGCCACCTCGTCCCACAGCTTCTGCTCAATCTCCACATCCAGCGCGGAGGTAGCCTCGTCCATAATCAGGAATTCTGCATCCTTCAGCAGCACCCGCGCGACCATCACGCGCTGCTTCTGCCCGCCAGATAGGCCGTGCGCTGCCGTCCCCAGCTTGGTATCCAGCCCCTCCGGCAGGCCACGGACAAAATCGCCCAGCCCAACCCGTTCGCAGGCATCAAGCAACTCTTCATCGCTTTTGTCCCCGCAGCCGAGCAAAAGGTTATACCGCAGCGTCTCGTCAAAAAGGAGGATATCCTGGCCGACAAAGCCGATCTTCCGGCGCAGTTCACGCGGATCAAGCTCCCGGATATCCGTCCCGTTGACCAGCACCCTCCCGGCGGCGGGGGGATAAAAGCCGAGCATCATTTCCGCTATGGTGGATTTCCCCACCCCGCTTGCCCCGACGATGGCCACATGCTCGCCGCGGCGTATGCGGAAGGATACGTCCTGCAGCACCGGGTTCGCTCCATAGGAAAAATCCACATGCTCAAAACGCAGGGAGGTGATGGCCGTCCTCAGCGTTTTCCCGCCGCTTGCCTCCTGCTGGCCGTCCAAGAGCTCGTTTACCCGATCAATGCTGACCTTCCGCCAGAACCAATCCAGGTAAATCCGCAGCATCCAGTTCAGCTTCTTATGAAGCAGCGCCACATATTCCAGCACGGCTAAAAACAGACCGACCGTCATCTGCCCGTTCCGGATCAGCCAGGCCGACAGCGCGTAAATCGCCAGGCTGGCCAGCAGGTTGATCAGGCGGATCTCCTGATCCGCCAGGAAATCCACCCGCCGGCGGCGGTTGCCCAGGCGAATCAACGCTTTCAGCGGCCCCAGCACCTCCGATTCCGCCCATTTTTCCGCACAGAACAGGCGGATTTCCCGCATCCCTTTTAGGATTTCAAACAGCTTTCCCACAAAGCTGCCCTCCACCTCGCGGGAGGAACGGGCAAGCCGTTCGGTCAGCCGCCCGTTTAAGCGGGTAGCAACAATGGGGAGCGCTGCCGCCGCCAAAAGCAGCAGGGCGATCCAGGGGCTTATTCTCGCTACCACCGCCAGGATCCCCGCGCAAAGCAGCGCCGAATTGACAAAATGGAACAGGTTGCGCTGGATGACATGCAGGAACTGCTCGCTGTCTACATCAATGCGGCTCATGGTATCCCCCGCGTTCCTGCCGGACAGGAGCGACGGCTTCGCCAAGACCGCTTTTTCAAAGGCGGCGTTTTTTACATCAACCACATAACGGTTGTTCAGCGTCTGCCACACCCAGGCGTACAGCAGGTTAAAGGCCGCCGCCGTCAGGAAAAGCAAGGCATACGCGCCCAGGACATTCCCCAGCAGCCCGTATTCCCCGCCCAGCAGCACCCGGTCGGTCAACCGCGTCAAATTCAGCGGCAGCAGCAGCGACACGGTGTATGACGCCAAGATACAGATTTCGGCTAATACAAAAAGCGGGATATACCGTTTTCCAAAGCGGAGTACGCTCCGCAGCCGCCTCCGCCCGCTTTCGCAGCCGGCATTTGTTTTTTCCAAGGGTCCATCCCTCCACCATTTTTTCCGCGACGGATTTCCTGTTTTTTCGACCTGGCCGGGCCTAAAAAACAGTACCACGTTTCAGCGGCAAAATCATTACATAAGGCTTGCAATTTATATCACTATTCGTGCAATATATTTATCGGAGACGAATATTGACACAATTAGTCTTAATGGATACTGCGGCCGGAAAAGGGCCGCCTTTTCTGCCAACGAGAATTTTCAGAGCGGGAAGCAATGTTTTTCCGACGGAAAGGCTCAGCAGACAGCGCTGTTTCACGGAGAATCGTCACGGTTATAGGAACCTGCACCCCATTGGACCGAAAAAGGGCCTCCTGCGGCAAAGTACCGTTCCGACAGGCGCTGAAGAGCGCATTCGTCAAAGGACGTACAGAACCGCAGGAGGTCCTTTTTCGGCCGGTATGCCGCAGCTTAGGCTTTGATGGGCGGCGCTTTCCCTCTCCAGGCAAGCCATCCCTGTATGCCGGGATACCTGCCAATCAAGAGGTTATCGCGTAAATCCAAATGCCGCCGGCGGCGGCATGGAAAGGAATGGAAATCTTGGACGAATACATAACCATTGATCGGACTTTTCAAAAAGGGCGTAAAATCCCTCTTGTATGTCAACGGCGAGAAACCCTGCGAAAGGTGCCTCAGCGGTATTTCCTCTGCTTTATTGAGGCGGGATGCCTGCGGTTTTCCCTGGGGGAAGTACAGTATGTCTGTTCCGGCCCGGCCTTTTTGTGCTTAAATCCCAAGCAGCGCTTCCGGCTTCTGTCTTCCCAAAGTCTCTCGGCCTGTTCCATTGTCTTTCACCCCCGTTTCCTAAACAAAAACCTGACGGATGAATTCATCCGTCAGGCGAATTTTGAAGATTTCTGCGATCTCCACGATGTTTTTAAGCTCTATCCCTTCCTGCGGGACGATTTTCAAAGCACGTTTATCGCCGGCCTCCCCCCGACAATCCTGCCGCGGA
>CAJFQI010000025.1:33425-34629 GCA_904419005.1 Candidatus Avimonas faecium | reverse complement strand
GACCGTTTTCCCGGCTTGGCCCCGGCTCTTCACCCCCGTGCTCTCGCGCGGGCCTCCGGCCTGAGCGCCTGACTTGCCAGGTCGGAGGGAATGGGGTATACTAGAATGGAAAAAATCCGGGAGCCGTCAATAATCCAGAAAAAGCAAGGACGAGAAAGGAGAAGGACAATGATCACATATCGTTTTGACACCCAGCTTCTGAGAGAAGGGGAAAACCTGTCCGAGGACGAAATCCACGACTACATTGAGCAAAACATAGAGGGGGACTGCCTGCTGGCGGTGGGGGATGAAAGCCTGATAAAGATCCATTTCCATACCAACACCCCCTGGAGGGTCCTCGAGTACGGTGCCTCCCTGGGCGATATCCACGACATCGTGGTGGAAAACATGGCCCGCCAGTCGGAAGGGCTGCACGGCTGAGGCAATCCGGCTGGCCTAAAGACAGGCAAGGGGTTCCCACACAATTAGCCGGGGCGGGGCTGCCAACTTTTTCTATTGATCATTTTTCCATCACCTGTTCGCGCCTGTCCGTCCCCCCCTTGGAATCAAAGCCACCAGTGAACTGGTGGTATGCACAGGCCCTGGAAGGGCCAAATACGGACTTAGTACCTAAAGGGACATGGAAGTTTGACATCGCATTACCATTTCGGGCAGCCGCTTAAGCGGCTGTTCTTTTTTGCCTACTTGTTCTTGCTACCCGTAAACGGGTCGAGGTACTCTTTCATGGTCATCGGATCCTTCGTGTAATCTTCCTCCAGTTGGTTCTTTATGTATTCTTTCATTGCGCGTTCATTTCGCCCCACTGTATCCACAAAGTACCCTCTGGCCCAAAAGTGCCTGCTCCCATATTTGCACTTTAAGTGTGCATACCGGTCAAATATCATGAGACTACTCTTTCCCTTGAGATACCCCATGAATTGTGCTATACTCAGATGCGGCGGAACACTTACCAGCATGTGAATATGCTCGGGACACGCTTGTGCTTCTAATATTTCCACTTTCTTCTCTTCGCATAGCTTTCGCAGTATTTGCCCAATATCTGCTTTTAACTTCCCATATATTTCTTTTCGACGATACTTCGGTGCGAACCGATGTGATACTCGCATCTCCATTTTGTATGTGCTGATTCTTTTATCTCTCCTCTTTAGTAATGCGGTCGCCAAACCATTTACTATTTTACATCAGTTGGTTTTTTCTTTCGCTA
>CAJFQI010000025.1:0-33412 GCA_904419005.1 Candidatus Avimonas faecium | reverse complement strand
CCGGCGCTGCAGCCGCAGCGCCGGGGGGGGTGTTCGCTATCTGGGATCCCAAAGGCGGGGTGCCTTGCATCACGGCGCGGGGGCACCGCCCTAAAAGCTTACGGCTCGGGGCTTTGCTCCCCGTCCTCCTGATCGCCAAGCGGCGGGACCTCGGGGACCGCCGGCAGATCACTCGCGTCCGGGAGGGTCTCGTCCTTCATCAGCTTGTCAAACTGGTCGCCGTCCAGCTTCTCATGGTGGAAGAGGTACTGGGCGACCTTGTGCAGCTTATCCATATGCTCCGTCAGCTTGCGCTCCGTCTCCGCATAGGCGCTGGTGATGATCGCCTTGATCTCCTCGTCGATCTCCGCCGCCACCTCTTCGGAATAGTTGCGGGTATGGCCGAAATCGCGGCCCAGGAAGATCTCGTTGGAATCGGAAGAGCCGTACAGAATCGGCCCCAGCCGCTCGGTCATGCCGTATTTGATGACCATGTTCCGGGCGGTTTCGGTCGCCCGCTCAATGTCGTTGGACGCGCCGGTCGAAATATCGTCCAGCACCAGCGCCTCCGCGACCCGGCCGCCCAGCAGGACCTGGATGTCCTCCAGCATCTCTTTCTTGAGCCGGTAGGACTTATCGTGCTCCGGCAGGCTCATGGTATAGCCTCCCGCCATGCCGCGGGGGATAATGGAAATCTGGTGTACCGGATCCTGCGTCGGGGAGTAATAGGTGACGACCGCGTGGCCGGCCTCATGATAGGAGGTCAGCTTCTTCTCCTTGTCGTTGATGACGTGGCTGCGCTTCTCGGTGCCCATGACCACCTTGATGGTGGCTTCCTCAATCTCCGGCATGGTGATCGAATGCAGGTTCTTGCGTGCGGCCAACAGGGCCGCCTCGTTGAGCAGGTTCTCAAGGTCTGCGCCGGTAAAGCCGGCGGTCGATTTGGCGATGACGGAAAGGTCCACATCGGGGGCCAGCGGCTTGCCGCGGGCATGGACCTTGAGGATCTCCTCCCGCCCTTTGACATCGGGATAATTCACCACAATCTGCCGGTCAAAGCGGCCCGGGCGCATCAACGCGGGGTCAAGGATATCCGGCCGGTTGGTCGCCGCGATCATGATGACGCCCTCGTTCGCGCCGAAGCCGTCCATCTCAACCAACAGCTGGTTGAGGGTCTGCTCCCGCTCGTCGTGGCCGCCGCCAAGGCCGGCGCCGCGCTGGCGGCCGACCGCGTCAATCTCGTCAATAAAGATGATGCAGGGGGAATTCTTCTTGGCCTGGTCAAACAGGTCGCGCACACGGGAGGCGCCGACGCCGACGTACATCTCCACGAAATCCGAACCGGAAATCGAGAAGAAGGGGACGCCCGCCTCGCCCGCGACCGCGCGGGCCAGCAGGGTTTTACCGGTGCCGGGAGGGCCGACGAGCAGCACGCCCTTCGGGACGCGCGCGCCGAGCTCCTTAAACTTCTTGGGGGATTTCAGGAAGTCCACGATCTCCCGCAGCTCTTCCTTTTCCTCATCCGCGCCGGCCACATCGGCAAAGGTGGTCTTGCGCTTCTCGTCCGCCGGCTGCTTGACCCGCGCCTTACCGAAGCCCATCGCCTTGCCGCCGTCAATCGAGTTGAGCGAGCGGCGCATCATCACCCACATCACGATGAAAAAGACGATGATCAGCAGGGAGGGCAGCAGGTTGACGATCCAGGGCACCTCGCCCACCGGCTGGTAATCAAAGACAATTTCGTCGTCCGGGTTTTCCGCATTGTGACTTAGGACGATCGGCTCAATGGCCTCCACAAAAAGGCTGGTATTCGGCACGGAATACCGGATAATGTCCCTGTCGTCCACCACGCCGTCGCCGTTGACATCCTGGCGGTATTCCTGCCGCAGGGTCAGCAGCAGGGTGCCGTCCCCCAGGTCAAGGTCGAATTTTGCCACCTTGTCCTCCTGGAAATAGGAGACAATATCCGAATACATGGTTTTATCCGTAGCGGTACGGGTATCCATCACCAGCCATACGGCGATCATAATCAAAAGCGGAATGCCGATGACCAGACCGACGTTCCGTATGATCTTTCCGAAATCGTTGTTGTTGGATTCCAAAGCCTATCACTCCTTTGCGCCGCGGAACGCCGCGGCAAAACTGTGCCGGGACCTCAAACGGCTTCAGCCGGCGTATATCTCCGGCTTCAGCACGCCGATATAGGGCAGGTTGCGGTATTTTTCCGCGTAATCCAGGCCGTAGCCGACAATAAATTTATCCGGCACCTGCGCGCCTACATAATCGGGCGTAATGGCGACCCGCCGCCGCTCCGGCTTATCCAGCAGGGTACACAGGCGGATGCTCTCCGGATGGCGGGCCGAAAGGTTTTTCAGCAGGAAGGACAGCGTCACGCCCGAATCCAGGATATCCTCAACCACCAGCAGGTCCTTGCCCTCAAGGGATGTGTCCAGATCCTTGAGGATCCGCACCTCCCCGGTGGTCGTCGTGCCGGAGCCGTAGCTGGAAACCGACAAAAAGTCGATTGAGCAGGGGATGGTGACCGCCCGCATCAAATCCGCCATAAAGATCAGCGAGCCTTTCAACACACTAATCATGACCAGATTTTTGCCCTCGTAATCCTTACTGATGCGTTTGCCCATTTCTTTTACGATTTCCGCGAGCTGTTCCTGGGTGAACAGCACCTCGGCGATGTCGTCCTTCATCATAGCCATGTCCTTCATTCCTTTCCGGCCGGCAGCTTCCGTGGGCCGCCGCCCCGCACCTGAGAACCCGCGGGCTCAAAGACCAAAACCTGCCGCGTGTCCGGGCCGACGCGCACCCGCTCGTCGCAGCCAAAGCCGCCGACAAGCACGATCCCCTGCCGGTCGCAGTACACCGGGACCTGGTCCCGCCGCTCCGCAGGGATCCCCGCTTCGCCCAGCAATTTTTTCAGCGTCTTGCCCACGCCCCGCCCGGCAGGATGGTACAAATCCCCCGGCCGGCGGGAGCGTACAGCCAGGTACCCTGATATCTTATCATAGTTCAGTGCATTTTTTAATAAGTTTTTGTGAATTTTCGATTGCTTTTCATATTCCGCCAAAGGCAGCAGCCTGGGCATGGTCATTCTGCCACAAAAAGCAAAGGGGATTCCCGGCTGTATCGGCGCTTCCTGCGGGTTTTCCCAGGGGAAAACCCGCAGCTTCCCCCCGCTTTCCGCGCCGTCTGCGCCTGCGGGGCCGGCAGAGTCCTTCCCCCGCTCCGTCACGCCGGGAAGGACGCGCACCCGGCCCTGGGACACCCGTACCCGCATGCCGCCGGCCAGGCAGGCAGTGCCGCCCGTTTCCAGAAGCCGTTCCATCGCCTCAACCTGCGCCTCGGTATAATCCGAGCCGGCTTCTGCGGCGATCATCCCCAGCGCACGGGAGCGCAGCGGGGCCGGCAGGGCGCGCAGCCTCTCCCGGTCGTAGCCGCCGAAGCCGTCCTCCCTCCGGGCGGATTGCAGCGCTTCGGCCGCCTGCCCCTCAAGATACGCGGCGTCCTGTCCCGCCCGCTTGACCAGGCGGGCGACGGCTGCCTCCAGCCCGGGATTGATCCGCTCCAGCTCTGGGACCACCAGGCGGCGGATCCGGTTGCGGGCGTAGGCTTCCTCCCGGTTGGTGCTGTCGGTCACATAGGCGATCCCCCGGCGGGCGCAATAGTCCTCCACTTCCCGCCGGGTGCAGTCGATCAGGGGGCGGACCAGGCGGATGCCCCCGCCCGCGCAGGGCGCTTCCGCCCCCTCCTGCTGGAGGAGGCGCTGCGCGGGGATCCCGCACAGGCCGCGCAGGCCGCAGCCCCTGGCCAGATGCAGGAGCACCGTCTCAACGTTGTCGCTCCGGGTATGGGCCGCCGCCACCACCGCGCCCGTCTCCCCCGCCGCCCGGGCCAGGCAGGCGTACCGCAGGCGGCGGCCGGTTTCCTCCAGCCCCCGCCCGGCTTCGGCCGCGGCCTGCCGGACGTCGACATGGAAAACGCGCAGGGGGACGGCAAGCCGCCGGCAGGCGTCCCGCACAAACCGCTCGTCCCGGTCGGCCTCCTGCCCGCGCAGGCCGTGATGGACGTGCGCGGCCTCCACCCCCGCCAGCCCGAGCGTCCCGCGCAGCCGCAGCAGCGCGTCCAGCAGCGCCATCGAATCCGCCCCGCCGGACAAGGCGACCAGGACGGTGTCTCCCTGGCAAAGCAGGCCTTCCCGGCGGATAGCGGCCAGCGTTTTCCCGATCAAGCCGTCCGGCCGGCGGCCGCTGTTCATATGATCCCTCCGTCCCTCTCCCGTTCCGGTCCGATCCGGCAGCCTCGCGCCCCGTCAATATACGGCGCAGCGGGCCGGGTTATTCGCTGCGGTGCATCTCCAGGCTGGTGAACTGGGTGAATTCCCCGAACCAGGCCAGCTTGACCGTGCCGAGCTCGCCGTGGCGGTTCTTGGCCACGATGACCTCGGACGTGCCGGCCTCCACCTGGGTGGGGTCTTCCTTTTCGTTTTTATAATACTCGTCCCGGTAAAGGAAGAGCACCTGGTCGGCGTCCTGCTCAATGGAGCCGGACTCGCGCAGGTCGGCCAGCGCAGGGCGGTGGTTGGCCTGCTTTTCGGTGCCGCGGGAAAGCTGGGCGCACACCATCAGCGGGATGTGCAGCTCCTTGGCCATGATCTTCAGGCTGCGGGTGATCTCGGTCACTTCCTGCACGCGGTTTTCAATCCGGCGGGCGGACTGCATCAGCTGCAGATAGTCCACCACCACGAAATCCACCTTTTTCAGCCGGCGGAGCCGGGCCTTCATCTCCGGCACCGTGATGTTCGACGTATCGTCAAAATACATCGGCGCCTTGCACAGGATGCTTGATGCGGCGGCGATGCGTCCCCATTCCTCCGGCGTCAGGTTGCCGGTGCGCAGCTTTTTGCTCGACACCTTGGCTTCGCTGGACAGCAGGCGGTTGACCAGCTGCTCCCGGGACATTTCAAGCGCGAAAAAGGCGACGGTTTTATTCTGCTTGACCGCCACGTTGCGCGCCAGGTTGAGCGCGAAGCTGGTTTTCCCCATGCCGGGGCGGGCGCCCACGATAATCAGGTCGGAGCGGTTCAGGCCGGTGGTGATGTCGTCCAGCGCCGAAATCCCGCTGGGAATGCCCACAAAGTCGGCCCGTTCGTCGGAGGCCAGCTTGCTGAACATCTCGTAATTGCTGGCCAGCACCTCCTGGATCGGGACCAGCCCGCCCCCCTGGCGGCCCTGGCGGATATCGTAGATCTTCTGCTCCGCCGAATCAAGCAGGACCGACGGCTCAATCCCCGGATCCATCGCGTCGTCCATGATTTCCCGGGCGGCGCGGATCAGGCGGCGCACGTCGTATTTTTCCTTGACAATCCGGGCATAGTTCCCGATATTCGCCAGGGAGGGCACCATCTGCGCCAGCTTGAGCAGGTAGGCCTTGCCCTCCTCACCGGCGAAAAATCCCTCCGCCTTGAGCGATTCGAGCACCGTCACAAAATCGATGGCCTGCGAATCCATCATCTTCTGGCTCATCACCCGGTAGACCGCCTGATGCTCCGGCAGGTAAAAATGCTCCGGGCGCAGCACGTCCGCCACCTGGTTGATGCACTGCGGGTCAAGCAGGATAGACCCCAGGACGGCCTGCTCCGCCTCCAGGCTGTAAGGCAGGTTCAGTTCATCGTATCCCGCGCTTTGCTCGCGCTGCGTAAATTCCGCCATGCAGACCTTCCTTTCCTTGCCCTCCCGGGCCCATGAAGCGACCAAAGGAGTGCGGCGTGACGCCGCACTCCTCCCCTGGCCTTTATGCCGGGCCGTCCGGCCGCAGCCGCTTTATTCGGTCACCATGACCGTGATCTTCGCCGAAATGCCGAAATTGAGCTTTACCTCGGCGGTGTACGAGCCGAAGGCCTTGATGTCGTCCATCTCGATCTTGCGCTTGTCAAATTTGACGCCGTAATCCCGGGTCAGCGCCTCGGCGACCTCCTTGGCGGTAACCGAGCCGAAGAGGCGCCCGCCCTGGCCGGCGCGGGCGGTCAGCTTGACGGTCTTGCCATTGATGGCCTCCGCCGTCTCCTTGGCCTGCTTCTTTTCCTGCTCCATGTGATAAGCCGCCGCCTGCTCGCGGTTTTTGAGCTCGTTCATCGCCGCGGCGTTGGCTTCGGTCGCCAGACCGCGCGGGAAAAGGAAATTGCGCGCGTACCCGTCGGATACGTTGACCAGCTGGCCCTTTTTGCCCTGGCCCTTTACGTCTTGCGTTAAAATCACTTTCATTGCTGCTCATCCCCCACCGCGCCCCGGCCGCCTGACGGCGGCATCCGGCGGCGCGCATCGCTTCAATTCCGCCATGGCTCCGATGGTGCCGCAGCTCCAACGGCGCCATAGCCTCGGCCTCCCCTTTGGGCGGCCTTGCGTCCGCCTGCCAGGGAACCCGGGATCCGGATCCCGAGATCATGATCCCGGATTCATTATACCATAAACCAAAAGCGTCCGCTACCCTCTTCTGACCTCTTCCTCTCTCTTCTTGTACGGGCGCCGGCTTTGGGAGAGCGCACCCTCAAAGCCGGCTAATGGCCCCTCGCCTGGGCCTGCTCCACCTGGCGGTCAATCGCCTCGGTCAGCCGCTCATACGCCTGCTGGAGGCCGGCGCCCTCCAGCTGCGCGCCCGCCATCGTCAGATGGCCGCCGCCGCCCAGCGCCTCCATGACCAATTGGACGTTGAAATCCCCCAGCGAACGAGCGGAGATGTTCACAGTGCCGTTCTCCTCAAACAGCACGAAGGAGGCGTCAACCCCCTTAATGTACAGCAGCTCGTCCGCCGCCTGGGAAGCGGCGATCCGCCGCTGGCTGCCGCCGCCCTCCTGGTCGCAGGCAATGGCGGTGCGGCCGTACAGCTTGGCGTGGGACACGATGTCGGTTTTCTCCTTGTACAGCTCCATGCTGCCGGAAAACAGGCGCTTGACCTCAACGGTGTCCGCCCCCAGCCGGCGGAGATAGGCCGCCGCCTCAAAGGTGCGCACCCCCGCCTTCATAACGAAGCTGCGGGTATCGAGCATGATGCCGGCCAGCAGCGCCTCCGCATCCAGGCGGGAAATGGTGCAGCCCGAAAGGTACTGCACCAGCTCCGCCACCATCTCGGAGGCGGAGGAGGAATACGGCTCGTGGTAAAAAATCACCGCGTTGTCAATGTGGTCGACCATCTTGCGGTGGTGGTCAATCACCACCACGGAAGCCGCCCCCTCGTACAGCTTGGCGCTGTCGAGCATCCGGGGGTTGTGGGTGTCGGTAATGATCAGCAGCGTCCGGCGGGTCATCATCGGCAGGGCGTCCTCCGGTTCCAGGAACAGGTCGCCCCGCCCCGCGTCCCGGTACCGGTCCAGCAGCTCGGGCGCAAGCGTCTGCGCCTTGCGGATGACCACATAAGCGGGCTTGCCCAGGCTGCGCACCGCCGAGGCCATCGCCGCCGCGGAGCCGACGCAATCCAGATCGGAAAAGCGGTGGCCCATGACCAGGACGCAGTCGCTGCCATGGATCAGCTCCAGCAGGGCGGAGGCCACCACGCGGGTGCGCACCTTGGTCCGCTTTTCCACCCCTTTGGAGACGCCGCCATAAAAATCAAAGCCGTTGCGGGTTTTAACCGCCGCCTGGTCGCCGCCGCGGCCCAAGGCCATTTCAATCGCCTGGCGGGCCATTTCCTCCGACTCGCGCAGGGTTTCCCCCTGCCCGACGCCGATTGACAGGGTGACGCATTGATGGTCGCCGGTCTGCACCGCCCGCACCCGGTCCAGGATGTCAAAGCGGGCGTCCACCATCCGCTGCAGATGCCGCTGCTCCACAATCAGGAGGAAGCGGTCGCTGCTGTATTTGCGCAGTACCCCGGTCGTGGATGAAACCCAATCCTCAATCAGGGTTTCCACCCGGCCGGAAAGCTGGGCACGTTCGCTGTCGCGCGCGTTCTGCAGCAGCTCCTCCATATTGTCAATATACAAAAGCACCGCGGCAGGCCGGCTGAGCGCATATTCCTCCGCAATATCCTTCAAGCGGGTGTCCTCAATGTAATACAGGACGCTCAGCGCGGTATCCCGCACCGGGACGGAGCTGGCGTAGACCGTGTACTTGCGCCCGCGGCAGGCCGCGTCCGCCGGCTGCCGGCGCAGCAGCTCCGCTAAGGAAAGGCCGCCGGTCAGCTCCTCGACCGGGGAGCCGTACACGTCGTCGCCGTCAAGCACCTCGCTGCGGAAACGCTCGTTGTACCAGACGACCTCCCCCTCCCGGCTGCACACCGCCGCCGGCATCGGAAGGGCCGCAAGGGCCGCCTGCTCGGTCTGGTCCAAGCTGCCCGCGACCCGGGCCAGGTACCGGCGGATATCCCGGTTCATCCGGCTGAGCCGCCAGGCCGAGAAGACGATCGCCGCCGCCGCCACGGCAAGGGCTATGTAAAAGACGATCCGGTTCAGGAAGAAGGTGGCGCCGACGGTCAGCAGCAGCGCCGCCGCCAACACGGCCACCGCCGGCGTTACACACCAAAACCGCTTTTTCGTGGATTTCATGGGATCCTCCCTTCGCCGGCCGGCGTTTCCGCCGGTCCGGCTCCAACACGCACCAAACCGTTACCGTCCCGACGCCCGGAAGCGCACCCAGGCGGTCATACGTCCATGATGATCGGCAGGATCATCGGGCTGCGCTTGGTCTTGTGGAAAAGCATATGGGAAAGCTCGTCCCGCACCTTGCCCTTCATGGTCGTCCAATCGTAGGCATGCTCCCTGCAGCAGGTCTCAAGCACGTCGCGGGCAATCGCCTTGGCATCGTCAATCAGCTTCTCCGCCTCCCGCACATACACAAAGCCGCGGGAAACGATATCCGGGCCGGCGACTATCTCGCCCGCCTCCGGGTCAATGGTGGCGACCACCACGATCAGCCCGTCCTCGGCCAGGTGCTTGCGGTCGCGCAGCACAATGCTGCCCACGTCGCCCACGCCCAGGCCGTCCACCAGCACGCGGCCGGCCTGCACGCTGCCGACCACCTCCATCTTGTCCGGGGTGATTTCCACCACCTTGCCGATGTCGCCGATCAGCACGTTTTTCGGATCCATGCCCATCGAGCGGGCCAGGGCGGCGTGCTTTTGCAGGTGCTTCTGCTCGCCGTGGACGGGGATAAAGAATTTCGGCCGGGTCAGGCCGTGGATGATCTTGAGCTCGCCCTGGCAGGCGTGGCCGGAAACGTGGACGTCGTACATCCGCTCGTACACAACCTCGCAGCCCCGCTTCATCAGCTCGTCCACCACGCGGCCGACCGTTTTCTCGTTGCCGGGGATCGGGTTGGCGGAGATAATGATATAGTCCTCCGGCCCGACCTCCACCTTGCGGTGGTCGGAAAAGGCCATCCGGGTCAGGGCGGACATCGGCTCGCCCTGGGAGCCGGTGGTGATCAGGATGATCTTGTCCTTGGGATAGCGGTTGATGGTGTCAATATCAATAATCACGCCGTCCGGCACCGTCAGGTAGCCCAGCTCGGTCGCGATGCCCACCACGTTGATCATGCTCCGGCCGGAGACGGCGACCTTGCGGTGATCCCGCACCGCCGCGTCAATAATCTGCTGGATGCGGTGAATGTTTGAAGAGAAGGTCGCGATGATAATCCGCTTGTTCTCCGCCTTGCGGAACAGGTTGGCGAAGCTTTCGCCCACCACCCGCTCGCTCGGGGTATAGCCGGGGCGCTCGGCGTTGGTGGAATCCGCCATCAGGGCCAGGACGCCCTCCTTGCCCAGCTCCCCGAAGCGGGCCAGGTCGATCATCTTGCCCAGGATGGGGGTGGTGTCAATCTTGAAGTCGCCGGTATGCACCACGTTGCCGATCGGGGTGTGGATGCCCAGCGCCACCGCGTCGGGGATGGAATGGTTGACGTTGATGAACTCAACCGCAATCTTGCCGAAGCGCACCGTGTCTCCCGGCTCGACCACGTTGAGCTTGACCTTGCCGGAAAGCCCGTGCTCCCGGAGCTTGGATTCCACCAGCGCAAGGGTCAGGCGGGTGCCGTAGAGCGGCAGGTTCACCCGGCCCAGCAGGTAGGGCAGGCCGCCGATATGGTCCTCATGCCCGTGGGTGAGGACGATCCCCTTGATCCGGTCACGGTTTTTCTCCACATAGGTAAAATCGGGCAGCACAATGTCAACACCCAGCATCTCTTCATCCGGGAAGGCCATGCCGCAGTCAATCAGGAAGGCGTCGTCCCCGTATTCAAACAGGGTGATGTTCTTGCCGATCTCGTTCATGCCGCCCAGCATGGTCAGGCGGATCGGGGTTACCGGCGCTTTGGAGCGCCCGCGCCGTCCCCTGCCCTGCGCCTTCCCGGCGGCCGGAGCCGCCGGGGCCATAGCTGTGGAAGCTGCCGTGCTTTCCGCCGCGGCCCGTTCCTGCCCCGCGGCCGGCCTGCGGCCGCGGGCCCCGTTCTTAGCCGGCTGGGCCGCCCTGGCCGGGGAAGCGGGCTTCCTGCCCGTCCCGGCGGACGGCTTTTTCGCCGGCGCGGCGCCCTCCGCAGCCTTGGGCTTCGCCGGCCGGCCGCGGCGGCCGCCTGTGCGGGCCCCCTTCGCAGCGCCGTCTGCCGGGGAGGCGGCCGCCGTATTCTTCTTTTCACCTGTCACATCTGTCACAAAAAATCCTCCGTTTCCCGGCGGTGCCTTGCCGGGGCCGGCCCTTTTTGTCCAGCCGCCCTCTCTATAGGCACCGCCTTCTCAAATCGCCGCCGCCTTCAGCGCCCAGCGAACGAAATCCCCCGCGTTGGGAGAAACGCATGGTCAAACGACCGTATCCGCGCCTTTTCCATCCTTTCAAAGCCCGCAGGCCCCGTTCCCGGCGGCAGGCGCCGCCCCTCGGGGCAGACAAGCGGTACAAATCGGTACGGGAAAAAGAGCCCCACGCGCGGTGGGGCTGTTCGCACTCCGTGCTTCATTTCATCCGAACACAATCCCAGGGGGTAACCGACCACAGTACGCAGAACCGGCGGCCATACACCGCCCGTTCTACATTTCGTCCAATATATATTACTTTGTTTCGTTGGACATGTCAAGGAAAACCGTACGCAGCTTTTCCTCAAGCTCGCCGCACAGCTCGGCCGCCGTCTCGGTGTCCGGCGCCTCGGCGGTCAGGGTCAGCCGTTTGCCCCGCTTGGACGGCCGGACCAGGAGCGTCCCCTTTTTCAGGCGGATCCGGGCCCCTTCCCCCGCTTCCACCGGCTCGCCGCCCTCGGAAAGCCGCCGGAGGACGCGGCCGGGATTCCCGTCGCAGGGGATGGTTTTGGTCGCCACCGCAAACCCCGGCAGCCGGGCCGCTATCCCAGCCAGGGAGGTCCCGCTCTCCTTGAGGTAAGCCAGCAGCTTAACCGCCATCATCAGCCCATCCCGCGCCCAGAGCTGCCCGGACGCCAGGCGGCGCGCATCCTCGTCGTCCCGGCCCGCGGGGCAGTCGTAGTAGCGGCGCACCCGCCGGCCAAACATGCGCGCGAGCTCCTCAAGCATCAGGGGCGCATCGTAGGGGACGGCCACATCCCGGCCGGCCTCCAGCTCAATCCAGCAGCACAGGGCGAGCACCTGCTCCGGCCAGAGATAGCCCGCCTCCCTGCTGTAAAGGGAAAGCCGCCGTCCCTGCGCCCCGATGTGCAGGCGGAGCCCCTCCCCCTCCCGCACGGCGGGGGAGCAGCCCATCGTGGTCAGCACCGAGGAAAGCAGCTTCACGCAGGCGTAGTCGGAGCCCTTGACCGCCACGACGGTCCCGGACAGCCCGTGGGGGGCCAGGTCGATCAGCTCCTGCCGGTAGAGCTGCTGCATCGAGCTCATGTCGGTAAGCCCCTGTACGGCGTCCCAGCCGGCCCGCAAAAAGTCGCCGCCGGCCAGCCGGGCTTCAATCCCCCGCTCCACCGGGCGCACGGCGGGGAGGCCGCCGGCCGATACCAGGCGGACGCAGGCCCGCGGCCCGCCTGAAAGATACACCCCGGTACGGATCCGGCCGAAATTCACAAAATAATCAAATTGGGGCGCAATGCACGCGCCGAAATCCCACACCCCGCCGCCGGTCGACAGGATGCCGGCGTCCAGCGCCATCTTCAGCGCGGCCGCCGCCGGGTCGTCGGCGGCCCCGACCGCCACCCGGCCTCCCCGGGACAGGCTGCCGACCGCCGCGCCGATCCGGGCGCACAGCTCCGGGGTGAGCTCCACCCCGGTTTCCCCGGTGATCCCGGCGTCGTCAAACACTGTGCTGGGCCCGTGGCCCTCCCGCAGGTTTTCCCGCAGGACGCTGTTTGCGTCGACCTGCTTATCCGGCCATACCTTGATGTCCGGGAAGACCGTGGCGTATTCCCCCACGACGCTGCCCGCCCCCAGCGCGGCCCCCTCAAACAGGGACGCGCCCCGCCGCACCGAGGAGGCATGGCAAAGCAGGGCGCCGGTCAGCGACGCTCTCTCCCCGACATAGGCGCAGCCCAGCAGCACCGAATCCCGCACCTTGGCGCCCGCTCCCACGCAGCAGCCGTCGTCCAGCACCGCGAAGGGGCCGATCTGCGCCCCTTCGCCGATGCAGACCCCCCGGCCGATGTAGACCGGCGGGGTGATCACATAATTCCCCTCCGGCCTGCCCTCCCTGCACAGGATCCCCTCTTCCGGCGCCGGGAAGGGGCGCAGCTTGCCCTGCAGCAGGTCCTTCTGGGCGGCGCGGTAGGCGTCCAGCGAGCCGATGTCGCACCAATACCCCTGCGCTTCGCAGGCGTACAGGGGCAGTCCCTTGGCCAGCATCCGGGGGAAAAGGTCCTTGGCGAAATCGTATTCCCCCTGCTCCGGGATTAGGGCCAGGGCTTCGGGCGAAAGGATATAAATGCCGGTGTTGGCCGCGTCGGTCACGGCCTGTGCCCATCCCGGCTTTTCCACGAAGCCGACCACCCGGCCGTCCCCGTCGTACCGCACCAGCCCGTATTCCCGCGGATCCTCCACCCGGGTGACCAGCAGGGTCGCCGCCGCCCCTTTTTCCCGGTGGAAGCGGACAGCCGCCGACAGGTCGAAATCGGTCAGCGCATCCCCGCTGACAACCAGCAGCTCCTTTTCGCCCGGGAAGGCGGCCGCTGCTCCCCGCACGCTGCCCGCGGTGCCGAGCGGCTGCTCCTCCACCTCGTAGGTCAGGGCGATGTCCCGGTAGCGGGCGGAGAAGTGCTGTGAAATCGCCGAAGGGAGGTACCGCAGGGTGACCGCCGCCCCGTCCACCCCGTGGGCCGCCAGCAGGTCAAGGATATATTCCATTACCGGACGGCCGCAGAGCCGGGCCATCGGCTTCGGGAGGTCGCAGGTCAGGGGCCGCAGCCGGGTGCCCTCGCCGCCCGCCATGATTACCGCTTTCATCAAAAAATCCACCTTTCGCTCAGCCTTTGCGAGGGCGGGCGTTCGGTACTGCCCGCCCTTTTTCGTGGATAGTATTGACCGGCAATCCCCGGTTTATCGTGCCGGATCGGTTTATTTTCTTCGTGTGCAGAGGGGGCAGGACGGGCGGCGGCGTCCCGGCGGAGGAAAGCGCTTGTGAAAGGGGGCGGCATCCGGTATAATAGACCGGTAGGATTTACGGAGAACCAACCCGCCGCCTTTGTCCGCTGCCCGATTGGGGGAAGCCTCTCGGCCAGGGCAAAGCGGGCCGCGGGCTGTGCCGGAGCGGCCTTTGCAAACCGCCCGTCGAACCGGAAAGGGATGTAGCGGAAAATGAAACCGATGAAGCATGTGGAGCTGTTTACCGACGGAGCCTGTTCCGGCAACCCGGGCCCTGGCGGCTGGGGGGCAATCCTGCGGTATAACGGCCGGGAGAAAGAGCTTTCGGGCGGGGAAGCGCGCACCACCAACAACCGCATGGAGCTGACGGCGGTGATCGCGGGGCTCGCCGCCCTGAACGAGGCCTGCGCCGTCACCCTGACCAGCGACTCTAAGTATGTCATTGACGGGATCCAAAAGGGCTGGGCCCGCAGCTGGAAGAAAAACGGCTGGCGCAAGGCCGACAAAAAGCCGGCGCTCAACGCCGACCTGTGGGACCGGCTCCTGACGCTGCTCGACATCCATCAGGTCACCTTCCGGTGGGTGCGGGGGCATCAGGGACATCCTGAAAATGAACGCTGCGACCGCTTGGCCGTCGCAGCCGCGGAACAGTTTAAGCATGGCGGATGAAGCAGCCCTAGCGCCTCTATCCGCCCTTTCATTTTCAGGCGAAAATGAACGCTGCGACCGCTTGGCCGTCGCAGCCGCGGAACAGTTTAAGCATGGCGGATGAAGCAGCCCAGGCGGCTCTATCCGCCCTTTCATTTTCAGGCGAAAAGGATCGCCTGAACAATGCGGTCCCAAAATGGTGCCTCTGCATAGAGGCGCCTACCCCCGTGCAGCGCAGAAGCCATGCGGCGGCGAGCCGTTCCCCCGCGCTGAAAAAGTCTTGTCAAGGAAAAGGAGAGTCGCCTATGGCTGTATCCCGCCCTGCCTTCCTCCCGGGGCTTGCTTTGTCCGAGTCCTTTTACCGTGAGTGCGCCGCCCCCTTGCTGGAGCGCACATTCCCCGGCTTATCCTATTCTGCGGGCCTGCTCGGCTACGGCTCGGACGTGCTGGGGTACGACGACGCCATTTCCACCGACCATATGTGGGGCCCGCGGTTTTACCTCTTCCTTTGCGAAGAGGACCGCCCGCGGTTCCCTGCCGTTTGGGACGCCCTTTGTACCGGCCTGCCCGCCGAATACAAAGGGTTCTCCGTCCACTTTTCCCCTCCCGATCCGGCGGATCACGGGGTGAGGCACCCGGAGGCGCCTGCCGGCGGGCGGGTAACCCCCTTGATCTTCCTGCATACGCCGGAGGAATTTACCCGGCAGTATCTGGGGCATGGGCCGGACGAGGCCCTTTCCTGCGCCGACTGGCTGTCCATGTCGGAACACCGGCTGCTCGCCTTTACCTCCGGCAAGCTGTTTCGGGATGATTTGGGAATCGCGGCCATACAGGAACGTTTTCGGTTCTACCCCGATACCGTGCGTGATTACCTGATTGCCTCCCAATGGTCCCTGATCGCCGAAGAGCAGGCCTTTCCCCGGCGCTGCGCCGACCGGGGCGACGTGCTCGGCTCCCGGTTAATCGCCGCGCGGATTGTGGAACGGCTGATGCGGCTCTGCTTTTTGTATCAGGGGCGGTACGCTCCATACAGCAAATGGCTTGGCACGGCTTTCCGCCGCTTGCCCCATGATCCGGACTTACCTGCCGCGCTGGAAAAAGCGGTAGAGGCCCCTTCCTCCGAGGAACGGGAGAAAGCGATGATCCGCGCCCAGATTCTGGTAGCCGATCAGCATAACCGCAGCGGGCTGCCGCCGGTGGATGCCGTCCCGCAATCCTATTTCGGCCGGCCGATTCAAGTGATCTGGGCTGACCGCTTCGCCCAGGCCGCCGCCCAGTCCCTCCGGGGGACGCCGCTTGAAGGCGCCCCGCTGATCGGCACAATGAGCCAGATCGGCAATTTCTGCGCCCTGTCTGATCGCAATGAATACGCCGCCCGCATCCGCGGTCTATATGGTCCGGGACGCCATGCGGAATAAACGCGTGAATTGCCCCAGGCCGCCGGCCTCAGCCAGGCTGGAAGCAAAAAATTTACGGGATTTGGCTCTGACCTATTGAAATATAGACTAAAATAGTATATATTATAATAAAACTATGTTCCAAGAAATAAGAAGGGCGGCTTTGCCGTCCAAAAAAAAGAAGAAAGCCGGTGAACCCGATGAGCAACCGTTTTGTATACGCGGACAATGCCGCGACCACCCGCCTCCTGCCCGCGGTGCTTGAGGCCATGACCCCGTATTTGACG
The DNA here is from genome assembly GCA_904419005.1 of Candidatus Avimonas faecium. Lineage (GTDB taxonomy): Bacteria > Bacillota > Clostridia > Oscillospirales > Acutalibacteraceae > Avimonas > Avimonas faecium. The sequence goes on along the minus strand of CAJFQI010000025.1, from coordinate 17,583 downwards.
GAGGAATACGGCAACCCCTCCTCCCTCTACCGTTTTGGGCAGAACGCCCGCCAGGCGATGGACGACGCCCGCTCCACGGTGGCGGAGTGCCTGCACTGCCGCCCGGACGAGGTGTTTTTCACCTCCGGCGGCAGCGAGGCCGACAACTGGGCGCTGAAAATGGCGGCGGAGGCCATGGCGCAGAAGGGCAAAAAGCACATCATCTCCACGGCGTTTGAGCACCACGCCGTCCTTCACACGCTGGACCATCTGAAAAAGCAGGGGTTTGAAATCACCCTGCTTCCGGTTTATGAGAATGGGATCGTCCGCGTCGAGGATGTCAAGGCCGCCCTGCGCCCCGATACCGCGCTGGTCAGCGTGATGTTTGCCAACAACGAAATCGGCACCATCCAGCCGATCCCCGCCATCGGCTCCCTCTGCCGGGAGGCGGGGGTGCTCTTTCACACCGACGCGGTGCAGGCGGTCGGCCATATCCCGGTGGATTTTGACGGGATGGCCATCGACCTGCTCTCCCTGTCCGCCCACAAATTCCACGGCCCGAAAGGGGTCGGCGCCCTGCTGATCCGCCGGGGCGTGCGCTTCCCCAACCTGATTGACGGCGGCGCGCAGGAAAAGGGGCGCCGCGCCGGCACCGAAAACACCGCCGGGATCGTCGGGCTGGCGGCCGCCCTGAAGCTGGCCTGCGCCTCCCTGGAGGAAAACGGGCGGCGGCTCACCGCGATGCGGGACCGCCTGGCGCAGGGGCTGCTCGCCGCCGCAGAGCGCAGCCGGCTCAACGGCGACGCGGCCCGCCGCCTGCCCGGCAACGTCAACCTCAGCTTTGAGGGGATCGAGGGCGAAAGCCTGCTGCTGATGCTCGATTTCAAGGGCATCTGCGCCTCCTCCGGCTCGGCCTGCACCTCCGGCTCGCTCGACCCGAGCCATGTGCTGCTGGCGATCGGGCTGCCCCATGCGACCGCGCACGGCTCCCTGCGGCTGAGTCTTTCGGAGGAAACCACCGAGGAAGATATTGATTATCTGCTGCGCGAGATCCCGCCCGTGGTGCAGCGGCTGCGGGATATGTCCCCCCTGTGGGAACGGATCCTCAAGGGCGAAGGCGCCGAGGGCTAAGCAAACCGGGAACGCCGGAAAAAACGCAGGGGAAACACCGAAACACAACAAGAAGGAAGGAACGGCAATGGCAGCGTTTTACAGCGAAAAGGTCATGGACCATTTCACCAATCCCCGCAACGTGGGGGAAATCCCGGACGCGGACGGCGTCGGGGAGATCGGCAACGCCAAATGCGGCGACATTATGAAAATGTATATCAAGGTCAAGGACGGCCGGATCGCGGACGTCAAGTTCAAAACCTTCGGCTGCGGCTCGGCGATCGCCACCAGCTCGATCGCGACCGAGATGATTATGGGGCAGACGCTTGAGCAGGCGCTCAAGCTCTCAAACAAAGCGGTGGTCGAGGCGCTGGACGGCCTGCCCTCCCACAAAATCCACTGCTCGGTCCTGGCGGAGCAGGCGATCAAGGCCGCTATCGCCGACTATTACCGCCGGCAGGGGATCGATCCCACCCCGATCGTGGGCGAGCTCCCCGACCCGGAGGCGGAGGCCTGCCACCTGTAAGGGCAAAAGTACGGACAAGCACACGGGTATTTTCCGTGACCGCTGGCAAGCGGGATCCGACGCCGGCGCCGCCCGGTTCTCCATCCTTGACGGCGGCGTCGCATAGGGGCCGGGCCGCCGCCTTGGCCCGTCGGCAGGGGGCTCCCGGCAGCATCGCTTTGCCGGGAGCCCCTTTTTCGTCCGCTTTGCTTTTTCCCTCCGCCATGATATAATAGCCGTCGGCGCCTTGACCGCATCGGCATGCGCCGGCAACTACCGGCCGCCGGAGGGCGGCACGGCTCGGAGGTCCTGCTTTTGTCCAATCAAGCTCTGCGGCGCGGGTTTCTTGACGCCGTCCCGCTCGGGATCGGGGTGACCATCTACGGGCTGGTTTACGGGATGATGGCCCGCCAGGCGGGCATCCCGCTTTGGGTGGTGCTCGGCATGTCCCTGATCGTGTTCGCTGGATCCTCCCAGATGGTTGCGGTCGAAATGATGGCGGCGGGCGCCGGCCCGCTTTCCACGATGCTGACGGTGCTGGTGGTCAATCTGCGGCATGTGGTCATGGCGGCCGACCTGTCCCGCTTCATGCCGGAGGCCAAGGCGGGGCAGCGGGCGCTGACCGCCTTTTTCCTGACCGACGAATCCTATTCGGTCAGCTACTCCCATTTCCAGAAGGAGGCGTCCGGCGGGGCGCGGTATGTGCTCGGCGCGGGGCTGGATATCTACCTGTTCTGGGGCCTTTCCGGGGTGCTGGGCTACCTGGGCGGCAACGGGATCCCCCCGGTTTTGGAGCCGGCCTTCGGCTTTGCGATGGCGGCCGCCTTTTTGTCAATGCTGGTGCCGATCATCAAGGACCGCCCCACGCTGGCGGCGGTCCTGACCTCGGCAGTGGTCGCCGTAGCGGGGAGCCTCTGGCTGCCGGGAAAATGGTACATCCTCCTGGCCGCCTTTGCCGGCAGCGCCGCCGGCTTCCTGCTCGAAGGCCGGCTGGCCAAGCGCGCCAAGGAGGGGGAAGCGTCATGAGCACGATGGAATTCGTCCTCTTCCTCCTCTGCTGCGGCGCGGCGACCTACCTGACCCGGATGCCCGCGCTGGTGCTGTCGGAAAAGCTGCGCATCCCCGGCGGTGCGCGGCGCTTTATGCGCTTTATCGGCCCGGCGGTCATTACGGCCCTGATCGCCCCGTCGGTGTTCCTGCCGGACGGGCGCTTGAACCTGAACCCGCTGAACAATATCTATCTGCTGGCTGCCGCGGCGACGGCGCTGACCGCCTTTTTGACCAAAAAGAGCCTGCCGGCGATCCTGGCCGGGGTCGGGGCGGCTTTCCTCCTGTCCCTGCTGTAGCCGGCAGGAACCTCCCTGCCCGCGCCGGCATAGGCTGGATTGAGAGCAATCCGGCACAGCCGGAAAAAGGAGGCGCACATGGTCAGCGGAACCTATTTGATCGCTTTACAGACGCCGATGGGGCTGGAACGCGGCCTTCTCACCCTTCAGGAATCCGGCGGGGCGCTGAGCGGCTCCATCCAGACCAGGGGGCGGATCAGCCGCTTTGCCGGCGGACGGTGCAGCGGCGGCGGGGACGGCGCTCAGTTTTCCTTCCAGGGGATCCTCTCGCTCGGCCTTGTCAAGATCCCGTACACCGCCCGCGGCACGGTGCGGGGCGACGCGCTGGACGCCGTGGCGGATACCCGCTACGGCTCCTTCCCCCTGCGGGGGCAGCGGCATGGGCAGAACGCGGGGTAGCGTCCGACGGGTGTCGTGCAGGCCGCGGCACGGCGTTGCATTTCGCTACGCGGAAAGCGGGAGGCAAGCGGCCTCAAGCGTGAACCCCCTTATGGCCGGCCGTTCTCCCGCCGCCGGGGCAGGACGCTTCCCTCGCTTTGCCAAGCGCAGACGAAAAGCGGACGGCCCCAACCAAACAACAGCGCCGGAGGGCCTTTCTACGGCCCTCCGGCGCTGTTTTGCGTCCGGCAGGAGCGCGGGGCGCACCCGTGCGGTATCCAGGCGTCCTATGCCTTCGGCTTTGCCTGCCGCCTCCGCCATTTAAGCAGGAGCGACGAATTCACAATCACCAGCACCGAACCGGCGTTGTGTACCAGCGCCCCGACGACCGGGTTCAGCACCCCGGTGATCGCCAAGAGGATCGCCGCAAAATTCAATGCCATAGAAAAGGCGAGGTTGCAGCGGATCGTCACCATCATCCGCTTGGAGAGATTCAGCAGGTGGGGGAGCTCCTTGACCTCGTCGTCAACCAGCGCGATGTCGGCGGCATCCACGGCGATGTCGCTACCGACCCCGCCCATCGCAATGCCCACCTGGGCGGCCTTGAGCGCCGGGGCATCGTTGATGCCGTCCCCGATCATGCAGACCGGCCGCTTCTCCTCCTGGGAGCGCCGGATCCACGCCAGCTTGTCCTCGGGCAGGCAGCCAGCGTGAACCTCCGTTATGCCGAGCTGCCCGGCTATGGCGCCGGCGGACCGCCCCAGCGCGCTGCCGACCGGCTCCTTCAGGGAACACGGCGCCGCCGGCAGCAAAGGGTAATCGCCGCCCCGGCGGGATATACTGAGAAAAGGCGGAAAATTCCCTCTTGCCAAAGAGATGTTCTTGTGTTACACTTTATATAGTTTTTAAAACTATATAAAAAGATAAATAAAGTTATATATTCGCATTTAAGAAAGGATGATACGCCTTGACGATGGACACCAAGCTCAAAGGCTCCTTTTACACAATCAGCGAAGAGATCGGCAACGCCGTAACCCACGGGGCCGGGGCGCTGCTGGCGGTATTCGGCACCGTCGCCCTGCTGATCCGTGCGGCCGGCAGCCCGCTGGCAACCGCCGCCTGCGCCATTTACGGGGCGAGCATGATCCTCCTATTCAGCATGTCCGCCCTCTATCATTCCCTGACCAACGAAAAAGCGAAGCGGGTGCTGCGGGTCTGCGACCACACCTCGATTTTCCTGCTGATCGCCGGCACCTATACCCCCTATACGCTGATTTCCCTGAGCGGCCCGGTCGGCTGGACGATTGCCGGCATCGTCTGGGGGACGGCGGTATTCGGCATCATCCTGAATCTGATCAGCATTGAGCGGTTCAAAAAAATCTCCATGGTCTGCTATGTGGCGAGCGGCTGGTGCGTGGTGCTGGCCATCGTCCCGCTGGTCCGCTCCCTGGCGCTGCCGGGGGTGCTCCTGCTGGTGCTGGGCGGGGTGCTGTATACCGCGGGGATCCCGTTTTACAAGCGGAAATCCGTCCGCTACGCTCATGTGATCTGGCACGTTTTCGTCCTGGCCGGCGCCGTCGCCCAGTTTTTCAGCATCTACCTGTATGTGCTGTAAAGCCCGCGGAGACGGGGCGGCGCACACGGCACAAAAACCCGCCTGCCGGCTGTGAGACCGGCAGGCGGGTTTTTGTCCGGTTTGGCACGGCGTCCCCGCAAAGGCCCGCCGAGAAAAACGCGGGATGGAGAGGGGCGGCAGACCAAAAGAGGCAGGAACCGAGCCGCACGCACAGGCGGACAGTGGGAACGCACTATTCGTCTAAGATCCGGCCGTCGGTAGACACGGTATACACCTGCCACGGGATGAATTTGCCGCTGCGCCGGAGCGCCTGCTTGGCCGCATTCTCAATCCCGCCGCAGCAGGGGACCTCCATGCGCACAACCGTCAGGCTCCGGATGTCATTTTCCTGCAGGATCGCGGTCAGCTTATCGGTATAGTCCCCCTCGTCCAGCTTGGGGCACCCGATCAGGGTAATGCGGTTTTTGATGAAGCGGTTGTGAAAATCGCCGTAGGCATAGGCGGTGCAGTCGGCGGCGACCAGAAGGTGCGCTCCCTCAAAATAGGGGGCGTTCACCGGCGCCAGCTTGATCTGTACCGGCCACTGGGACAGGCGGCTTGCCGCCGGGGCGCCGGCCGGCGCCGGCACGTCGGCCGTGCGGGCGATCCGCCGGGACTGGCTGCCGGGGCAGCCGCAGGGCAGCGGGGACGGCCCGGAAGGACTCGCCGACGCGCGGGCCTTCGCCTCCTGCGCCGCCCGGACTGCCTCGGCGTCGTAGGCGGGGGCCTCCCGCTGCTCAAAGCGGATGGCGTTCACCGGGCAGGCGGGCAGGCAATCCCCCAGCCCGTCGCAGTAATCCTCCCGCAGAAGGCGGGCCTTGCCCTCGACCATCCCGATCGCTCCCTCGTGGCAGGCCGCGGCGCAGAGCCCGCAGCCGTTGCATTTTTCCTGGTCAATGGTAATGATTTTCCGCAGCATGGCGATTCCTCCTTATCGGTACAAGCGCAGCCCCAGCGGGCCGCGTATTTGACTTTCTAAACGGAGTATACTACAATGGGGCAGAACATTCCGTTGCAATTACAACGGAATAAAGGAGAACGCCTATGGAATTTTCGAAAAAAAGCCACGGAGCTCCCTACCCGGACGGGCCCCTGTTTGCCGGCATTGCGCCGGAGGAGCGGCCGGAGCTCTTTGCCTGCCTGAGGGCGGAGGAAAAAACCTACCGCAAGGGGGACATCCTCCTGCACGCGGGGGAAACGACGGAGCGGTTCGGGCTGGTGACCGCCGGGGCGGTCCGGATTGTCAAGGAAGATTACGAAGGCAGCGCCGTCCTGGTGGCGCGGATCCGCCCCGGGGAGCTGTTCGCCGAGGCGTTTGCCGCCGGCGGCCTGCCCCTGACCGTCTCGGCGCAGGCGGAGGACACCGCCGCGGTGCTATGGCTGGACTGCCGCCGGGTGCTGACCCCCTGCGGGAACGCCTGCCCCATGCACGCCGCCCTGACCGGCAATCTGCTGCGCCTTGTCAGCCGGAAAAACGTCTTCCTCACCGGGCGGATTGAGCACCTGTCCAAGCGCACCCTCCGGGAAAAGGTCCTGTCCTATCTGTCGGAGGAAGCACAGCGCGCCGGCAGCCGGCGCTTCACCATCCCGTTCGACCGGCAGGGGCTGGCCGATTACCTGGCGGCGGACCGGAGCGCCCTTTCCGCCGTCCTGGGCCGTCTGCAAAGGCAGGGGGTCCTCACCTTCCGGAAAAACGAATTTGCGTTCTGCCGGTCCCTCCGCCCGGACGGGGAGGGCCCCTCCGCCCGCCCGGAATCCCCCGAAGCCTAAACCCGTGCGGCCCGCCGGGAGGCTGTCAGCTTAAAGGAGATCCTTCGGCGAATATTTCCCCTGCCAGTGGACGAAAATAGTTTACACTCAAAGTACAGGGGAGGAAGTGCCTATGGTCTTTGATTTCGGCCGCCGGCTCCGGCAGCTGAGGGAGGAGAAAAAGCTGACCCAGACCCAGGTAGCCCGGCGGATGAACCTTTCCAAGGCCACGATCAGCGGGTATGAAAACAATGTAAAGACGCCGTCGGTGGACGTTTTGGCGCAGCTCTCCGTCTTCTACGGCGTCACCACCGATTACCTGCTCGGGCTGGACAACCGGCCGATGCTATATACCGACGGGCTGAGCGATACCCAGCGGGGCCTGGTCCAGCGGCTGATTGAAGAATTCCGGGCGGACCGGGCCACCGAGCGGGGCGAAAAGCGGGCTGAGCCCGGGGCCAAGCCGTAACGCCTCTCGGCGCGCCGCCATACGGGCAAGCCTCCGTCCCCCCGCCCCCATGATCCCCCGCCCGGGCCGGGAGGCGGCGCTCCTCCAATAACGGGATGGATACAAGGATGGGCACAAAAATATGGAAAATTTGTTTTCTTTCGTTTTATCCTTGCAATATTCGACCGATCGTGCTAGACTGATTTTAGATATAACCTTTGGCGCTTTCTCCGGATTTGCTTACCGGATGGGGCAAAGGGAAAGCGCCTTTTTATGAAATTGCCGCAGGGCGATTCCGCCGCCGGCAGGGAAAGGTGGTAGTGGAGATGGGTTTTGCAGAAAGAATCCGCGGGAATTCCTTTTACGATGAAGAGCAGGAGAGGGCTGACCGGGCGCGTGCCGCCTCCCCCGCCGCCAACCCGGACGGGTTTGAGGTTCTGCTGGTAAAGCCCTCGCAGTTTGAGGAGGGGACCAAAATCGCCGACAAGCTCAGCGGCGGACGGGTCATCATCCTGAACCTGGACGACGCGGCTAAGGACATTGCGCGACGCCTGCTGGATTTCCTCAGCGGCGCCGCCTATGCCCGCCACTGTGAGGTGGAGCGGGTGGCCAGCAACACCTACCTGATCCGCAACATTGACAGCGTACAGTATGAGGACGGCGGCGCGGATGCCGACGGCAGCCGGTATCTGTTCTGACCCGAAAGCACAAAAGAGGGCAGGCTCGGAGAGAGCCTGCCCTCTTTTTCTTTGTCTTTTTATCCGCGATAGATGCCGGGCGGCGGAAGGGAACAGCGGCATCGTCCGCCTTTCCCCCGCGGCGTTAAGGAGGTAGCCTTGAAAAGGCGGGAAAACCAGGCCAATGCGGAGCAGACGGGGCGAAGCGGCAAGGAGGCAGAAAACGGCGCGGCCAGGGCTCGCGGAAAGCAAGCCGCCCGCGCCGCACAGCCTCCGGCGGCGCCAGCCCCTTACAGGGTGAGCGCGCCCTGCTCCAGCATCGCCTGCGCCGCCAGCAGAACCCCCATCTTGCCGGAGTGGAAATTCAGCCCGCCCTGCATATAGGCGGCGTAGGGCTCCCGCAGGGGGGCGTCCGCCGACAGCTCAATTGACGCGCCCATGGTAAAGGCCCCGGCCGCCATGATGACCTGGCTTTCGTAGCCGGGCATGTCCCACGGCTCCGGCACCACGAAGGCGTCGACCGGCGCGCCCCGCTGCATCCCCTGGCAGAAGGCGACCAGCGCCTCCGGCGTGCGGAGCCGGACGGCCTGGATGATGTCGGCGCGCACCTCCTGCGGGCCGGGGGTGACCTCGTAGCCCAGGAGGGAGAACAGGCTGGCGCAGTACGCCGCCGTCTTGAGCGCCTCCCCCACGACATGGGGGGCGTGGAACAGGCCCATGTACAGGGTGCGGTTATGCCCCAGGGAAGCGCCGACCTCCCGGCCCAGGCCGGGGGTGGTCATGCGGTAGGCGCACTGTTCGACCAGATCAGCCCGGCCGCAGATGTACCCGCCGTTTTCCGCAATGCCGCCTCCCGGGTTTTTGATGAGGGAACCGGCCATCAGGTCGGCCCCCACCGCCGTCGGCTCGGTCTGCTCCACAAATTCACCGTAGCAGTTGTCCACAAACACCACCGAATCGGGGGAAGCCTCCCGCACGGCGGCGATCATCTCCCCGATCTGCGCCACGCTCAGCGAGGGGCGCAGGCTGTACCCGCGGGAGCGCTGGATGTGGACCAGCCGGGGCTTGAGCCGGGCGGCCGCCGCCCGGATGGCGGGCAGGTCGGGCCGGCCGGCCGCATCCAGCTCCACCTGCTCGTACCGGACGCCGTAGTCCCGCAGGGAGCCCATGTCGGTATGCCCGCCCTGGGAATCGGGCAGGCCGATCACCTTTTCAAGCGTATCGTAGGGCGCGCCCGAAGCCGCCAGCATGGTGTCGCCGGGGCGCAGCACGCCGAAGAGGGCGATGGTGATGGCGTGGGTGCCCGATACAATGCTGTGCCGCACCAGGGCGTCCTCCGCCCCCATGGCCTGGGCGAATACCGCGTCAAGCGTATCCCGCCCCCGGTCTCCGTAGCCGTAGCCGGTGGTCAGGACGAAATGGCTTTCGCTCACCCGGTGGTCAATAAAGGCGGCCAGCACCTTGAGCTGATTGTATTCCGTCACCTGCTCAATCCGGGAAAACGCGGGCGCAGCCTCCTGCATCGCCCGGTCGGACAGGGCGGATAAGCGGGGGTCAATGGAAAAAAACGGGGATGTCGTCATGCGGTTGCTTCATGCCTTTCTTTCCGGCTGCGAAAATCCTACAGGGTTTTCAGCAGCTTTTTATATTTTCCGTATTGGTCTTGGCCTTCACAGCACCTGGGTAAACCCCTTTTTAAAGTACAATTGCCGGGCGGCGGTGTTCGCGTCGTCAACCCCCAGCGAAAGCTCCCGGAATCCCTCCTGCCGGGCCTTTTCCACCAGGAAGTCCACCAGCGTACCGCCGATCCCCTGCCGCCGGTACCCCGGGCGGACGATCAGGCGGGATACATACGCCCGCCGGCTCGGGATGGTGTAATCCGGGTCGCCGGCGTCCCGCACCAGGGCAATTTCCGCCAGCCATTCATCGTCCCGGCGGAAGATAAAGATTGAGCGGTTTCCCTTCGCCAGTTCCCGATACCAGCGCCAGGCGGCTTCCCGGTTCCCGTCCATATCCCAGATCGCCCGGCAGCGGCTGTATTCCGCCGGGTCGAGCGGGAAAATTTCCCCGGCCGGCGGATTTTCACGCGTTCCCATTTCCGTCTCCTTTTTATTCACCAATTCATCCATAGGCGGCGGCTACAAACGCTTCAGGCTTCCCCACTCCCCCGCGTCGGCAAAGCCGATGCGGGCGTACAGGGCGTGGGCATGGGCGTTTTTGGGGGAGAGGAAAACCCGCCGCCCCTCGTCCCGCAAGGCGCGCGCCAGGGTAAGGACCGCCGCGGAGGCGTACCCTTTGCCCCGCCCGGCGGGCAGGGTGGCCACCGCCCCGATCAGCGCCGCGCCGCCGTAGGGCGCCGGCTCGCAGGGGGCGGGGCCGCACTCGGCCACCGTCATGGCGCAGGAAACGGCCCGCCCCTCCTCCTTAAAGCCGGCCAAGCGGCAGCAGCCGTGCCGCAGGCGGTGGGAAACGTCCACATACCACGCCGAGAAGGGCGGCAGGGAGCCGGGAAAGCATTCCTTCAGCACGGGATAGGCCTCCCGGGGCGTCAAGGGCTCCGGCTCCCGTTCCGGGACGGCCAGCGCCGGGCCGGGAGCCGTCACCGCCCCCGTCTCCACCCGCCAGCCTCCCCAGGCAGCCAGGCGGCGGGCGGTCTCCCCATCCGTCCGGACGCCCGAAACCTCCGGCTGCATGGCGGCAAAGGCCGCCCACTCCTCGCTGAGCCCCCGGGGCAGGGAGAGGGTCATCGTCCCGTCCATCAGGGAGGCAAAGCCCCCCTCCCCGTCGCACCAAAAGCGCAGGAAGGGCAGGCCGGGACCATAGGCGTCCGCGAGGGCGCGCAGGCGCACCGCCGCCTCGGTGTCGGGGATCAGGCGGGAAAAATCATCGGCTGCCGCTTGACGGATCATGGCGCACCCCTTTCGTTCACGCCCCCCGGCAGATAGAGGGGCAGGGCCCCCGTCCCTTACCGGCACGGGAACCCGGTGTATCAAAGCGGGCAGGGGCGGGTTCAGCCCGCCCCGCCCGGCAGGCGCCCTCCATCAAGGGGCGGGAGGCCGTCCTCGGCCGGGAGCCTCTCCGCCAGCGCCTTGAGCAGGGCGGCGGTATGGGTCAAATCCTTTTTGGACAGCACGCAGCTGGGGGAATGGATATACCGGCAGGGCAGCGACACCGCGGCCACCCGCACCCCGCCGCGGGAAAGGTGGATCGCCCCCGCGTCGTTGCCGCCGGCAATCGCCGTCTTGGTCTGGGAGGGGACGCCGATCTTCTCCGCCAACGCGCGGATGCATTCGTACAGCGGGCGGTCGTACAGGGTGCGGCGGTCCATGAAGGAGACCACCGGCCCGCCGCCCACCCGGCAGACCTGCTTGTCCTCCGGCACCCCGGCGATATCCGCGGCCGTGGTGGAATCCACCACCACCGCCACGTCCGGGGCGGCGGTATAGGCCGCGGTCTTCGCCCCCCGCAGGCCCACTTCCTCCTGCACGGTGAAAGCCAGGGTGATGTCGTACTCCGGCACCTCCTGCACCAGGGAGAGCAGCAGGGCGCAGCCGGCCCGGTCGTCCAGCGCGCGGGCCTTGAAGAGCCCGCCCTCCAGCTTGACAAAGCCGCTGTCAAACACCGCGACATCCCCCGGGCGGGCCAGCTTTTCCGCCTGTTCCCGGGATTCGGCCCCCAGGTCAATCCGGAGCTTTTCCAGCGGGACGGCCCTGCCCCGCTCCTCCCCGCTGCACTGATGGAAGGCCCGGCCCGCGATCACGCCGGGATGGCCGTTGACCAGCACCCGGCGGCCGTACACCACCGCCGGATCCAGCCCTCCCACCGGGGCAAAACGGAGGTAGCCCTCCTCCGTCGCGCCGGTGATGATCAGCCCGACCTCGTCCATATGGGCCGCAAAAAGGAGGGTGCGCGCCGCCCGGCGCCTGCCCGCCACCTGGGCGATCACATTGCCCAGCGGGTCCACCGTGACCTTCATTTCGGCCGGGGACTCCGCGAGCTGCGCGAGGATATAGTCCCGCACCGCCTCCTCCCGGCCAGACACGCCGGGCAGGGAGCAGAGCCTTTTGAGCTGCAGCATCAACGCGTTCACAGCGCCTCCCCCTCCTTTTCGGCAAATTCCGCCATCAGCCGGGCGGTGTTTTCCACATCCCGCAGGTCAATGACCTCCGCCGGGGTGTGCATATACCGCAGGGGGACCGACAGCAGCGCCGTGCGCACCCCGCCGCGGGCGTCCGCAATGGAATCCGCGTCGGTGCCGGTATCCCCGCCCATGACTTCGTTTTGGCGGGGGATGCCCGCCTGCTCCGCCAGGGCAAGCAGGCGGCGGGTCATCCGGTCGTCCAGCCCCGGAGCCCAGCCGATCATCGGCCCTCCCGCCAGTTCCCCGCATTTGGAGCGGTCGGCGTCGGGGGTATAGGCAAAGCTGACGTCCACCGCGATGGCGGCGGACGGCGCAATGCGGTAGGATACGGCCGCTGATCCGCGGCAGCCCAGCTCCTCCTGCACGGCAAAGACGGCGGCGATGTCGCACTCCAGCTCTTTGCCCGCCAACAGATCAAGACAGCGCAGCACCGCCGCCACGCCGGCCCGGTCATCCAGCGATTTGCCGCTCACCCGCTCGCCGGCCAGGGCGCAGAAGTTCGGCCGGAAGGAGACCCGGTCCCCTTCTCTGACATGCCGGCGAGCACGCTTGGCGTCCAGCCCGATGTCAATGCCCAGCTCCTCCACCGCGGGGATTTTCCCCTCGCTGTCCGGGCCGCTCAGATGGGGCGGGATTGAGCAGAATACGCCGGGATACTCCTTGTCGCCGTGGACGATGACCTCCGCTGCGATCAGGGCGCGGCGGTCGGTCCCCCCGCAGGCGGACACCCGCACAAAGCCGCTGTCGTCCACCCCCGTGACAATCAGCCCGATCTCGTCAATATGCGCCTCCAGCATCAGCACCGGGGCGTTCTCCCGGCCGCAGCGGCGCCACCCGATCACGCTGCCCAGGGGATCCTGCTCTAACTCGCAGCCCAGCTCCCGCAGATATGAAGCCGCCGCCTGCGGTGCGGCGGCCAAGCCGCCGACCCCCGGAGCCCCGCTCAGGGCCGCGAGGACGGCGCGCAGATCGATTGCCACATTGCCTCATCCTTTCGCTTTCCGTTTTCCTTTGCGCCCGCCGGGCTTCGGCGGGCGATTGTTGTTCCGCTGCCGTCAAAGGCAGCCGGCACCGGCCGGAGGGAGCGTTCCGGCATCCCTCGTCCCTGGCCCGGAGGGGGCCGCCGTAGCGGGCGAGGCTGCCGGCGGCCATACCCCGCGCGGGGCGGCTCAGGGTGGAAGGCTCCGCCCCTGCCGACGGGCGCGCTTTCAGTCGCCCAGCGCCTCCACCAGGCGGCGGAAATCGTTCCCCCGCTCCTCAAAATTCTTATACCGGTCAAAGCTGGCGCTCGCCGGGGAGAGGGTGACCACGTCCCCCGGCTCGGCGCACTCCGCGGCGGTATGCACCGCCTGCTCCATCGTATCAACCCGGTAAACCGGCAGGTCGGAGCAGGCGCGCACCGCCCGCTCAATCGCGTCCGCCGTTGCGCCCAACAGCACCGCCGCCTTGACCGACTCGGCCGCGGCCGGCCCCAGCGGGTCGTAGGGGATGTGCTTGTCGTACCCGCCGGCGATCAGGACCACGTTCTTCCTGTCCGGGCTTTTCTCATGGAAGGCCCGCAGCCCCGCGATGGTGCGGGTGGGGCTGGAAGCGATCGAGTCGTTGTAATATTTCACGCCCCGGCGCTCCCGGATGAGTTCGCAGCGGTGGGGCACCCCGCCGAACCGGCGGGCCAGCCCCGCAATGGTCTCCGGCCCGACCTTGCCCCACACGGCGCTGATCGCGGCCAGGTAATTTTCCACGTTGTGCATCCCGGGCAGCAGGATCTCCTTTGCGGGAAGGACCGGGGTATCCGCGCCGTCCGCCGTCATGACCAGCATCCCCTCCGGGGAGAGCCAGGCCCCCCGCTCCGGCTTTGTCCGGCGGGAGAAGAAATAGACCGGGGCCTGTGTGTCGGCGGCAAAGCCGCGGGTAATCACATTATCCGCATTGAGCACGGCGCGGCAGGCGCCGTCCTGGTACCGCACCAGGTTGCGCTTGGCCTCAATATACTCCGCCATGTCGGTGTGCCAGTCCAGGTGGTTGGGCGCGACGTTGGTGACCACGGCGGTGTCCACCCGCTGCCGCATCCCGGTCAGCTGGAAGCTCGAAAGCTCGACCACCACCTCGTCCTCCGGCCGGACGTCGAAGATCTCGGGCAGCAGGGGCCGGCCGATGTTCCCGCCCAGGTGGACGCGGCGGCCGGACTCCTCAAGCAGGCGGGCGATCACCGTAGTGGTGGTGGTCTTGCCGTCCGACCCGGTGACGGCCGTAACCGGCGCGGGGGACAGGGCCAGGAACAGCTCCATCTCCGACGTCACCGGGGTCCCGCGGCGGCGGGCCGCCTCAAACTCCGGCAGGTAGGGCTTCATCCCGGGGGTGCGCAGGATCAGGTCCGCCCCCTCCTCCTCAAGCGCGGAAAGGTAGCCGTCGCCGAGGTGCAGCGCCGCGCCGGCCGCCTCGAGCTCGTCGGCAAGCCCGCCGAGCTGCTCCCGCGGGCGGCGATCGCAGGCCGTCACCCTGGCGCCGTATTGCAGGAATTGCCGGACAACCGGCGGGTTGTTGTTGCCAAGGCCGCACACGGCGACCCGTTTGCCCTTGAGCCAGGCAAAAAAAGCGGCGGCGTCTCTCGTATCCAAAAAGCCTCATCATCCTTACCATCATATTCCTGTGATATATTATACTGAGCAAAGGGGGAAATATCAATAAAATCCGCAGAAATCCGTACGGCGCCGCCAGGAGGGCAGGCGGGCAGAGGCGGCGCGGTGCATCCAAAGGCACGGAAAAGCTGGCAGCCCGGCCGGATTCGTTAACATTTTATAAACGATCGGCGAATCCGTTGCAGTTTCCGGAAAAAAACGGTACAATATAACAGAAAGCAGGAATGGACCGGGCTTCTCCCGGCATTCCCGCGCCCTAGGGCGAAAGGACCGGATTCCTATGTTTTTTTATGAAGGATATATCTGCCCCGTTTGCGGGAAAAAATTCCAGGAAAGCGACGACATCGTCGCCTGCCCCGAATGCGGCGCCCCCCATCACCGGGAGTGCTGGAAGCAGGAGGGGCACTGCCATTTTGCGGCGGACCACGGGACGCCGCGGCAGTGGCGGCGTCCGGAGGAGCCCTCCGGCGTGCCGGATCACGGCCCAAGCGCCGCCGGGCAGCCCGGCGGGACGCCGGCCGGCGCGGCGCAGGGGCGGGTCTGCCCCCGCTGCGGCAAAACCAACTTTGAATACGCGGAATTCTGCTCTTACTGCGGGCAGGAGCTTCCCCCGGCGGATTGGCAGTCCGCCCGGCAGGCGCCGCCTTACCAGCAGCCGAATTTCCAGCAGCCCCCCTACTCGCCGTACGGGCAGCAGGGGAACGCCTACTATCCCGGCGGCTACGGCGAGTATTCGCCCATCCGGATGCCGGTGGTCGACCCGCTGGGCGGCGTGCCGCAGGGGGAGAGCATCGACGGGGAGCGGGCGGAGGACCTCGCCGCCTTTGTGGGGCCGAATTCGGCCTACTACCTCCCCCGCTTCTACAAGATGGCCAAGACCGGCTCCCGCCTGTCCTGGAACTGGCCGGCGTTCCTGATTACGCCTTACTGGCTGCTGTACCGCAAGCAGTACCTGGCCGGCGGCATCCTCCTGGCGCTGGAGGTGGTAAAAACCTTCCTGAACGCCTTTATCCTGGGGACGTATATCTACCCGCAGCTGGATATGTCCAGCACCGCGGCGATGTACCAGTCCATGTTTGCCTTAACCCAGAGCGGACGGCTGACGCTTTATGTCCTCATGCTTTCCCTGCTGACCCTCATCACCCTATTGATCCATGTGCTGTTCGGGCTGATCGGGAACTCGCTGTACCGGCGGGACGCTGTGAAGAAGGTCAAAGCGATACGGGAAAAACAGGGCGGGGCAGCCCCGTCCCAGCCGGGGATGCAGGACGGCTATCTCCGCCAGGCGCTGGTGCAGGGCGGCGGCGTTTCGCTGATCATGGTGGCGGTTTCCGCAGGGATCGTCTGGTTTGCGCAAATCCTGTTCCAGGCCTTGTTTATGTACTCCTTGTAGCGACGCTATATTCCGCCGGCAGATAACCCGGATCTGCCGGCGCGCTCCCGGCCCGCCGCTTCGGCGCAGGGGTCGGCGGCGGAGAAGGGGGCGCCCCCGTTATGCTGAACATGCTGCATCTGCAAGAATACACCTGCCCGGTATGCGGCCGGCCGTTCGCCCAGGGCGACGACGTGGTCGTCTGCCCGGACTGCGGCGCGCCCCACCACCGGGAATGCTGGAAAAAGCAGGGCCGCTGCGCCTATGCCGCTTCCCACGGGACGGCGGAGCAGTGGCGCCCTCCGCTTGAGCGGGGGGATGACGATGTCTGGGCCTGCGGGAACTGCGGGACGCTCAACCCCGCCGGGAGCAAGGTCTGCCGCAAATGCGGCCGGGCCGCCGATGAGCCGCCGTCCCCCCGCCCGGAGGACCAGAACCCGCCGGTCGACCCGGCGGTTTTCGCTCCCCCCTATACCCCGTATGGGGAGGTGCCGCCGGACGGCGTGGTGGAGGGGGAGACGGCGATGGACCTCGCCACCTTCTTGGGCCCCAACGCGGGGTATTACCTGCCGCGCTTCCGGTACTTTGAGCAGACACACAATCCGGTTTCCTGGAACTGGGCAGCCGCCCTATTCCCGCTGGAATGGCTGCTCTACCGCAAGATGGGGCGGGCCTTTTGGCTGGTTCTGCCCCTCTGCCTGCTCCTGGCGGCCCCGTATGCGGCCGTTTTCGCCTTTTGGCTGGGTGATTCCGGCGCGCTGTCCATGGCCGGCGGCGAAAGCCTGGCGGGGGGCGCGCCGGTCTGGCTGCTGTTTCTGACCCACGTCGCCTCCCTGCTTTCCGTCATCCTGCGCGGCGCGCTGGGGATGCGGGCAAACGACCTGTACCGGCGGCACGTCAAGCGGCAGATGGCCCGCATCCGCAGGCAGTGCGGCGGGACGCCGGCATACCGGCTTACCCTTTCCAAAAAGGGAGGCGTATCGGCTGGGCGGGTGGCCGTTTATCTGGCGGCTGCGGCGGCCGTCGCCGCTATTGTGCTGCTGCTGATTTTATGATACAATACCCGCGGACCGGCGGGAACGGCGTGCGGAAAAGCGCGCCGCACGCACCGGTTGCGGGAGGGGGAGACGCAGGCGTCGGCTTTCAGGCCCTTCGCCCCGGCTCCCTCTTTTTTTGCCCGTTCCGGCGGCAGGCTGCCGGCCAATACTTGAAAGGGAGGGACATCCATGTCTCACCAAAAGGTCCGCAAGGCCGTGATCCCGGCAGCGGGGCTCGGCACCCGGGTGCTGCCCATCAGCAAGGCGATGCCCAAGGAGATGCTCCCCATTGTGGACAAGCCCGCCATCCAGTATATCGTTGAGGAAGCAGTCCGTTCCGGGATTGAAGATATCCTGATTATCACCAACCGCAACAAAGGGGTGATCGAAGACCACTTTGACCATGTGCCGGAGCTCGAGGCCAGGCTGGCCGACTCCGGCAAGGACGACACCCTGCAGCAGCTCAACGACATCACCCATCTGGCCAACCTGTATTTTATCCGGCAGAAGGAAACCCGGGGGCTGGGCCATGCGGTCGGCTGCGCCCGCCGTTTTGTGGGGGACGAGCCCTTCGCCGTCCTGTACGG
>CAJFQI010000024.1 GCA_904419005.1 Candidatus Avimonas faecium | reverse complement strand
CAAGTTTGCCCTGATCCTTTTGTTTGCGCATTTGATATCCCTGAACCACAAGAAGATGAAGACCTTCCTGGCCGGGTACCTGCCCTTCATCCTGATCCTGGGCCTTACCTGCGGCCTGGTTTTCCTCGAGCCGCACCTTTCCGGCACCATCCTGCTGCTGGGCATCGGCATTGTGATGATGTATGTGGGCGGCACCCGCCTGCTTTACCTGCTGGGTACGGTCGGCCTGGGCGTCGGCGCGGTCATTTATATGGTCTTCTTTAAGGGGTACGAGCAGGACCGCATCCGCGTATGGCTGGATCCCATGGGCGTTTTTGCAGAGAATCCCAACGAAGCGTGGCAGACCGTCCAATCGCTGTACGCGATCGGCTCGGGCGGCGTGATGGGCCAGGGGCTCGGCAATTCCCGGCAGAAGCACCTGTTCCTGCCGGAGCCGCACAACGACTTTATTTTTTCCGTGATCTGTGAAGAGCTGGGCTTCGTCGGCGCGGTGCTGGTCATCGTGCTGTTTGCCCTGCTGCTGTGGCGGGGGATCACCATCGGCATGAAATCGCCGGATAAATTCGGTTCGATGCTGGCGGTCGGGCTGACGGCCCAGGTCGGGCTGCAGGCCTTCCTAAATATGGCGGTGGTCACCAACACCATCCCCAACACCGGCATCAGCCTGCCGTTTTTCAGCTACGGCGGCACGTCGCTGGTTATGCTGCTGGCCCAGATGGGCGTGGTGCTTTCGGTATCCCGCAACGCATCGCTCGGGCGGAGCTCGCCGCTTGAAAAGCGAAGGCCGGATAAACCATAGCGGCCCTGCGCCGGGGGGACGGCGCAAGGGCGGCGCCGCCTCCGTTTCCCTCGCCGTACCGGCGGGGAGCGGGGACGGATACATAGGAGGGAATCCCATGCGCGTATTGATGACAGGCGGCGGCACGGCGGGGCACATCAACCCGGCGCTGGCCATCGCCGCCAAGATCCGGCAGGAACAGCCGGACGCTGAGATCCTGTTTGTCGGGGCCAAGGGACGGATGGAAACCCGCCTGGTGCCCGCGGCGGGCTACCGGATTGAGACGGTCGCCGTACAGGGGTTCCAGCGCCGGCTGACGCTCAAAAACATCGGGCGCAACGTTTCCGCCGCCTATCACGCCGTAACGGCCCAGGCGGCGTCGGCAAAAATCCTGCGGGAATTCCGCCCGGACATCGCCATCGGCACCGGCGGCTATGTGAGCGGGCCGGTCCTGCGCAAGGCGGCCAGGATGGGGATCCCGGTGCTGGTGCATGAATCCAACGCCTTTCCCGGCGTCACGGTCAAAATGCTGTCGAAATACGCCGCCGCCGTCCTGATCGCGGCAGAGGAGGCGGAAAAATACCTGCCGGCGGAAGCCCGCGTCGTAGTAACGGGCAACCCGCTGCGCCCCGATTTCCTGCATCTTGACCGGGCCCGGGCCCGGCAGGAGCTCGGCGTGGACAGCCGGCCGCTGATCCTGTCGGTCGGGGGGAGCCTGGGCGCCGGACGGATCAACGAAGCCATGGCCCAGGTGATCGCCCGCAGCGTGAAGGACGGGCGCTTCCAGCACATCCACGCCACCGGCAGGGCCGGCTGGGAGGATACCTGCGCCAGGCTCCGGGAGCTCGGCGTCCCGGAGAAGGCGCCGGGGATTACGGTGCGGGAATATATTGACGATATGCCCCGCTGCATGGCGGCGGCCGACCTGGTGATCTCCCGCTGCGGGGCGATGACCCTGAGCGAGTTGCCGGCGGCAGGCAAGCCGTCGATCCTGATCCCTTCCCCCAATGTGGCGGAAAACCACCAATACCACAACGCGATGGCCCTGGTGCGCAAGGGCGCGGCGGTCTGCATTGAGGAAAAGGAGCTGACGCCCGACCGCCTGTGGCAGGAGATCGAGCGGATCGCGTCCAGCCCGGAGGAGCTCCGTCGCATGGGGGAAAACGCCCGCCGGGGCGCTATTTTGGATGCGGGGGACCGCATCTACGCCGTGATAGAAGCGGTGCTGCAAAACGGCGGGAAGCTGCCGCCGGAATTTGGGAAATGAGGCTGCCGTCTCCCGCCTCGGGGAAGGGGAGCGGGCGGCGGAAGGGGCGGCTGCCTCTTCGCCGGTTATCCGGCGCAGGACGGATGCAGGGCAAAAGCGAGACCGCTTTTGCCCTTTTTTTACCGCCTTGAGCGGCGCACAGCCGGTGGGGGCGGGGCATTTTTCCGGCCACTGGCCGCATCTTGCCCATGAGCAGATACAGAGCGCTTTGATCTGCCCGGCAGCGGACAGCCGATGTCCGCCGCCGGGCTTCGTCGTACCTGGGGAATCCGGAGTCCGGCGGTTTTGTCCGTTTTCCGCCGATTCCCGGAAAAGCGGGGCGGAAATCCCCCGTTTTTCACCCCTGGGGCACCCTTCGCATAGGATGGGCTTGCAGGCGCGGAATTTCCGGTGCCGGATGGGCGGCGGCTTCCCGCAGAAGGCGGCCGCCTCTTCAACCACCATCCTCTGCGGAGAAAAGGGGCCGAAAATGGAAAAGCAGGAAAAGCGGGAAATGCTCAAAATTGACGGCGGGCGGCGGCTGGAAGGCGCGGTCGCCATCCACGGTGCGAAAAACAGCGCGCTGCCGCTGCTGGTGGCCGCGCTGCTGGCCAGAGGGGTCAGCGAGATTACCAACTGCCCGCAGCTTTCGGATGTGTCGGCTTCGGTCAACATCCTGCGGCATCTCGGCTGCACCGTGACCCGCTCGCAGGGGACGGTGGCCGTGGATTCCACGCCGCTCAGCCGCAGCGACATACCGGACGGACTGATGCGGGAAATGCGTTCGTCAATCCTCTTCCTGGGCGCGCTGATTGCGCGCACCGGGCAGGCGCATATGTCCTTCCCCGGAGGCTGCGAGCTGGGGGCCCGGCCGATTGACCTGCACCTGGCGGCGCTGCGCCAGCTGGGGGCGGAGATCCGCGAGGAAGGGGGCCGGCTGGAATGCCGCGCCAAGGGCCGCCTAAAGGGGACGGCCATCGCGCTGGACTTCCCCAGCGTGGGCGCAACGGAGAATATCCTGCTCGCAGCGTCGACCGCGGAGGGGGTGACCACCATCCTGAATGCCGCGCGGGAGCCGGAAGTTGTCGACCTGTGCGCGTACCTGACCCGCTGCGGGGCAAGGATCCGGGGCGCCGGCGAAGGGACGGTCACGGTCGAAGGGGTGGAGCGCCTCACGGCTTGCCCCTATCGGGTGATGCCCGACCGGATTGAAACCGTGACCTACCTGGCGGCGGGGGCGGCGACCGGCGGGAGGCTGGTCCTCCGGGGGGCGGACCCCCAGCATATCGCGACGGTGCTCCCGGCGTTTGAGGAGGCCGGCTGTACGCTGCGGTATGCCGGAGGGGAGTTGTCCCTCACCGCGCCGCCCCGCCTGCGCCGGCTCCGGCTGATCCGCACCATGCCTTACCCCGGCTTCCCCACCGACGCGCAGGCGCCCCTGATGGCGATGGCCTGCGTGGCGGACGGTACCAGCGTGTTTGTGGAAAATATCTTTGAAAACCGCTATAAACATGCGGGCGAGCTGGTCCGGATGGGCGCGAACATCAAGGTGGAAGGCCGGATGGCGGTGGTGGAAGGGGTCCGCGCCCTTTCCGGCGCGCCGGTGGAATGCACCGACCTGCGCGGCGGGGCGGCGCTGGTCATCGCCGGCCTGACGGCGGAGGGCACGACCCTCCTGCGCGCGCTGCATCACCTTGACAGGGGGTACGAGGGCTTGGAGGAGGCCCTGCGCGGGGTGGGGGCTTCCCTCCGGCGAATACCGGATGAACAATAATATTAAAGATAATTTTATAAAAATTGAAATGAAAAATCCTATTGACTTTAATAAAATGAAAAACTATACTAAACATAGGCCCCTCCGCGCCCCCGCCGCATCGGGGAACGGCTGGGGCCGGGTGCTGCTTCATTCCCTGCACCGGCATTGTGCCGGCAGGGAGGCGAAGGCATAGGGTCATGGTGCCGGATAGGACGGGAGGGAGAGCGTTGGCGGAGGTTCCTGCATGGATGCGCGGACTGGATTCCGAGGATCTGGAATTTGTCCGCCTTTTCCTGCTTTCCTCCGGTTCCTTGAAAAAAATGGCCTCCTTATACGGCGTTACCTATCCGACGATCCGCCTTCGCCTGGACCGCCTGATCCAGAAAATACGCCTGAGCGAAGAGCGGGAGGAGGATTCCTTTACCCGCCTGGTGTGCCGCCTGGCCAAGGACGGGCGGCTGGGCGCCGAGGAGGCCGGCCTGCTTTTGCGGGAATACGGCCGGGGGAGGGAGACGCGGGCAGGCCCCGGATAATTGGGGCCGGGGTTTTCTTAAGAGGGACTTAAGATCGCCCGAAGGCAAACGGATTTCGCCGTTTTCCCCTTTTCTTTTTTTCCGCGTTTTGGTATGATAACCGGTATGGGATTATCCAAAACCAGCCGGTTGGGAAAGGCAAGGACCGCGATGAAAAAGCAGAAAAAACAGGGCGCGCCCTCTAAGGCGCTGCCGAAGGGACCGGAAACCAGGCCGAAAACCGGTGCGTCCGTCCATACGGCGGCCCGTACCGCGGCGGTCGCCGGCTCCGGGCCGAGGAAAAAGCGCCGCCTGAAGCCGGTGCGGGTCGCGGTGTTCGTGCTGATCCTACTCCTTTTGGCGGCGGGGATCGTGGCCGCGGTGGTCCTTTTGCTCCGCCCCGGCCGGCCGGCCTCCGGCGGCGGGGAGCACTCCGCGGTGTTCGGCCTGAAAAGCATTGCCGTGGAGGGGAGCACCCACTACACCGACGAGGAAATTATTGAGGCAAGCGGGCTTTCGGTGGGCCAGAGCATCTTTTCCCTGAAAAAGAAGCAGGCGGCGGAAAACATCCTGCGCGCCTTCCCCTATGTGGAGCGGGTGATGGTGGAAAGCCCCTCGTTTACCTCTATAAAGATCAGCATTGTGGAAGCAGAGCCGGTCGCCGCCGTGCAGGCGCCCGGCGGCTGGATCATTTTGGGCGAAAACGGCAAGGGGCTGGAAAGGCTGCCGGAGGACAGCAGCCGCCTGGCGGACTACCTGCTGCTCCGCTGCACGCTGGCCGACGGCGCCGGCGTCGGGAGCACGCTGCTGAGTGATCCGGATATGCAGACGCTGCAGTCGCTGCTTAACGCCATCTCCAGCCAGGAGATCGCCGACATCCGGGAGATCGACCTGCGGGACGCGATCGACATCCGCCTTCTCTGGAAGGATCAGATCACCGTCCTGCTGGGGAGCGATATCAACCTGGAGCATAAGCTGGCGATGTTCGCCTCAACGCTGAAGCTGATTTTGCAGGAGAACGGCGACGACGCGCGGGGGCAGATTGATTTAAGCTCGTATTCCAATTCCGATCCGAACAAGCAGCAGGCGGTGTATACCCCGCGGGAGGTGCTCACCGCCGGTTCCACTACCGGGACGGCCGCCGATCCGACGCAGGCGGCCGGTGGGGGGACGACGGAAGCCGCGGCATAACGGGCGGATTTTCCCCATTTTCTTTTCGGCGAATTTGCCGCGAACGGTTGAATTTAGGCAAGGAGCATGGTAAGATAAAACGGATAGGTAAGCGCAGACGGATGCCGTCCTCCCTGGCGGGGGCGGCGGGGAAGGACCGGATGGACAGCTCCGGGCCGCCGAGGGTTTCCCAACGTCATCGTATGCGCCGAACGCTGCATTTATGCCGCCTTTGGGCGTGATGTCCAGCCGCTGGGCCGGCTTAAGGAAATAAAGCTGGGAGGAAGTTACATGGGTTTTGAATTTGACAACGAATTTATGGACGGCGTTCAAATAAAGGTGGTCGGCGTAGGCGGCGGCGGCGGAAACGCGGTGAACCGCATGGTGCGCGCGGGCGTCCAGGGCGTGGAGTTTGTGACGATCAATACCGACCGGCAGGCGCTCGCCCTGTCCCAGGCCACCCAGAAAATCCAGATCGGCGAAAAGCTGACCCGGGGCACCGGCGCGGGCTCTAATCCGGAAAAGGGCCAGCGGGCGGCGGAGGAAAGCCGCGAGGAGATTACGGCGGCCCTGAAGGGGACCGATATGGTGTTTATCACGGCCGGCATGGGCGGCGGCACCGGCACCGGCGCGGCTCCCGTTGTGGCTGAGATCGCGCGGGACCTGGGCATCCTGACCGTCGGCATCGTGACGAAGCCCTTTGCCTTTGAGGGCCGCAAGCGCATGGAGCAGGCGGAAAACGGCATCACCGCCCTGCGCGAGCAGGTGGACAGCCTGGTGGTCATCCCGAACGAGCGGCTGAAGATGGTCAGCGAGCAGCGCATCACCCTCGCCAACGCGTTTGAGGTGGCGGACGACGTGCTGCGCCAGGGCGTACAGAGCATCTCCCAGCTGATTAAGGTGCCGGGACTGGTCAACCTCGACTTTGCGGACGTGACCGCGGTCATGAAGGACGCGGGCTATGCCCACATGGGCGTCGGCCGCGCCGAAGGCAAGGAAAAGGCGGAGACCGCGGCCAAGGCGGCAATTTCCAGCCCGCTGCTTGAGACGTCGATTGACGGCGCGAGCGGCGTGATCATCAACATCACCTCCTCCCCGGATATCGACCTGGAAGACGTGGAGCTCGCCTCCTCTATGATTTCACGCGCGGCGCATCCCGACGCGAACATCATCTGGGGCGCGGCCTTTGACGAGACCATGAACGACGAGCTGAATGTGACGGTTATCGCCACCGGCTTTTCCAACGACGGCTCCTACAAGGCGCCGGAGGCGGGAAGCGCGTCGGCGTCCTCCAACGGGGGCGGCTACTCCTCCAGCTCGACCGAGGACGACGACTTCACCAGCATTATTGATATTTTCAATAAGCGGCGCGATTAAGGCAAAGCGATGGGAAACATGGGGACCCGGCGGGAGCAATCCCGCCGGGTCCCTTTTGGATTTTTGTCGGTTTATTGGTCAAATTCTCCGGTTTTAGACGGAATTAGGCGGCTTAAATGGGAGGAGATCGTCCGATTTCGCTCAATCGCCGGATTTTGCTTGCAATCGGGTAAAGATGTGCTATAATAACGGGTGGAAAACCCTCCGGCATCCCGCCGAACCGGCGCGGCTGCCAAGAGGACAGCATGGAGGTGGAGACGGTGAGCCCTGACCCTGGCCGAAGTTGCAGGAACAATCAAACAGCCGGGGTGCGCCCGTCCCACGAAGGCGGCGCATCCCGGGAAAGGGGATGCGCGTATGCTGCACTATTACAAGACGGTAAACGGCCGTCTCCGCGAGCTGGAGGAGCCTGCGGACGGCTGTTGGATTGACGCGGTCAATCCGGATGAAAAGGAGATCAATTTCCTGATCCAGCAGTTTTCGCTTGAGCCGGATTTCCTCCGCGCCGCGCTGGACGAGGAGGAGTCCTCCCGCATTGAAAGCGAGGACGGGATCACGCTGATTATTATTGACGCGCCGGTCGCCGAAAAGGGCGAAGCGGGGGTTTCTTATTATACGATGCCAATGGGGATCCTGGTAACGAAATCCAACGTCATCACCGTCTCCCTGCGGGAAAACACCGTGATCGCGGAATTTGCCGAGGGGGTGGTCCGCGGCGTCCAGACCGAGCTGAAGACCCAGTTTGTCCTGAAGATCATCCTGCGGGTGGCGACCCGGTTCCTGCAATACCTCAAGCAGATCGACAAGGTGTCCAACCTGCTGGAGCAGCAGCTGCGCAAGTCGATGAAGAACAAGGAACTGATCCAGCTGCTTGACGTGGAAAAATCGCTGGTGTATTTTTCCACCTCCCTAAAGTCGGATGAAACCACGCTGGAAAAGCTGATGCGGGGCCGGTACATCAAGCTGTATGAGGAGGACCAGGACCTGCTTGAGGACGTGCTGATTGAAATCAAGCAGGCCATTGAGATGTCCAGCATTTATCTCAACATCCTTTCCGGGACGATGGACGCGTTTGCCTCGGTGATTTCGAACAACCTCAACATCGTCATGAAGGTGCTGGCGTCCATCACCATCGTGATTTCAATTCCGAATATCATCGCCGGCTTTTACGGCATGAATGTGGACGGGCTGCCGCTCAGCCAGTTTTTCTGGTTCCCGATCGTCCTGTCGCTGGCGCTGATGGGCGTGGTCGGCTTTCTCCTGCATAAAAAGGATATGCTGTGAGCAGGCTTCCGGGACGGCGCCGCAGGCTCCGCCGAAGCATGAAGCGCATACAAAACGGGGCGTTTCCGGTTTGCCGGAAGCGCCCTTGCCGCGTCCATATGCCAATCGAGGCCGCCCCGCTTAGAGACGGCCTGGATTGGATCAAAACGCCCGCCGCGGGAAAGCGCGGCGGGCGTCCGCCTATTTTGCCAGGCAGTAGATGTTGTAAACGTCCTCTTCATACAGCTTTTTGAAATTCCCCTGCGGGCCGGGGAGGGTGCATTTGTGCGCCATTTCCCGCAGGCGGTCGTCCGGGATCCCCGCCTCGGAAAGGCGGGTGGGCAGGCCGAGGGAGCGATAAAACTGCTCCAGCCGGGCGATCGCCGTTTCCACCGCCCGCTCCGGATTGCCGTAGGCAATCTCAACGCCGAAGACGCGGGAGGCGAATTGGACAAAGCGGGCGGGGTCCTCCCGCCAGACGTATTTCATCCAGGCGGGGAAGACGATCGCCAGCCCGGCGCCGTGGGCGATGTCGTAGAGGGCGCTGAGCTCGTGCTCTATCCGGTGGGAGCCCCAGTCCCCGATCCGCCCGGTGTTGAGCAGGTTGTTGTGGGCGATGGTGCCCGCCCACATGATTTCGGCCCGGATGTCGTAATCCTCGGGATGGGCCAGGGCCAGCGGCGCATAATCAAGGATGGCGCGCAGGCTGGCTTCAATCAGGCGGTCGGTGAAGTCCACATGCTCCACCCGGGTGAAATACCGTTCCATCAGGTGGGCCAGGATATCGGACGCCCCGCAGGCGGTTTGGTAAGCGGGCAGGGTGCAGGTAAACGCGGGGTTCATAATGGCAAAGCGGGGGGTCATCAGCGGCGAGCTGAAGCCCAGCTTGCGCTGCCCCTCTTCCTTGGTCAAGACGCTGCTGTCGCTGCTTTCGCTGCCGGCGGCGGGGATGGTGAGCACCACGCCGACGGGCAGGGCCTTCTCCGGCATCCGCTTGCGCTCATAGAATTCCCATAGGTCCCCCTTGTCCGGGACGCCGACGGCGATCCCCTTGGCGGTGTCAATGACGCTCCCGCCTCCGGCCGCCAGCAGGAAGTCGATCCCCTGCTCGCGGCAAAGCCGGATCCCCTCTTTGACCAGGCCGAGACGGGGGTTCGGCTGTACGCCGCCCAGCTCCCAGAAGGGCAGGCCTTCCGCCCTCAGGCTTTCGGCCAGGGTGTCGTACAGGCCGCTGCGCTTGATGCTTCCGCCGCCGTACACCAGCAGGACGCGGGTGCCGCCGAAGGCGCGGACCTCCTGCGCCGCCTGCTTTTCGACTCCTTTTCCGAAAAGGATTTTTGCCGGGTTGTGAAATACAAAATTTTCCATAGCCCTTCTCCTCCCTGTGCGGGCATACCCGCCCTCATGCAGGCGGGTGGGTTTGTCGGCCAGCTTCCCTTTGATCATACACGGAAAAACGCGGGGAATTGTGAAATTTTTGTTATATCTCTGGGTTTTTCCCCGTGGGAGGGCATCGCTATGGTAAAATAAAAGGACAACGCCTGGGTGCGGGACGGCGTCACCGCCGGGCATCCGGAGCACGGAAACGGAGGGTCCGGCTTTGATGAATTTTAATGAAGAGCGGATGTACCATATCGGCCTGCGCCCGTCGGACGGGGCGGCCTATGCGATCCTGACCGGCGACCCCGGCCGGGTGGAGTCGATTGCCCGCCGGCTGGAGGGGGCGGCGTTCCTGGCCAGCAACCGGGAGTATACCTCCTGGGCCGGGGAGCTGGAGGGGGAGCGGGTGCTGGTGATTTCCCACGGCATCGGCGGCCCATCGACCGCTATCTGCGCGGAGGAGCTCTGCCGCTGCGGGGCGAAGGTGCTCATCCGGGTGGGCACCTGCGGCGGGATGGCGCTGCCGGTGCGGGGCGGCGACCTGGTGGTCGCCAACGCCGCCATCCGGCAGGAGGGGACTTCCCAGGAATACCTCCCGCTGGCCTTCCCGGCGGTATCCGACTTTGCCGTAACCGCCGCGCTGCGGGAGGCCGGGGCGGAGACCGGCCGGACGGTCCACGTCGGCGTCGTACAGTGCAAGGATTCCTTTTATGGCCAGCACGACCCGGACGGCTCGCCGGTTTCCTGCCGGCTGAAGGAGCAGTGGCAGGCCTGGCTGCGGGGCGGCTGTCTGGCCTCCGAGATGGAGTCGGCGGCCCTGTATGCGGTGGCGGCCGCCCGGGGCCTGCGGGCGGGCTGCATCCTCCATGTGCTCTGGAACCAGGAGCGGGAGGCGGCCGGGCTGGACAATCCCCGCGATGAGGATACGTCTGCGGCGGCGCAGGCGGCGGTGGGCGCGATCCGCCGGCTGATCCGGGCGGGCCGCAGCGGCGGCTGACGGCGGCGATGCGGGCTGCCGCGGGGGGGAGCAGGCTCTCCCTTGCCGGGGCGCCTCCGGCGGGCGGCCTGCCGGCGCCGGCCGGCGATTTTGTGTTGCCCGCGGGGGAGGACTATGCTATAATTGATAGGATGGGGGTGTCGGCTTGATCATTTTTGGGATCGACCCGGGATACGCGATTGTCGGCTGGGGCTGCGTGCGGTATGAACGGGGGCGCTTCACCCCCCTTGCCTTCGGCGCGGTGGAAACGCCCGCCGGCATGGCGTTTTCCCGCCGTTTGGAGATCATCTATCAGGAGCTTTCCGCCCTGTTCGCCAAGTACCGGCCGGATGCGCTCGCGGTGGAAAAGCTGTATTTCAAGAATAACCAGAAGACCGCGATTGATGTCGCGCAGGCCCGCGGGGTGATCCTTTTGGCCGCCCGGCAGAGCGGGGTGGAGCTGTATGAATACACCCCCCTGCAGGTCAAATCGGCGGTCACCGGCTACGGCAAGGCGGAAAAGCCCCAGGTTATGGAGATGACCCGCCGCCTCCTGCGGCTGGCGGAGGTGCCGAAGCCGGACGATACGGCGGACGCGCTGGCGATTGCGATCTGCCACGGCCAATGCGGCGGCACGGCGCTCAAGCGCCGGATCTTCGGCAAGTAACGGCGGCCGGTGAAAGGGGGCATCCGGATGTCCCTTATTTATACGGGCGGCGAAAGGAAGGATCCCCTATGCTTTACAGTCTTCGCGGAAAGCTGATTTACGCGCAGCCAAAACTCGCGGTCATTGAGTGCGGCGGCGTCGGCTTCCGCTGCCAGATCACGATGACCACCGCCCGCCAGCTCCCGTCCGTGGGGGCGGAGGCGATGCTCTATACCATCATGAGCGTGCGGGAGGATGCGATTGAGCTGTTCGGCTTTGCCGGGCAGGCCGAACTGGAATGCTTTAAGCAGCTCACCGCCGTCACCGGCGTCGGCCCCAAGGCGGGGCTGGCCATTTTGTCGGAGCTTTCGCCCGAAAAGGTGGCCCTGGCCGCCGCCTCCGGGGACTACAAGGCGTTTACCCGCGCGCAAGGGGTCGGGCCGAAGCTGGCCCAGCGGATCGTGCTGGAGCTCAAGGACAAATTCGGGGCGCTCGCGGCCTCGGGCGGGGTGGAGCTGCCGGGCGGGGGAGGGGGGATCCCCTCCGCCGCCGGCAATGCCGCGGAAGCGGTCAGCGCGCTGTCGGTGCTCGGCTTTACGCCGAGCGAGGCGGCCGCCGCGGTCGGGAAGCTGGACAGCGCCCTGCCGGTGGAAACGCTGGTGCGGGAGGCGCTCAAATCGCTGGCCAAAAAGGGCTGACCGCTGCCCCCGGACGGCAGCCGGCGCTTAACGGCATCGGACGGCGGCCCGACGGTTTTCCGGTGAACGGAGGGAAAGGCGTTGGATTGGAAAAAGGGTCTGGCCTACTGCGGGCTGGCCTGCGCGGTATGCAGCGAAAACGCGTCCTGCGCGGGATGCCGGGACGGCGGCTGCACCGGCAAGGACTGGTGCGAGAACCGGCGCTGCTGCCTGGAAAAGGGGATCGCCGGCTGCTGGGAATGCGAGGCCTTCCCCTGCGGCGCCCCAATGCTGCAGAAAATGCGGGTGCGGGCGTTCGCCGCTTTTGCAAGGGAATACGGGGAAACCCGGCTTCTGTCCTGCCTGGAGGCGGGGGAGCGGGCCGGGCTTCGGTACCATTATCCGGGCGAGCTGGTCGGGGACTACGACCGCCCGGCCGGCCCGGAAGGCGTCTGGGCGCTGCTGCTGAGGGCGCAGGCGGAGGAGCCCCCTCAAAGGAAACCAATGGAGACGGATGGGAAAGGCTTGGAGCACGGCAATGGAAATGGATTATGAGAACCGGGTGGTTACCACCGAATATCTGCCGGAGGACGACGGGGATAACCCCCTTCGGCCAAAAACCTTAAGCGAATACATCGGGCAGACCAAGGTCAAGGAAAACCTGTCCGTCTACATCCACGCGGCCAAGCTGCGGGGAGAGGCGCTGGACCATGTGCTGCTTTACGGCCCCCCGGGGCTGGGCAAAACGACGCTCTCGCAGATCATCGCGGCGGAGATGGGGGTCAACATCCGCATCACCTCCGGCCCGGCGCTGGAGCGGCCGGGCGACCTCGCGGCGCTGCTGACCAACCTTGATGCGGGGGATGTGCTGTTTATTGACGAAATCCACCGCCTGCCCCGCACGGTTGAGGAGATCCTCTACCCGGCGATGGAGGACTTTGCGATTGACATCATCAACGGCAAGGGGCAGGGGGCTTCCTCGATCCACCTGCCCCTCCCCCGCTTTACCCTGATCGGCGCGACCACGCGGGCCGGGCAGCTTTCCGCCCCGCTGCGGGACCGCTTCGGCGTGGTGCTGCGGCTGGAGCTGTACACGCCGGAGGAATTGGCGCAGATCGTTTCCCGCAGCGCCAAGATTTTGGACATCCCCTGCGACAGGGACGGCGCGCTGGAAATTGCCTCCCGCGCCAGGGGGACGCCCCGGATCGCCAACCGGCTGCTCAAGCGGGTGCGGGACTTCGCCCAGGTGATGAGCCAGGGCGTCATCACCGCCGACACCGCGCGCAAGGCGCTGGACCGCATGGAGGTGGACGAGCTGGGGCTTGATATGGTGGACCGGCGGATGCTTGAGGCCATGATCAAGCATTACAACGGCGGCCCGGTGGGGCTTGACACCGTGGCGGCGGTCATCGGGGAGGAAGCCGTCACCATTGAGGATGTGTACGAGCCGTATCTGATGCAGCTGGGGTTCCTGAGCCGGACGCCCCGCGGGCGGGTGGTGCTTCCCGCCGCGTATGAGCATCTCGGCATCGACTATACGGGGCAGCTGACGCTGTGAGCGGGTTCTGCTGCCCGGCCTGCGGCCAGCCCCTGGCCATGGCCGACCGGACGTATGCCTGCCCCCGCGGGCATTCCTTTGACCGGGGGAAGAGCGGGTACGTCAACCTCCTGCTTCCCGGCGCAAAGCACTCCAAGGCGCCGGGGGACAACCCCTTGATGGTCACGGCGCGGCGGGATTTCCTTGAACGGGGGCATTACCAGCCCCTGTGCGAGGCGGTGTGCGGCCTGCTGTCCGCCCATCTGCCGGAGGGGACGGGGGAGCTGACCGTCCTTGACGCCGGCTGCGGGGAAGGGTATTATACCGAACAGCTCCGCGCCCCGCTGCGGCGGTGCGGGCGGCCCTTCCTCCTTCTGGGGGCGGATATCTCCAAAACCGCGGCGGATAAGGCGGCGCGGCGCGCCCGGCAGGCGGGGGTCCCGCTGGACGAGATCCGGTATGCCGCCGCCAGCGTGTTCCATCTGCCGCTGCCCGACAAAAGCTGCGACGTGCTGCTGAACCTCTTCGCCCCCTACTGCGGGCAGGAAACCCGCCGCGTCCTGCGGCCGGGAGGACTGCTGCTGCTCGCCGTGCCGGGGGAGAGACACCTGCTCGAGCTCAAGGAGGCGGCCTACGACCATCCCTACCGCAACGAGGTCAGGGACCCGGCGCTGGAGGGCTTCGCCCTGCTGGAGCAGCGGCGGCTGGAATACCCGATGACGTTAAAAAATACGGCGGAAAGCCGGGAAATTGACAATTTGTTCCGGATGACGCCATACTATTATAAAACAGGCCGGAAGGAGCAGGCGCGGGTGGAGGCGCTTAAGACGCTGCGCGTTACCGCCGCCTTTGTGTGCCTGGCTTACCGCCGCTGCTGAGCGCGGCGGACCGGCGCGGGATGGGATAAGGCTTTCAATGCGGGGGGATATAGGACCCGCCGTGCTGATAGAATAGCAAGGATGCCGCTGGGGCGCCCGGCCGAGGCCGTGCGGGCGGTGTCCGCGGATCCGCGGGAGAGCGGACAATTTATGGGAAAAAGGATGGTTCGGATGGGAAGACTTTTTGGTACCGACGGCGCGCGGGGCGTTGCCAATACGGAGCTGACCTGCGAGCAGGCCATGGCGATCGGCCGGGCGGCGGCGATGGTGCTGATTGAGGTGGAGCACCGCCGCCCCCGCGTGGTGATCGGCAAGGATACCCGCGTATCCTCCGATATGCTTGAGGCGGCGATCGTCGCCGGCCTGTGCTCGGTGGGGGCGGACGCCCAGCTGCTCGGGGTGGTTCCCACCCCCGCGGTGGCCTATCTGGTCAAGGAATACGGCGCGGATGCGGGCATCATGATCTCCGCGTCCCATAACCCCTGCGAATACAACGGCATCAAGATTTTCAACGGCGAGGGGTATAAGCTTTCCGACGCGCTTGAGGAAGAGATTGAGGCCATTGTGCTCGACGGGGCCAAGACGCCTCCCAGCCCGACCGGCGGGGATATCGGCCGGGTGAGCCGCTGCGACCGGGCGGTGGACGACTATGTGCGCCATCTGCTTTCGGTCACCGACGTCAGCCTGCGGGGGATGCGGCTGGCGGTGGACTGCGCCAACGGCTCTGCGAGCGCGACGGCCCGCAAGCTGTTTTCCGCCCTGGGCGCGGACTGCGTGTTCCTCAACGACCAGCCCGACGGGGTCAACATCAACGAAAACTGCGGCTCCACCCATATTGAGCAGCTCGCGGACTTTGTCAAGAAGCTGAAATATTTCGGCGGCGTGGCGTTTGACGGGGACGCGGACCGCTGCCTGGCGGTTGACGAAAACGGCAGCCTGGTTGACGGGGATAAAATCATCGCGGCCCTGGCGCTTGATATGAAGGAAAAAGGGGAGCTGGACGGGAACGCCGCGGTGGCGACCGTCATGTCGAACCTGGGGCTGTTCCGCTTTTGCGAGGAGCACGGTATCCAGCCGGTCACCACCAAGGTGGGCGACCGCTATGTGCTTGAGGAGATGCTCAAGAGCGGGTATGCGATCGGCGGCGAGCAGTCGGGCCACATCATCTTCCGGCACCACGCCACCACCGGGGACGGCCAGATGTCCGCGGTCAAGCTGCTGGCGATGTGCCGGGAGCGGGGGCAGAAGCTGTCCGCCATCGGCGGCCTGATGGAACGGTATCCCCAGGTGATGATCAACATCAAGGCGGATGCCGGGCAGAAGGAGCGCTACAAGGCGGACGCCGAACTGCAGGCCGCGGTCGACGCCGCGGGGGCCGGCCTGGGCAAGGACGGGCGGATCCTGGTCCGCCCGTCGGGCACCGAGCCGCTCATCCGCGTGATGGTGGAGGGCCGCGACTTTGACGTGATCAATAAGCTGGCGGTGGAGGTCGCGCAGACCATCCAGGACCGGCTGGAGAAGGGTTGCTGACCGGTACGGCAGCCGAAGGGGCCCGCCGTCCGGCGGCAGGACAGCGGGCCCCGCTGAAACCACACAGACAAGGAGGCAGCGCATGAGGGCGGCGACCGGCTGGAAGGATTATGAATTGATCGACACCTCGGGCGGCGAGCGGCTGGAGCGGTGGGGGGATATCCTCCTGATCCGCCCGGATCCGCAGGTGCTGTGGAGCACGCCGAGGGCCAACCCGCTCTGGCGGCAGGCGCACGCCCGGTACCATCGCTCCTCAAGCGGCGGCGGGAAATGGGAGCGGTACAAGCCCCTCCCCGATTCCTGGCAGATCGGGTACGGCCCCCTGCGCTTCAACCTGAAGCCGATGGGGTTTAAGCATACCGGCCTCTTCCCCGAGCAGGCGGTCAACTGGGACTGGATGGCGGAAGCCATCCGCCGCGCCGGCCGGCCGGTGCGGGTGCTCAACCTCTTCGGCTACACCGGCGGGGCGACGCTGGCCTGCGTGGCGGCCGGGGCGCATGTCACCCATGTGGACGCCTCCAAAGGCATGGTGGCGTGGGGGCGGGAGAATGCGGCAGCCTCCGGCCTGCAGGACCGGCCGATGCGCTGGCTGGTCGACGACTGCGGCAAATTCGTACAGCGGGAGCGGCGGCGCGGCAACACCTACGACGCCATCCTGATGGACCCGCCGTCCTACGGGCGGGGTCCCGGCGGCGAGGTCTGGAAGCTGGAGGAGCAGATCTACCCCCTGCTTGAGCAGTGCGCGGGGCTGCTGAGCGATCACCCGCTGTTTTTCATGGTCAATTCCTACACCGCGGGCCTTTCCCCGTCGGTGATGCAGTATATGCTGGCCCGCCTGCTGATACCGCGCTTCGGCGGGCAGGCGCAGGCCGACGAAATCGGCCTGCCGGTCAGCGGGGCGCTTCCCCTTTCCGGGGGGGACAAGCCCTCCTTTGGGGAAAAGCCGTCCGGCGGGAGGCCTCCCGCCCGCGGCAGGGCGGCGGAGCTGGTCTTACCCTGCGGGGCGACGGCTATCTGGACACGGTAAAGCAAGGACGCGGCGGCCTTCCGCCGGGCAAAGTGGGGAAACGCAAATGGACATGATCACCGCGCAGGACGTGCGCTTTGTTTACGATAACGGGGAGCAGGAGCCGGAGGCGGCGCCGGCGGAGCCGCCGGCGGAGCCGGTCCTGGTGCTGGACGGGGTGAGCCTCGCCGTCCGGCAGGGGGAGTTTGTCGCCCTGCTGGGGCACAACGGCTCGGGGAAATCGACCCTGGCCAAGCATTTCAACGCCATGCTCCTGCCCACCGGGGGCCGGGTGCTGGTGAAGGATATGGATACCGCCGACGAGGACAAGCGGTACGAGATCCGCCGCACGGTGGGGATGGTGCTGCAAAACCCGGACAACCAGCTGGTCTCCACGATTGTCGAGGAGGATGTGGCCTTTGGGCCGGAAAACCTCGGGATCGAGCCGGCGGAGATCCGCCGCCGGGTGGACGACGCGCTCCGGACGGTGGGGATGTATGAATACCGCACCCACGCCCCCCACAAGCTCTCGGGCGGGCAGAAGCAGCGGGTCGCGATCGCGGGGATCCTGGCCATGCAGCCCGACTGCCTGGTGCTGGACGAGCCCACCGCCATGCTCGACCCCCAGGGCCGGCGGGAGGTGCTGGACACCGTCTCCCGCCTGAATCGGGAGCGGGGGATGACGGTGGTGCTGATCACCCACTATATGGAGGAGGCGGCGCGGGCCGGACGGGTGGTGGTCATGGACGACGGCCGCATCCAGATGCAGGGCACGCCGCGGGAGGTTTTCTCCCAGGTGGAGGCGCTGCGCGCTATCGGCCTGGACGTGCCCCAGCCGACCGAGCTCTGCTATGAGCTGCGCCGCCGGGGCGTCCCGCTGCCGGAGGGGATCCTGACCGCCGAGGAGTGCGCCGAAGCGATTGCAATGCAGATGGAGGAACCGCCATGCCGGTGATTGAGACCAAACACATTACCTATACCTATTCCCCGGGCACGCCCTTTCAGATGGACGCGATGACTGACGTGTCCATTGCGGTGGAGAAGGGGGATTTCGTGGGGATCATCGGGCATACCGGCTCCGGGAAGTCCACCCTGGTGCAGCACCTCAACGGCCTGCTCCGCCCCTCCGAGGGGCAGGTGCTGCTCAACGGGAAGGATATCTGGGCCGAGCCGAAGAAGATCCGCGCCGTCCGCTTTGAGGTGGGCCTGGTGTTCCAGTACCCGGAGCATCAGCTTTTTGAGGAGACGGTCTACAAGGACATCGCCTTCGGCCCCAAAAATATGGAGCTGCCGGAGGAGGAGATCGACGCGCGGGTCCGCCGGGCGGCGGAATTTGTCGGACTGAAGCCGGAGCTGCTTGAAAAATCCCCGTTTGAGCTGTCCGGGGGGGAGAAGCGCCGGGCGGCGATCGCCGGGGTCATGGCCATGCAGCCCCAGGTGCTCATCCTTGACGAGCCCACCGCCGGGCTGGATCCCAAGGGCCGGGACATGATCCTGGAGCAGATCAAGGCCTACCAGCAGGAGAACAATACCACCGTGCTGCTGGTATCCCACAGCATGGAGGACATCGCCCGGGTGGCCAAGCGGGTGCTGGTCATGAACCATGGGCGGGTCGCCATGTACGACGAAACGGCGGCGGTCTTTTCCCGGGCGGAGGAGCTGACCGGGATCGGCCTGGCCATCCCGGCCGTCACCCGGGTGTTCATGCTGCTGCGGGATAAGGGCTATCCCGTGGGGGAGAACGTCTACACCGTGCAGCAGGCGGCGGAGCGTCTCCTCCCGCTTCTGAGGAAGGGGGGCGGGGCGAATGCTTAACGGGATCACCATCGGCCAGTATTTCCCCGGCGACTCCCTGCTTCACCGGATGGACCCGCGGGTCAAGCTGGTGCTGACCTTTGCGTATATTTTCGCGGTGTTCATCCCGCAGAACTGGATCGGCCTGGCGCTGGCTGTCGGCTTCCTGGTTTTTGCCGTAGTGGTTTCCCGCCTGCCGGTCAAGCTGGTGCTCAAAAGCGTCAAGCCGATCATCCCCCTGATCATCATCACCTCCGCGCTGAACATCTTTTACGTCAGCGAGGGCATCCATCTGTTCGACTGGGGGTTTATCCACATCACCACCCAGGGGCTGGTGACGGCGGCGTTCATCGCCATCCGGATCCTGTCCCTGATTGCCGGCAGCTCCCTGCTGACCTATACCACCTCGCCCACCACCCTGACCGATGCGCTGGAGCGGCTGATGAAGCCCCTCAAGGCGGTCCACCTCAACGTGCATGAGCTGGCGATGATGATGACCATCGCCCTGCGCTTCATCCCCACGCTGGTGGAGGAGACCGACAAGATCATGTCCGCCCAGAAGGCGCGGGGCGCCGATATGGAAAGCGGCGGGCTGATGCAGCGGGTGCGGGCGCTGATCCCGATTTTGATCCCGCTGTTCGTTTCCTCCTTCCGCCGGGCCTATGAGCTGGCCACGGCCATGGAGTGCCGCTGCTACCGCGGCGGGGAGGGCCGCACCCGGATGAAGCAGCTGCATATGAGCGCCAGGGACGGCGTCTGCATCGCGGTGATGGCGGCGCTGGTGGCGGCGCTGTTCGCCCTCAATTTCCTGCTGCCCGCGGCGCTGTAGGGGCGCAGGCTTGGCGTATGGGGGAAGCCAGACGGCTCCGGGAAAGCCGAAAATCCGGTGGAAAGGGGAAAACGCGATGCAAAGGCTTCTGCTGACCCTGCGGTATGACGGGACAGTCTACCACGGCTGGCAGGCGCAGCCCAACGGCGTCACGGTGCAGCAGACGATGCAGGACGCGGTGCAGGCGGTGACGGGGGTTCGCTCCGGCATCACCGGGTGCAGCCGCACCGACGCGGGCGTCCATGCGGAGATGTTCTGCTGCACGCTCGAAACCGCGTCCCCCCTGCGCGGGCAGAAGCTCTGCGCCGCGCTCAACGCGCACCTGCCCCGGGATATCGCGGTGTACGGCTGCCGGGAGGTCGGGCCGGATTTCCACCCCCGCTACGACGCGCGGGGCAAGCGCTACCTCTACCGGATCTGGAACGAGCCGCAGCGCAACCCCTTTTGGGAGGGGCGGGCGCTGCACTACCGCCGCCCGCTGGACGCGGAGAGGCTGGACCGGGCGGCCAAGGACTATCTCGGCTCTCACGACTTCGCCCCCTTTTGTGCGGCGGGGAGCAGTGTCGAGGATACGGTGCGCACCGTGCGCGCCTGCGGCCTTTCCCGGCAGGGGGGGCTGGTCGTTTTCATGGTCGAGGCGGACGGCTTTTTGTACAATATGGTGCGGATCATGGTCGGCACCCTGCTTGAGATGGCGGCCGGCCGCCGCCCTTACGACGATATCCCGGCCGTTTTCGCGGCCGGGGACCGGGCGGCGGCGGGGATGACCGCGCCGGCGCACGGCTTGATCCTTGACCGGGTCTTTTACGGCCCGGAACCGGCAGCGGGCCCTGGGGAATAGAGCAACCGCGACGCTTTGGCAAGGGAGGCAAGCAGCATGGCCAGCAACAGAGAGAAAAAGGAAAAAAGGCGCCAGCCCGCCGGCCGTGTCCGGCCGGAGCAGACGGCCGGCGGCCCGGCCCAGCCGGCGGAGGAAAGCCAGGGCCTGCATGCCCTCCCGCCCAAAAGGAAGCGGCGCAGGGGCCGGTCGCTGCTGCGCCTGCTGCTGAGGCTGGTTCTGGTGGCGGTCCTGGTGCTGGGGATCCTGCTGGTGTATCAAAACTGGGATTCCATTGCGCCCGAAAGCCTGGTTATCTGGCTGGAGGAGAGGCTCTCCGGCGGGCAGGGAGGGGACGGCTTCCCGGTGGAGATTTCGGGCAGCGAGGTGCTCGATATGGCCGAAACCCAGGACGGGCTGGCCCTGCTGACCGACACCGCGTACCTCGTGTACAATTCCAACGGGGGC
This sequence comes from Candidatus Avimonas faecium, assembly GCA_904419005.1. Taxonomy (GTDB): domain Bacteria; phylum Bacillota; class Clostridia; order Oscillospirales; family Acutalibacteraceae; genus Avimonas; species Avimonas faecium. The sequence goes on along the minus strand of CAJFQI010000024.1, from coordinate 14,183 downwards.
GAGGTGCTCCGCCGCCCGCACGGCTTCTCCTCCCCGATTATGAAGACGGCGGGAAAATGGACGCTGATCGCCGAAGCGGAGGGCACCCGCCTTCGCCTGGAGAACCGTTCCTCCACCCAGTCCGAGATGACGCTCGAAAAACGGATTATCAGCGCGGCGGTGGCGCGGAACGGCAGCTTTGCGGTGTCTACCGAATCCTCCCAGGGCTATACCTCCGAAATTGCGGTTTACAGCTCCAAGGAAAAGCTGCTGTACCGCTGGTATGGGGAGTCCCTGACGGTCCTTGACGTGGCTCTGAGCGCCGACGGCCAGTATCTGGCTGCGGTCGGGGTCGCGGCACAGGCCGGGGCCATGAAATCGACCCTGCTGATTTTTGACCTGGGCAAGGAAAGCCCGGTGGTGCAGCTTGACGATACCGAGACGATGCTTTTTGCGGTGGAATTCTTTGGGAACGGCACCGCGGCCGCCGTCGGGGATACCGGGATGTGGGTGGCCAATCCCAGCGGCGCCATCCGGCAGAAGGTCGGCTACGGCGGCGGGGAGCTGGCCGGCTTTGCGGTCGGGGAGAAGAACGCGAGCTTTGTCCTGCAGGGATACGGCGGGACGGACGGCGGGGAGCTGCTGGTCGTAAACCCCAGCGGCGACCGGGCCTATACCGCGCCGTATGAGGGGACCTACCGGCATATGGCGCCGACCGATTCCGGCGCCGTGCTTTTGACCAGCGGCCATGTGTACAAGACAGGGGCCAGAGGGGTGGAAAAGACGCTGGATGCGCCGCGGGACGGCCGTTTGATCGGCACCCTGGGCCATAAGGTGATCGTCCTGGGGCTGACCACCCTCTCCGAGGCGGGGTAGCGCCCCGGCCGGCGGCGGGGCCCCGGAAAAGGGGCTCTGCCCCTGCAGGCGGCCGGCGTTTATCAAAAATTAAGGGAAAATGCGTCGATTTGCCTGCGGCCTTACGGTTGTTATTGTCGGGAAAATATGCTATATTATTGGGGCGGCGGCTTTTTTGGCGCCGCGGCGGCCCGGCCTGCAGGCTGGCTGCTGCTGGATATTTTAGGCGTATATCCCAAAGGGAGGCGGGAGCATGACGGCATATATCCTGGACGGCGCGGTCATACTAATTTTTCTCCTTGCTATTTTGATTGGCTACCGGCGCGGCTTTGTCAAGGCCGCTATCCGGCTGGTGGGCTGCGCCCTGGCGCTGGTGGCCGCGCTCTGCATCAGCCGGCCGCTGGCCGGCGGGGTGTTTGACGTGTTCCTGGCCGGCCCGCTGGAGGACACGGTCGCGGCCCAGATCGGGCCGACCGACGAGCAGGCGGTGCAGGAGGCGCTGGACAAGGTGCTGGAAAACCTCCCCCGTCCGGTGGTCAACGCGCTGGCCGGCATGGGGCTCGGCACGCCGGAGGAGATTATTCAGCAGGTGCAGGGGGCCCTTGGCGGTTCCCCGCAGGAGGTGGCCGGTGAAATTGTGACGCTGGCGCTCCGCCCCGTGGCGGTGTCCCTGCTCAGCGCCTTGTTTTTCCTGATTGTGTTTGTCCTGTGCATGGTCCTGGTGGGGATCCTGGCCTCCGTGATCAACAAGGCGTTCCAGCTCCCCGTGCTCAAGCAGGTCAACGGGCTGCTGGGGGTCGTGGCCGGCGCGCTTGAGGGCGTGCTGCTGATCTTTGTAGGGGTGACGATCGTTACGGCGGTGTCCTATGCGTCCGACAGCGACGGCCCGCTTTCCCGCTCGGTTGTGGAGCAGACCCACATCGTCCGGACCATTGAGCGGATCAGCCCCGCAACCGACGCGCTCAGTGATTGGGCGGGGGAATCGTAAGCGGAAGGATCCCCCGCCTGCGCCGGGATAGGCCCGGCATCTTCCCGGGAGGGAACTTTCCTGCGGAAAGGAACGGCAAAAACGATGAAAATACTGCCACAGGTTGAATGGAAAATGAATATCCCCAATGCGCTTTCGCTGCTGAGGCTGCTTCTCCTTCCGGTGTTTGCCGTGCTGTACCTGATGAGCGACCGGCATCCCGCGCTGCTGTACTGGTCCTTTGCCGTGCTGGTGATTTCGGGGATTACCGATTCCTTGGACGGCATCATCGCGCGGAAATTCCATCAGATTACCGACCTGGGGAAAATCCTCGATCCAGTGGCGGATAAGCTCACCCAGGTGACGGTGGTGCTTTGCCTGGCCATCCGCAACCCGGCGATGATCAGCCTGCTGGTTATCTGCTTTGTCAAGGAGCTCTGCCAGGGCATCGGCGGGCTGTTCCTCCTGCGCCGCGGGGCGGAAATCCATGGGGCAAAATGGTACGGCAAGGTGTCCACCTTTGTGTTTTACGGGGCTATGGCGCTGATCGTCCTCTGGCCGGGGATACCCATGCCCCTGATGGTGGCGCTGATCGTGCTGGTCGCCGTGCTGATGCTGTTTGCTTTCTTTAATTATATGAAGGTTTTCTTCAGCCTGAAAAAGGATATGCCGGCCGGATCGGACCAGCCGGACAAGCCCGCGGCTCCGCCCAAGGAAAATCCGTAACGGTGCTTTTCTGCGGGGCTGTACAGCGGCGGCCGCCGGCCGGGTGCCGGACCGGCGGGGCGCCAGAGGCATCAATTGCAAAACAGCCGCCGGTTTTCCCCAGGCTGGAAGAGGCGGCGGCGGAAAGGCATGGGTTCCCATATGTTGTGTTCACGATGCAAAAAACGCACGGCGGTCGTCTTCATCACCCGGATGGAGGGGGACAAGCCGATTAACGACGGGCTTTGCCTGGTCTGCGCCAAGGAGCTCGGGATCAAGCCGGTGGACGACCTGCTTGACCGGTTCGGGATCACCGACGAGGATGTCGAGCAGATGGATCAGCAGCTCGGGGAGCTGATGAACCCCGGCGAGGACGGGGAGGATGCCTTTACGCCCGGCGGCGCGGCGACCTTCCCGTTTTTGCAGAACCTGTTCGGCAATATGCCAAACGGCGGGCAGGGGAAGGCGGACGGCTCGGCAGGGGCCGGGGGCGCCAACCCGGGCCCGGCGGCGCCGGACAAGGCCGCCAAGAAACGGGAGAAAAAGCGTAAATTCCTGAATACCTATTGTACCGACCTCACCGCCAAAGCACGCCGCGGCGAGATGGACCGGATCATCGGGCGGGACCGGGAGATTTACCGCGTAGTGCAGATCCTGTCCCGCCGCACCAAGAATAACCCCTGCCTGATCGGCGAGCCGGGCGTCGGCAAGACCGCGATCGCCGAGGGGCTCGCTCTGCGGATTGCGGGGGGCAATGTGCCGCCGCGGCTTCTTGATAAGGAGATCCACCTCCTTGACCTCACCGCCCTGGTCGCCGGCACCCAGTTCCGCGGCCAGTTTGAAAGCCGGATCAAGGGCCTGGTGGAGGAAGTGAAGGCAGAGGGCAATATCATCCTCTTTATTGACGAGGTCCACAACCTGGTCGGGACGGGGGATGCGGAGGGCAGCATGTCGGCCGCCAACATCCTCAAGCCCGCCCTTTCCCGCGGGGAGATCCAGGTGATCGGCGCGACCACCTTCAACGAATACCGCAAGCACATCGAAAAGGACGCCGCGCTTGAGCGCCGCTTCCAGCCAGTGACGGTGGAGGAGCCCTCGGTAGATGCGGCGGTGGAGATGCTGCGCGGCATCAAAGGGTATTACGAGAGCTTCCACGGCGTCAAGATCAGCGACGCGCTGATCCGCCGTGCCGTGGTGCTGTCCGAACGGTATATCAACGACCGCTTCCTGCCGGACAAGGCGATCGACCTGCTGGACGAGGCCTGTGCGGCGGCGGCGCTGCGCAACAAAAAGGCGGACGAGTACGCCGAGCTCAACCGCAAGGCCAAGGAGCTCCAGCAGGAGGAAGAGGCGGAGATGGCCAAGGAGGCCATTGACTACGAAAAGCTGGCGGTCACCCGTTCGGAGCTGCTCCAGACCCAGCAGCAGGCCGAAAGCATCCGGGAGGAAGCCACCGAATCGCCGGTGACGGCGGACGACCTGGCTCAGGTGATTGAGCTGTGGACGGGGATCCCCGCCTCCAAGGTCAAGGAAAGCGAACTGTCCCGCCTGGCCCATATGGAGGACCGGCTCAAGGAAAAGATCATCGGGCAGGACGAGGCGGTGGAGCTGGTGTCGGCCGCTATCCGCCGTTCCCGGGTGCAGATCAGCCCCCGGCGCCGCCCGGCCTCCTTCATCTTCGTCGGGCCGACCGGCGTCGGCAAGACCGAGCTGGTCAAGGTGCTGGCAACCGAGCTGTTTGACACGCCGGAGACCCTGATCCGCTTGGACATGTCCGAATTTATGGAAAAGCACTCGGTTTCCCGGATCATTGGGTCGCCCCCCGGCTACGTTGGGTACGACGAGGCCGGGCAGCTGACCGAAAAGGTCCGCCGCAAGCCCTATTCGGTGCTTCTCTTTGACGAGATTGAGAAGGCGCACCCCGATGTGCTCAATATCCTGCTGCAAATCCTTGATGAGGGCCGGGTGACCGACGCCCACGGCCGGACGGTCAATTTTGAAAACACCGTCATCGTCATGACGTCGAACGCCGGCAGCCAGCATACCGAAAGCCTGATGGGCTTCGGCAAGACCGACGCGCAGGCGTCAAAGGACCGCGCCATGAAGGCCCTCAGCGAGTTCCTGCGGCCGGAATTCCTCTCCCGCGTGGACGAGGTGGTGTACTTCTCACCCTTGAGCCGGGCGGACTTTGCCCGCATCGCCAACCTGATGCTGGGCGAGCTGACCGGGCCGCTTGAGGAGCGGGGCATCGCCTTCTCCTGGACGCCGGCGGCAGCTGACGCCATCGCGGCCAAGGCCTACGGCGGCAAGAGGGGGGCGCGCGACCTGCGCAATACCGTGCGCCGCCTGGTGGAGGACCGCATCGCCACCATCCTGGTGGACAACTGCGACAGCCCGCCTACCGCCATCACGGCGGACGCGGCGGAGGCCGGCGGCGAAAATGCGGTTTCGGTAGTCTATCGGTAGGCCCCGGCGAATAGAATGACGGTAGGACGTGACTGGGAGGACCGGTTTCATGGAATTTTTGGAGATCCTAAAATCCTTTCTGATGGGGATTGTCGAGGGGATTACCGAGTGGCTGCCGATCAGCAGCACCGGCCATCTGCTTTTGCTGGATGAATTCCTGCACATCACCGTTTCGGACGATCCCGCGCGCAGCGACGCCTTTTTTGATATGTTCAAGGTGGTCATCCAGCTGGGGGCGATCCTGGCGGTTGTAGTGCTGTATTTTCATAAGCTCAACCCCTTTTCCCCGAAAAAAAGCGCGCCGCAGAAAAAGGAAACCTGGTCCCTTTGGGGCAAGGTGCTGATCGGCAGCATCCCGGCGGCGATCATCGGCCTGCTGATTGACGATATCGTTGACAACGTGCTGTCCACCTGGTATGTGATTGCGGCGGCCCTGATCGTGTACGGCATCCTGTTTATATGGATGGAAAACCGCCGCCATACGCCGCGGATTGAACGCTTTGACCAGCTCGACATCAAGACGGTGCTGGTGATCGGCGTTTTCCAGGTGCTGGCGATGATCCCCGGCACCTCCCGTTCGGGCGCGACGATCCTGGGCGCCACCCTGATGGGCACCTCCCGCTATATCGCGGCGGAGTTTTCCTTCTTCCTCGCCATCCCCGTAATGATCGGGGCGAGCGGGCTGAAGATCCTGAAATTCGGCCTGGAGTGGGGCTTCGGGATGACCGGCCTGGAATGGGGTGTGCTGCTGACCGGCTTCCTGGTTTCCTTCGTGGTTTCGGTCCTGGCCATCCGATTCCTGATGAACTTCATCAAGAAGCACGATTTCAAGCCCTTCGGCTATTACCGGATCGTGCTCGGCATCCTGATTATTCTGTGGTTCGGCATCCCGCTTCTGATTTCCTAAAGCCTTATATACGCGGTTATGTCCGCGGGGGCGGCCCGTCCGTACCCCGCGGGCTTTTTTTGGCCGCCGTGCGGAGACGCTGCCGGAGGGCTCCGGGCAAGGCGGCTGCACACGCCGGATGCTTCAGGAGGGCGCTTTCTTCCGATGCATTTGGAATGGCTCCACCGGTTTGGACGGAGGGGAGCGGAAAAGAACCGGGAGCAAAAGAAAAATTCACGGATCTCTTGACAGGAGGGCTGCATTGTGCTAAAATAATCCACGCTGCATCGCGCATGGCCTGTTGCTTTCCGAGGCAGCGGGTTCGCAGGAAATGCGGAGGAGGCTTTATGCTCTGGCAGAGCGGGTCGGATGATACCTGCGGGTGTAGTTCAATGGTAGAACTCCAGCCTTCCAAGCTGGTCGCGTGGGTTCGATTCCCATCACCCGCTCCACTTATTCCGCAACCAATCGGTTTGGTCCCTGACATGCGCCTGTAGCTCAGCTGGATAGAGCATCTGCCTTCTAAGCAGAGGGTCAGGGGTTCGAGTCCCTTCAGGCGCGCCAGTATGGTGGATGTAGCTTAGTTGGTTAAAGCGCCAGTTTGTGGCACTGGAGACCGTGGGTTCGAGTCCCATCTTCCACCCCATTTCAGAGGGCACACGGATATCCGCGTGCCCTCTTTTCTCCGAATCCTGCGGGAGGCTGCCGGCTTTTCCGGCCGGCGCGTCCCGTCCTTTTATACTGGGGTGTAGTCTAGTGGTAGGACAGCAGACTTTGACTCTGCCCGTGCTGGTTCGATTCCAGCCATCCCAGCCACACCTGCGGTGAGCATGTCGCGCACCGCAGGTTTTTCTTTTTTCTCACCGAGAAGCCCGCGCTGAAGTTGGACATCTTTTTTGTTTATACGGCTTTTCCCGTGCTGAGGACTCAACGGTGCGATTCCAATAGATATTATGAAAAGAAAGCCGGGATGCCATATGCGATAGGAAAGCGAATACTGCTAGACTGTTAGGGCGCCTGAGAAATCAGGCATCCTTTATTGTGCTGCCCGGAGTGCCCCGGACGGGGCTTTTTACGACATCGTCACTTCGTGCCGAAAGCATATGGAAATCTGACGAAATTCGTCCGCTGTTCATCGGCTTCCGCATCCGGTTTCACGATTTTCCGCCGCTAACGTCCGGGATATCCACGGGGTGCGGACAGGTTCGCCGGTTTTGGGCGAAACCGTGTCGTTTCCCTCTCCCGGTTTGCCTGTATCCCCGCCGGCAGGCGGCGCATCCTGGTCAGCAGTCCCGCTGCCCGCCGTTCCTGTAACAGGCAGGGCGGAACGCTGTACGCCGGTTTCCTCCGGGGATGCCTGTACATACCAGAGGTACGCTGTTGTCCGCACCTTCCACTTTATCACAAGGAGCCGCTAACCTCCCTCCTTTTTTATTCACCTGTCCAATATGCGCGGCAGCTCTACAACGACGCTGTAAAACAACGGCCAGCCCTCTTGACAATCGCATATCCAGGTGATATAATATGAAAAAATTTAATAAAATAAACCGTTGAAGCGGAGATAACGGCAATGATGCCTTTACAGAGAGCCTGCGATGCTGAGAATCAGGTAAGAAACAAGTTGTCAAATGGACCGCTGAGGGCGCAGTCAAATGTGATTTTCACAGAGTATTCTGCGACGTTGCAGGCAGACGTCATTTGCCGGGGATATGTTGGTATCCTGCTAAGTGCACGGGTCATGCCGTGAATCAAGGTGGCACCGCGGATAAGTTGTCGTATTCGCCCTTGACAGAAGTATATTTCTGTCAAGGGCGTTTTTGTTTTACTCCTTTGGCAGAAAGCCAAAGGAGTATTTTTATTGGGGGGCAGTGATCATGAAAATTTCACCGAATCTAAAGGATGTCAAGGAAATCGCAGCCGCCGGTAAATATAATGTGCTGCCGGTGAGCCTTGAAATTCTTTCGGATTTCACCACGCCGATTGAAACGATGAAGGTGCTGAAAAACGTATCCACCCATTGCTATATGCTGGAATCCGCACAGGCAAACGAGACCTGGGGACGCTACACCTTTCTCGGCTTTGATCCGAAGTTGGAGATCACCTGTATTGACGGCGAAATGAAAGCCGGTAATTTCAAGGTAAAGACGGATAACCCGTCCGCCTATCTCCGCCAGATCCTCGCCGATTACAAAAGTCCCCACTTTGATTATCTCCCATCCTTCACAGGCGGGCTGGTTGGCTACTTTTCCTATGATTACCTCGGATACAGCGAACCGACAGTACGGTGTGATGTGGAGGATACGGAAGACTTCAAGGATGTCGACCTGATGCTTTTTGACAAGGTTATCGCCTTTGATCACCTTCGTCAGAAGATTATTCTGATCGTAAATATGCCGCTGGACGATGTGGAGGTCGGATATAACAAAGCGGTTATGGAACTGAACCAGCTTGTCGAGCTCCTCCGGCATGGCGAAAAGAAAAATGAACCGGGCGGAAAGCTGCTTGGTAAGGTTACGCCGTTGTTTGACAAAGAACAATTCTGCGGTATGGTTGAAAAGGCAAAGCGTTATATCCATGAGGGCGATATTTTTCAGATTGTGCTTTCCAACCGCCTGAGCGCTCCCTTTAAAGGAAGCCTCTTAAACACCTACCGTGTGCTTCGCTCCATCAATCCTTCGCCGTATATGTTCTATTTCGCGGGAACCGATGTGGAGGTCGCGGGCGCATCGCCCGAAACCCTGGTCAAGCTGGAAAACGGTGTGCTGCATACCTTTCCCCTAGCCGGAACCAGGCCGAGGGGAAAAACCGACAAAGAGGATAAAGCGCTGGAAGCAGAGCTGCTTGCAGACGAAAAGGAACTTGCCGAACACAATATGCTGGTGGATTTAGGGCGAAATGATCTTGGGAAAATCAGTAAGTTCGGCACTGTTCAGGTCGAAAAGCTCCATTCCATTGAACGCTTCTCCCATGTCATGCACATCGGCTCTACGGTGCGGGGGGAGATCAGCGAAAGCCGCGATGCGCTGGATGCCATTGAAGCGGTGCTTCCTGCCGGGACGCTTTCCGGGGCGCCGAAGATTAGAGCTTGCCAGTTGATTGGAGAGCTTGAAAACAACAAGCGCGGCATCTACGGCGGCGCCATTGGCTATATCGACTTCACGGGCAATATGGACACCTGTATTGCCATCCGCATTGCCTATAAGAAAAACGGCAAGGTGTTTGTGAGGAGCGGCGCTGGAATCGTGGCGGATTCCGTACCCGAAAAGGAATTTGAAGAATGCCTGAACAAAGCCAAATCCTCGCTCCGGGCACTGGAACTGGCACAGGAGGTGGAAGAATGATTCTTTTGATTGATAACTATGACAGCTTTTCCTATAATCTCTATCAGCTCATCGGCGAGATAGATGCGGACATCAAGGTCATCCGCAACGATGACATGACGGTTGATGAAATAAAGGAGCTAAACCCAGGCCACATTATTCTCTCGCCGGGCCCCGGCAGGCCCGAAGACGCAGGCGTCATTATGGAAGTCGTAACAGCCCTTGGAAAGGACATCCCTGTCCTCGGGGTTTGCCTCGGCCATCAGGCGATCTGTGCGGCATTCGGCGCAACGGTTACCTACGCAAGGGAACTGATGCACGGAAAGCAGTCGGATGTCCGGTTTGACGCCGATTGCCCGCTGTTTGCAGGCTGCCCCGCAGTCGCTCCCGTCGCACGGTATCATTCCCTGGCGGCAGACGCCGATACCATCCCGGCGTGTTTAAAAGTCACGGCCCGCACCGGGGACGGAGAGGTGATGGCGGTACAGCACCAGGAATATCCGATCTACGGCGTACAGTTCCACCCCGAGTCTATTATGACGCCGGACGGCAAAACCATGCTCAGAAATTTCATAAAGGAGATATAAGCCATGATTAAGGAAGCGATTGTAAAGATTGTAAATAAGGAAGACCTCACCTATGATGAGGCATACACCGTCATGAACGAAATTATGAGCGGTGAAACCACCCCGACGCAGAATGCCGCTTTTCTTGCAGCCTTATCCACCAAAAGCGCCAGGGCGGAAACAACGGATGAAATTGCAGGCTGTGCGGCGGCTATGCGCGCCCACGCTACCAAGGTGGAAACCGGGATGGAGCTCTTTGAAATCGTTGGTACAGGAGGCGACAACGCCCGCAGCTTTAATATTTCGACTACTTCGGCGCTCGTTGCGGCCGCGGGCGGCGTGAAGGTCGCAAAGCACGGAAACCGAGCCGCGTCTTCCCAGTGCGGGACGGCCGATTGCCTGGAAGCCCTTGGCGTCAACATCCTGCAAAGCCCCGCCCGATGCATCGAGCTGTTGAACGAGGTGGGCATGTGCTTCTTCTTCGCACAGAAATACCACACGTCTATGAAGTACGTGGGCGCTATCCGCAAGGAACTTGGTTTTCGCACCGTGTTCAATATTCTTGGCCCGTTGACCAATCCCGGTATGCCGTCTATGCAGCTTCTCGGCGTATATGACGATTATCTGGTGGGGCCGCTGGCGCAGGTCCTGATCAACCTCGGCATCAAGCGCGGCATGGTTGTGTACGGCCAGGATAAGCTGGATGAGATCTCCCTGAGCGCGCCGACGACGGTCTGCGAGATCCGCGACGGCTGGTTCAAGTCCTCTGTGATTGCGCCGGAAGACTTCGGCTTTGAACGCTGCGCCAAAGAAGACCTTAAGGGCGGCACACCCGAAGAAAACGCTAAGATCACCCTTGCGATCTTAAACGGCGAAAAAGGCCATAAAAGAAACGCCGTCCTTATGAACGCGGGCGCAGCGCTCTATATCGGAGGGAAGGCTGGCAGCATGAAAGACGGTATTGCACTTGCCGCGGAGATGATCGATTCCGGCAAGGCGCTGGAAACGCTGAACAAACTTATCCAAGTCAGCAACCGACCGGAGGTAGGGGTATGACGATCCTTGACCGGCTTGCGGGATACGCCCGGGAACGTACCGAGCAAGCAAAATTGAAAATACCGCTTGAAGAATTGAAACGGCAAGCCTTATGCTTGCCAAAAGGTAACTTCGCTTTTGAAAATGCACTAAGATCGCCGAACCTCTCTTTTATCTGTGAGTGCAAGAAAGCATCCCCTTCAAAAGGGCTCATCGCCCCCGTTTTCCCGTATCGGCAGATTGCCAAAGAGTACGAAGCGGCAGGGGCGGACGGCATTTCCGTATTGACCGAGCCGAAATGGTTCCTCGGAAGTGACGAGTATCTGAAAGAGATCGCTTCAACCGTTTCTACGCCCTGCCTGCGGAAAGACTTTACTGTAGATGAGTATATGATCTACGAGGCGAAGACGCTCGGCGCATCGGCGGTGCTGCTGATCTGTTCTATCTTGAGTGCGGAGCAAATTAAAGCATATATTGGCATTTGCGATGAGCTTGGTCTGTCCGCATTGGTGGAAGCGCACGATGAAAACGAAGTGCAGACCGCGCTAAAGGCAGGGGCGCGCATCATCGGTGTCAACAACCGGAATCTGAAAGATTTTTCCGTCGATACGGACAACAGCCGCCGGCTCAGAGAGCGGATTCCCCGTGATGTGCTGTTCGTTTCCGAAAGCGGGGTGAGCTGCGCCGGGGATGTAGAAAAGCTCCGTGCAATCGGCGCGGATGCTGTTTTGATTGGGGAAATCCTCATGAGAGCGCCGGACAAAAAGGCTAAGCTGGATGAACTGCGAGGTTTGCTATGACAAAGGTGAAACTTTGCGGGCTTTCCCGGCCTTGTGATATAGAAGCCGCAAACGAACTCCACCCGGACTATATCGGATTCGTCTTTGCACCGCAAAGCAAGAGCTATGTTTCACCCGATAAGGCGGCCGAATGGAAGCGGTTGCTGGCGCCCGGAATTCAAGCCGTCGGCGTATTTGTAAATGAATGTCCGAAAAACGTCGCCAAGCTATTGAATAACGGGACCATTGACATTGCTCAGCTTCACGGCGATGAGGATGAAGAGTACATTAGCCGGTTACGGCTCTTTGCCGATAAGCCGATCATCCAGGCTTTTCGTATCCATGCGGCCAGCGATATTCTATATATTGAACAAAGCGCAGCGGATTATATACTGCTTGACTCCGGTGCAGGTACGGGAACGGTATTTGACTGGGAACGGATCCGGAACATAAAAAGGCCGTATTTCCTTGCAGGAGGACTTTCACCCGATAATGTGGGAAATGCAGTGAATATGCTCCGCCCTTATGCGGTGGATGTCAGCTCCGGTATTGAAACGGACGGAAGAAAAGATAAGGCAAAAATGGCGGCATTCCTTGCCGCTGTCAGGAAGGGAGCGGGATTATGACAAACCCAAACGGACGCTTCGGTATTCACGGCGGTCAGTACATTCCCGAAACGCTGATGAATGCGGTCATTGAACTGGAAGAAGCGTATAACCACTATAAAAATGATCCCGAATTTAACAGGGAGCTTACCGGGCTTTTCAATGAATATGCAGGCAGGCCGTCAAGGCTGTATTTCGCCGCGAAAATGACCAAAGACCTCGGGGGTGCGAAAATTTATCTCAAACGCGAGGATCTTAACCACACCGGGGCGCATAAGATCAATAATGTTCTCGGTCAGGCACTCCTTGCAAAGAAGATGGGGAAAACACGTTTGATTGCCGAAACAGGAGCCGGACAACATGGAGTTGCCACAGCAACCGCTGCCGCCCTTATGGACATGGAATGTGTCGTATTTATGGGCGAAGAGGATACCATTCGGCAGGCGCTCAATGTGTACCGTATGCGTTTGCTTGGCGCGCAGGTCATCCCTGTGAAGACCGGCACCGCCACATTAAAGGACGCTGTATCCGAAGCCATGCGTGAGTGGACTTCCCGTATTTCGGATACCCATTACTGCCTCGGTTCGGTCATGGGCCCCCATCCGTTTCCGACCATCGTTCGTGACTTTCAGGCGGTTATTTCTAAGGAAATCAAGGAGCAGATCATGGAGAAGGAGGGGAGGCTGCCCGATGCGGTTATCGCTTGTGTAGGCGGCGGCTCGAATGCGATCGGCAGCTTCTATCATTTCATAGGCGATAAGGGCGTTCGCCTGATCGGCTGTGAGGCGGCCGGCAGAGGCGTTGATACCTTTGAGACGGCGGCAACCATTGCTACCGGAAGAGTTGGCATCTTCCACGGAATGAAGTCATATTTTTGTCAGGATGAATACGGCCAGATCGCCCCCGTCTATTCCATTTCCGCAGGACTCGACTACCCCGGCGTCGGCCCTGAGCACGCTCATCTGCACGATATTGGCAGGGCAGAATACGTTCCCGTTACCGATGACGAGGCGGTAAACGCTTTTGAGTATCTGGCAAGGACCGAGGGCATTATTCCGGCAATCGAATCGGCTCACGCTGTTGCGCACGCCATGAAGATCGCCCCCGCAATGGACCGGGACAAAATCATCGTAATTACCATATCCGGCAGAGGAGACAAGGATTGCGCCGCCATTGCCCGTTACAGAGGGGAGGATATCCATGAGTAATATCAAAAAAGCCTTTGAAAACGGAAAGGCTTTCATCGCCTTTATCACCTGTGGCGACCCCGATCTGGAAACCACCGCCGCGGCTGTCCGTGCTGCTGTGGAAAACGGTGCAGACCTCATTGAGCTTGGCATCCCATTTTCCGATCCCACCGCCGAAGGGCCCGTGATACAGGGCGCCAACCTCCGCGCCCTGCGCGGCGGCACGACCACGGATAAGGTTTTCACCCTTGTCAAAGGACTGCGCAGGGATATACCTGTTCCGATGGTCTTTATGACCTATGCCAACGTCGTGTTCTCTTATGGGGCGGAACGCTTTATCTCCACCTGCAGAGCTATTGGCATGGACGGGCTTATCCTGCCCGATCTCCCTTTTGAGGAAAAAGAAGAATTCTTGCCGTTCTGTCACAGGTACGGCGTTGATTTAGTGTCTCTGATTGCACCGACATCAGAAAACCGTATTGCCAGGATCGCAAAAGAAGCGGAAGGCTTCCTGTATATTGTTTCCAGTCTCGGCGTGACGGGTATGCGAAGCGAGATTAAGACAGACCTTGCTTCTATTGTGAAGGTAGTAAGGGAAAATACCGATGTACCTTGTGCGATTGGGTTTGGTATTTCCACACCGGAGCAAGCAAAGAAGATGGCGGATATTTCCGACGGCGCTATCGTGGGCTCGGCGATTATAAAGCTGCTTGAAAAGCATGGTAAGGACGCGCCGAAATATATTGGCGAGTACGTAAAGTCGATGAAGGATGCCATACGATGACCGCCCCCATGGCGAGCGGAGCCCCTGGACCTGGATGCGCTGGCGTTTT
>CAJFQI010000023.1 GCA_904419005.1 Candidatus Avimonas faecium | reverse complement strand
GCCCCCGGAGGCAATTTTGGCAATGGGCTTCGGGGGCTCGCCCGGATTCGCGGCGATCAGGAACTCCACCCTGTCTATCCCGCTGGAGCACATGGGAACCGGCTCTACCGCGACCTCAAGCCGCACGCCCGGCATATCAAGAAAGGCCAGCTCTTCCCCGACCCGCTTCGCAAAATCGGCCGCAGCGGCCTTGCGCGCGTCGGAAAGCCGCTTGGCGGCTAGGTATGCCTGGTCCTGCGCCTGCTTGCACTGCTTTTGCAGCTTAGCCGCCAGCTCGTCCGACATTTCTATGCTCTCCAGCTCCTGCTGCGCCTGCTCCTTGTAGGCGAGGACCGCCTGCTCGTCCGCCCCGTATTTGGACAGGAGGCGGCGGATCTGGTCCAGACGTTCCTCCACCCGTTCCAGCTCTCCCGGCTCAAACTCAAGGTGGGAGGCGAAATCGCGCAGGTCGCTTCCGCACTCCTCCAGCTCGTACAAAAGGGACTCCGTCCGGTCGGCTAAGCCGGCCAGCTCCTCAACATAGCGGCCCGCCTCCCGCAGCTCGCCGGAGGCCTGGGACAGCAGCGGGATCGCCCCGCCTCCCTCTTCGCCGCCGGAGAGCAGTTCCCGGGCTGCCGCAAGGGAAACCGCGATCCGTTCCGCGTTGCGGTACAGCTCCCGCTGGCGCTTCAATTCTTCCTCTTCCCCAGGGCGGAGCGACGCCGCCTCAATCTCGTCAATCTGGAAGCGGAGGATATCCAGGCGCCGCGCCTTGGCGCCATCGTCCATGGTGACCTCCTCCAGCCGGCGGCAAAGGGCGGTATATTCCCCATACGCCGCGCGGAAGGCGTCGCGCAGAGGGAGCAGCCCGCCCAGCTTCTCCAGATATTCCACATGCTTTTCCGGCGCAAGAAGGGCCTGGTTTTCATGCTGGCCGTGGATATTGACCAGCAAGCGGCCAATCGCGCGCAGGACCGCCACCGTAGCGGGCAGGCCGTTGATCCGGCAGCTGCCCTTGCCTTCGGCGGAGATCGTGCGCTGGATCAGGAGCAGCCCGTCCTCGTCCGGCGCGTAGCCCAGCTCCTCCAGCTGCGCGGCGGTATGGGCGGAGATGTCTGAAAACAGGGCGGTCACCTTGGCCTGCGCGCTGCCGGTCCGCACCACGTCCCGGCTGACCCTCTCCCCCAGCGCCGCATTGATCGCGTCAATCACCATCGATTTTCCCGCGCCGGTTTCGCCGGTGAGCACATTCAGGCCAGGCTGCAGCTCAATGTCCGCCCGCTCTATCACGGCAATATTCTCTATATGCAGGCTGGTCAGCATACATATCCTCCTCCGCCGGCAGGGGCGGCGCAAGCGCCTCAGGCCCTTGCGCCGCGCAGCAGCTTTTTCAGCTCCGTCACCAGGTCGATGGCTTTATTCTCGTCCTTCATCACGCACAGGAAGGTATCGTCCCCCGAAATCGTACCCACGATATCCCCCCGCTGCAGGGAATCCATCGCCGCGCAGGCCGCCTGGGCCATGCCGGTCATGCATTTCACCACGACGATGTTCCCCGCGTAGTCAATATTGACGACCGCATCCGAAAACAGGGAGTGGAACCGGGAAGAAAGGTGCTCGTTCTCCTGCCGGACGGTGGAATAGCGGTAGGTGCCGTCGCTGCCCAGGGTTTTGATCAGTCGCAGCTCCTTGATATCCCGGGAAATGGTCGCCTGCGTGACGGAAAACCCTTCCTGCAGAAGGGCTTTCATCAGCTCCTCCTGCGTGGTGATCGGGTGGGTATGGATGATTTCCAAGATCTTCGCCTGTCGTTTCGCCTTCATTGTCCAAGCCCTTCTCTGTCGGAATGATGGGCGGCACGGCTACCGCCGGGTGGTCAGCTTTTGCTCAAGCGTCTGGTAAAACGGCTGTTCCTTGATACGGATCAGGCAGGCCGGATAGGCGGAGCGGGCGATATGCACGGTATCCCCGAAGCCTACGCGGACGCTCTCCTCCCCGTCCACCGTCAGATACGCCTCTTCCCCGCGGGATTTCTCCGGGCGGAGCGCCAGCCTCGCTTCGGCGCTGAAAATATAGGAGCGCGCATACAGCGAATGGGGGCACACCGGCGTAAGCAGCAGGCAGTCGACTGCCGGGTCCACGATCGGCCCGCCGGCAGAAAGGGAATAGGCGGTGGAGCCGGTCGGCGTGGCCACGATCACCCCGTCGGCGCTGTAGGAGGCCACCGGCTCCTGCCCGCTGGAAACCGCGATTTTTACCATGCGGGACTGCGGGCCGCGGGCCAGCACCGCTTCGTTGAGCGCCTGAAAATCGGCCGGCTTCCCCTCGGCCGGACAAAGGCGCACCGAAAGCATCATTCGCTTTTCCACCGTGTACCGCCCCTCAATCAGGTCGGCCAGACGCGGCAGCTCGTCCGCCTCCAGCCCGGCCATAAAGCCCAGCGTGCCGCAGTTGATCCCCAGCACCGCCTTGCCCAGCGGGGCGGCCCGTTTGGCCGTGTGGATAATCGTCCCGTCCCCGCCCAGGGCGATCACCAGATCCCCTGCGGAAAGCAGCCCGTCGTCGGCGTTTTCCGGGAAGGCGCAGCCCGGCTTTGGCAGCAGGACCTCCGCTCCCAGGCCGGACAGCGCCTCCCGCACCGGGCCGATGGCCGCAGCGACGCCGGAAGCCTTTTCATTGGTAATCACTACGACGCGCAACATGTTTCATCCTTTCAGCGCTCTATGCGCGGCCGCCACCACGTCGGCAATGCAGGCGGCGCTTACTCCCGATGCAGCCGGAGCGCTGCGGCTGCCGCTTTCTTTATCATACCGCAGCGTCGCCAAAAATTCAATATTGCCGTCCCCTCCGGCGATCGGCGAATGCTCCAGCTTCACCGCTGCCAGCCCTAAGCCGGCAAAAAAAGCGCACAGCGATTCCAGCACCCGGCGGTGCGCCTGCGCGTCATGGACCACGCCCCGCTTTCCCACCGCGGAACGCCCCGCTTCAAACTGCGGCTTGATCAAGCAGACCAGCGCAGCGCCTTGTTTCAGGAAGGGCAGGACGCAGGGCAGGACTTTGGTCAACGAGATAAAGGAGACGTCAACCGCGCAAAAGTCTATGCCGCCAAGCGGCACTGCCCGGCCCAGCGCCTCTCCGTCGCGGATGTCCGTCCCTTCCAGGTTGACCACCCGGGGATCCGACAGCAGGGAAGGATGCAGCTGCCCATGCCCCACATCAACAGCGTAAACGCGGGCAGCCCCGTTTCTCAGCAGGCAGTCGGTAAACCCGCCGGTGGACGCGCCTACGTCAAGCGCCGCCGCGCCGCGGAGGTCAAAGCGCCCGTCCACCGCCTTTTCCAGCTTGCGGCCGCCCCGGCCGACATAGACAAGCCCCTCGCCCCGGCAAACGATCTCCGCATCCTCCTCCGTAAGAAAAGAGGGGCGGCGCTGCACCTTGCCGTTCACCAGCACGTCGCCGGCCAGGATCCGCGCCTTCGCGCGCTCCCGGCTCGATTCCAGGCCGCGGCGGACCATCGCGATATCCAAGCGGGTCTGTCCCTCCCGTTCAGCCGGCATCGCCCATCCTCCTCTGCACCACGGAGAGGATCCCATCCAGGTCCAGCCCGTTCGCCGCAAGGCCCCGCTCCGGCTTACAGACCGGGACGAAGGTGTCGATCGCCACGCTCTGGTAAAGGCCGCGGTAGCAGGCGTCCATCAGCTTGGCGCCAAAATGCTCGCAGGCGCCGCCGCTCCGGATCCCCTCCTCAAAAAAAATCACCCGCCGGTACCGCAGGGCGGTGCGGACACATTCCGGATCAAGCGGCAGGATCCGGGTCAGCTTCAAAACAGATACCGGCTTTGCCGCCCCGTTTAGCTGCCGGGCCGCCTGCCTCACCGTGGCAAAAAGGCGCCCATATGTGATCAGCAGGGTATCCGCCCCCGGTTCCTCCCACAGGGTATACGGCCGGTAATCGGGGTGGTAATCCTTCAGGCCGGGCATCTCCCCCCCCTTAGGATAGCGGACGGCGGCGATCCCCTCTTCGTCATAGAGGGCCTGCCTAAGGGTGATCCGCAGCTCCTCAAAGCAGGAAGGGGAATACACGGTCACCCCTGGGATTGTATTCAAAAAAGCCACGTCAAAAATCCCCTGGTGGGTTTCCCCGTCGTCCCCCACAATGCCGGCGCGGTCAATCGCCAGAACAACGTGCTCCCTGCCGATGGCGGCATCGTTCAGGATCTGATCATAGCCGCGCTGCAGGAAGGTGGAGTAGACGGCGAATACCGGCAGCGCCCCGTCGTGGGCCAGGCCGGCCGCAAAGGTCACCGCGTGTTCCTCGGCAATCCCCACGTCAAAGCAGCGCTTAGGGAACTGCTGGGAAAAGCCGAGCAGGCCCGTCCCATCCTTCATCGCCGCGGTAATGGCGCAGATCCGGCGGTCTTCTTCCGCCAAAGCGCACAGCTCCCTGCCGAATACGGTTGAAAAGCTCTCGGCAGAAGCGGGGGTGCAGCCGGTTTTGGCGTCAAAGCAGGACACCCCGTGGTAAATATCGGGGTTTTCTTCTGCAAAGGGATACCCCTTGCCCTTCACGGTGGCGACATGCATCAGCACCGGCCGGTCCAGCTTTTTGGCCGCCTGGAACCCCTTGATCAGCTCGTCAAGGTCGTGCCCGTCCAGCGGCCCGATATAATTAAAGCCCATTTCCTCAAAAAAGCTGCTGCGGGAATAGAGCATTTTCTTGAGTTCCGTCTTCCAATGCAGCAGTTTATTGCGCAGGGGTGTGCCGATATAGGGGATGCTGGCCACCGCACTGCTGACCTTCGTTTTGAACCGCACATAATGCGGACGGGCCCGCAGCGCGGCCAGATGGCGGGCGACAAAGCCGACGTTCTGGCTGATTGACATCCCGTTGTCGTTGAGCACGACGATCAGGCGGTCCTTGCTTCGCCCGGCGTTGCTCAGCCCCTCGTAGGCCAAGCCGCCGGTCAAGGCGCCGTCCCCGATCACCGCCACGACATACCCGTCCTCCCCCAGCATGGATTTTGCTTTCGCCATCCCGTTGGCGGCGGAGATGGAGGTGCTGGAATGCCCGACGATAAAGGCGTCGTGCTCGCTTTCCCTGGGATTGGGGAAGCCGGAGAGGCCGCCCTCCTGGCGCAGCGTGTCAAACCGCTCCGCCCGGCCGGTGAGCAGCTTATGGACATAGCATTGGTGCCCCACGTCCCAGACAAACTGATCCTGCGGTGTCGAAAATTCCCGGTGCATCGCCACCGTTACTTCGACAATCCCAAGGTTGGACGAGAGATGGCCGCCGGTGTGGGAAACGGTATCCACCAGCACCTCGCGGAGTTCCCGGCAGAGCGCCTGGAGCTCCGGCAGCGACAAATGCTTGATATCCTCCGGAGAATGGATATATTTTAATATTTTTGTGTTGGACAGGGTATCCGCTATAGAATCCGACATACGGAAAAGCCTCGCTTTACAGAGGATTGCGCCAAATTAAACCAGGATGCCGACCAGGATCCCCAGCAGAGCGCCGCCGAGCACCTCCAGCGGCGTATGGCCGATAAACTCCTTGAGCTCGATCTCGTCCACCTCTTCGTCCGGGACGCCATCCCCGTCTTTGTCCGCATTCTGCTGCTCAATCTGATTTAAGTATTTATTCAGCAGCTTCGCGTGCAGGCCCGTTTCCCGCCGGACGCCCATCGCGTCGTACATCGTGACAAAGGCGAACATCACGGACAGAGCAAACGCCGCCGTATGGATCCCGTCAAACCGGGCGATTGATACGGTGAGCGCGCAGACCATCGTGGAATGAGCGCTCGGCATCCCGCCGGCGCCCCACAGCCGCTCCGCCTTGAACTTACGCGTAAAAATCAGCGTAAGCAGCGCCTTTGCCACCTGCGCGCAGAACCAGCCGAGCGCCGCGGCAAACAACGCCTTATTCTGAAAAAATCCAATCAGCATATCCATTGCTTTCCAGCCTTTCCGCTGAAGATACCGTCCTACGCGCCCTTTTCACCGCGGCGGCACCCCTTGTCCCCTTCCTGCTGCCGCTGAACAGACGCCGGCAGGCACGGGGCATTGCTCAATGGGTGCGGTCCAGCAGGGCAAAGGCAAGGGCGCGCAGCGGCTGCGCTTCTTTTCCAAAGGGGGCCAAAGCCTCCGCCGCCCGCTCGGTCCGTTCCGCCGCCAGCCGGGCGGCCTCCTCAAGCCCGAGGAGGGACACATACGTCACTTTTTGATTCACGCGGTCCCCGCCGACCGGCTTGCCCAGCTCTTCGGGTGTTGCCGTGACATCCAGGATGTCGTCAATAATCTGAAAGCAGAGGCCGAGCTCCTGCCCGAAGCGGCGGGCGGCTTCCAGCTCCTTGGCCGATCCGCCGCCGATATGGCAGCCCATTTCGCATGCGGCGGTAATCAGCGCCGCCGTTTTCCCGCGCTGAAGCTGCTCCAGCGTGGGCAAATCAATGGCCTTGCCCTCGCTTTGCAGGTCGATCACCTGGCCGCCGACCATCCCCCCGGCCCCGGCCGCCTCCGCCAGCGCAGAGGCCGCGCGCAGAGCCCTTTCCGGCGGGAGCCCCTGCCGGTTTTCCTCCGCGAGCATCACCTCAAATGCGCGGGTAAGCAGCCCGTCGCCGGCCAGCAGGGCCATGTCCTCCCCATAAGCGGCGTGGACGGAAGGCTTGCCCCGCCGGAGCGGGCTGTTATCCATACAGGGCAGGTCGTCATGGACCAAAGAATAGGAATGGATCATTTCAATCGCACAGGCGAAGGGGATCGCTTTGTCCGACAGGCCGCCGCAGAGCCGGCAGAATTCCATAACCAGCACCGGCCGCAGGCGTTTTCCCCCATCGGTGCAGGCATAACGCATCGCCTGGTAAACGGTTTTCTGGAGCGACGCCTCCCCGTCCGGCAGATAGGAGGGGAGCGCCTGCTCCACCTTCTGCCGGTGGCGGTCCAATACCTCGTCATACAGTCCAGCCATGGTTTTCTCCTCCGCTTTTGTATCCTTGTCCCGCCGCCGGCCATAGGGGACTTTCGCCGAGCCTTGCCGGCGTTCCGGCGGCAGGGCGCCCTATTCCGTCAGGCTTTCAGGGGGCGCCTCCTCCGATGCAGGAGCCGCGGCCTCCGGCTCCGCCCCGCCGGCCGCCTGCTTGGCCGCCGCAACATCGGCGGCCGTAAGCTTGATAATCTTCTGCTCCGCCGTCTTGAGCGCCTTGGTGCAGTAGGCGGTCAGCTTGGTGCCCTCTTCAAAAAGCTTCAGCGATTCGTCCAGGGTGCATTTCCCGCTCTCAAGGGCCGCCACGATTTGTTCCAGCCGGGTCATCGCCCTTTCAAAGGTCCATTCTTCCGCCATGGTCTTCCCCTTCCCTGTTTTTCCATTCGTTTCTATCGTAAGGGAGGCCGCCCGTCAAAGGCTGTTCCCTTCCAATCCATCTTGCATCAGCGAACCCCGGACTGTTTCTTTTCGCCCTTTGGGGCCGTCTTGGCGGCCCGCTTGGAGACGCTGTCCACGGTGCAGGCGATCGTCCCGTCGCTTACCCGCACCGTCAGCGGATCGCCGGGGGAAACGTCCCGCGTGCTTTTCACCATCTTTTCCCCCGAATAGGGGATGGAATAGCCGCGGGACAGCACCTTGAGAGGGCTGAGGGCATCCAGCTTCCCGCCGGCGGCGGCAAGCCGGCGGCCCGACTCAGTCAGGCTGTTCTGCGCCGCATGGACAAAGGCGCGGGTCAGGTAATCCAGCCGCATCCCCTGCTCCTCCACCGCGAAAAGGGGGGTGGACAGGCAGCGGCGCGAACGGGCAACGGCCAGCCGATGGGCCGCCCGGTCCACAGACGCCCGCGCCCCCTGACGGATCCGCCCCTTGATCTGCTCCAGCCGGGACAGCAGCTGTAACTGGTCGGGAACCGCCAGCTCCGCCGCCGCCGACGGGGTGGGCGCGCGGAGATCCGCCGCAAAATCGCAGATAGTAAAGTCTGTTTCGTGCCCGACGGCGGAGATCACCGGGATGTGGGAAGCCGCGACGGCCCGGGCAACCCCCTCGTCGTTGAAGGCCCACAGCTCCTCTATAGAGCCGCCGCCCCGCCCGATAATAATCACATCCGCCGCGTTGACTTCATTAAAAAACTGCAGGGCCTTGATGAGCTGCGGCGGCGCGCCCTCCCCCTGCACCAGCACCGGCGCGAAGACGATGCGCGCCAGCGGATAGCGCCGGCCGAGCACATTGAGGATGTCCCTCACGGCCGCCCCGGTCGGCGAGGTAATGACCCCAATCCGCCCGGGATACGGAGGCAGCGGCTTTTTCCGGCGTTCGTCAAACAAGCCCTCTTCCGCCAGGCGTTTTTTCAGCTGCTCATACGCCACCTGAAGCGCTCCGACCCCGTCCGGCTGCATCTCCTCCACATAGATTTGAAACGAGCCGTCCTTTTCATACAGGGACACGCGGGCCTTGACGATCACCTTCATCCCGTTTTCGGGGCGGAACGGCAGCTTGGAGGCATAGGCGCGGAACATCACCGCCCGGACCAGCGCCCCCTCGTCCTTGAGGGACAGGTAAAGGTGCCCGGATTTATAATGGTTGGTGAAATTCGAGATCTCGCCGCTGATGTAGACGCTGGCGAGGTTTTTGTCCCCCTCAAGCAACGACTTTACATAGCGGTTGAGCTGGCTGACGGTAATCACAGTCACAGCGCCAGCCCCCCTTCCTTCAGCGCGCCCAAAAGCGCAACCCCGGCCGCATTGTCGGCCGAAAAGGCAGGCGGCGCAAAGCGCCCCTGAAACCGGCCGGACAGCTCCTGCCGCAGGAAGGCGTTGGACATCACCCCGCCGGCATAAAGCAGCGGCAGGCCGGGATATTCCCGCTGCAGCGCCTCGGTCATCCCCGCAACGGCGGCCAGCACGCTTTCCAGGCAGAAGCGGGCGATCTCCGCCGCCGGCACGCCCTCCCGGTTTTTTTGGGTGCATTGGTTTTCCACCCCGGACAGGGAGCAGTCCGCCCCCCGCAGGGTTGGGCGCGGCTTCGCCCTTGGCCGGGGAGCCGTCCGCGCCAGCTCCTCAAGCGCAGGGCCGGCGGGAAAAGCCAGCCCCAGCAGCCTGCCCACCCGGTCAATCAGCTGCCCCGCCTTCAGGTCAAGCGAGGAGGCGACGAGCGTACAGCGGATCCCCTGTTCACCGTCCGGGCGGACCAGCAGCGCATCGGTCGTGCCGCCCGAAACATGAAAAGCCAGGAAATCCGCCTTCAGCAACTCCGGGCAGCCAGCCCCGAAGGCCGCGGCCGCCACATGGCCCTGCTGATGGGTGAAGCGGCGCAGCGGGACATGCAGCGCCGCCGCCAAAGAACGGGCGGTCCCAAGACCCGCCAGGAAGCAGGGCATATACGAGCCCTCCGCCTCGCAGGGCTTCTCCGACACGCCGACCGCCCGGATCGGCCCGTCCGACGCCAGCAGCTCTTCCAGCAAATCCGGCAGCTGGCGGGTATGGTGAAACACCGCGTCGCTTTGGCGCAGGCCGAGCTCCCCCTGCTTTACCGGGAGAAGCCGCTTTTTCTGGCGGATCTCCGGGGGATCCGGGAAATACAGCGCCGTCGACGTGGTGTAATTGCTGGTGTCTATCCCCAGATATGAGGCCCTCATTCCGAAGCCCCCGCCGGCATTTCCGTATCCGGCGCCGCCGTACCGGCCGCCGATTCCCCGTCCGCCGCCAGCTGGCGGGAAATGCCGCCCAGCACCCCGTTGATAAAGGCGCCGTCCTCATCCCCGCCGTATTTCTTGGCGAGCTCCACCGCTTCGTTGATCGAAACGCTCACCGGGATGTCCGCCGCATACAGCATCTCATAGACCGCCAGGCGCATGACCGCCAGAGCCACCCGGGAAATCCTCCCCTTTGTCCAGCGGTGGGAGTGGGTGGAAATCAGCCGGTCGATTTCTTCCATATGTTCCTCGGCGCCTTCGGCGAGGGACAGGGCGAAGGCATCGCCCTGCACGTCCCGCGCCTCCCCGGCGTTCAGCAGAATTTCACGCACCGGCTCGCCGGTGAAGGATTTTTCAAACAACAGGACAAACGCCAGGTCGCGCGCTTCGCGTCGTGTCATGGCAATGACCACCCTTTCGCTCCCGCCGCCTCTGCGCGGCTTTTTCCGTCTTTTCTTTTCCCGCTTCAAGGTACGCGCCGGAGAAACCGTGTTCTTTAACCCGTTTCCCCTATAATCCGACAGGGATAATAGAAAGAAACCCTCCACATCGCTGCGGAGGGTTCCGCGTAATCAAACGGTCGTTTCCTTCGGCTCGTCAAGGACGAGGCCGGCGACATGGACATTGATTTTGTTGACCGGCTTGCCGGTCATCGACTGGACGGCCACCTTCACGCTGTGCTGCACCTCACCGGCTACCTCCGGTATCCGCGCGCCGAGCTTCAAGTTCACATAAACGTCCAGAATGGTTTCGTTTTCGTTGTTAAGGACCCGGACCGCTTTTGACGCCGCCGAGCCGATAAAGCCCCTCAGGTCGGCCGGACGCTGCGCCATCCCGGCGACGCCGGGCACTTCAAGGGCCGCGGTGCTGGCGATTGACGCGATGACATCCTCCGAAATGATGCAGCTTCCTTCCGCCGGCCTGTATTCCCTATCGTCCATGTAAACGGACCTCCTTTTTCACGCAGTGTTCCTCCTGCCTCACACCGTCTTTGCATACGCCCGGCCTGCGCGGGAAAACCGACATTCCAATACCGGGCCGCTTCTTTCTTACGATGGACGGCTTTCCTGATTATTATACCACAAAGTGATTGGAGAGCAACCATTTTTTCTTAATTCACCGTGACAATCTTCACATTTTGCGCGACAATCTTTGATTGGGCGGTCACGATTTCGGTAATCTGCAGCGCCTCCTGGGGCGTCATCCCATCCGAACGCACCACGATGTTGCACGCATCGTCCGCAATATAGGCGACGCAGTCCGAAAAGCCCTTGGCTTTGATGAGGCTTTCAATCTTGCTCTCCTGCTCCACCGCTTCGGCGATCGCCGCCGCTTCGCCGAGGGCCTGCTGCTGCGTCTCCTCGCTCGCCTTGACGTCGTTCATCAGGTCGCGGAGGATATCAAGCGCCTCATCCCGCGCGTTTTCCCGGTTCAGGCGGGCCTGGGTGAAATAGTCGTCCGGGTCGCCGGTGGCCGCTGTCCCGCCCTCGCTGGCAGGCGGCGTGGTGGTGGAGCCGTTGTTGACGTACTGCGCGTCCCCCAGGTTTTTGCTGTCCGACGTGCTGGTGGAAGTGCCGGCATCGGCGACCGGGGGATTCTGGGCCGAAAAATAATAATTCAGGTATACCGCGACCCCCAGCGCTACGACCAGCACCGCCAGCAGTATCTGCTTTTTGCCGAAAATTCCGCTCATGGTTGCTCCGATCCTTTCGTTTTGAAATTGGTTTGTCACGCTTTCCCTGCGCTATTGGCTTAACTTGGTCACACAAACCCGCTTGGAGGAAAGATTCAGCGCCGTGGTGATGGTGTCAATAACCCGCTGCTGAACCAAGGGCTGATCCCCCCCTTCGCAGACGACGACCACGCCTTTGACGGTGGGCTGGATTTCGGTGACCAGCAGCCCCTGCTTGCCGTCGCCGGTATCCACCACAATCACCGACTTGTCGCTGTCGTCCCGCTGGGACACCTTGTCTTCCCCCTCCTGGCGGTCGGAATTGATCCGTTCCTTCGTCGCATAGACGTATTCCACGCCGTTTTCAAGGGTTACCATCACCCGGCATTCGCCCGCCCCCTCTATGCTGCGCACAATCGCCGCCAGCTTTTCTTCGGTCTGGCTGACGAATTCCTGCGCGCTTTGGGATGCCTGCGCGCTTACCGGCGCCGCCGCCTCCTTGTCCCCCTTTGGCAGGAAGGCGGACAGCCCGATCAAAGCGATCCCGGCCAGCCCGGCAATCAGCATCCAGTTCCTTCCACTTTTGAGCCCCCCTCCCTTTTCGCCGAACAGGCGCTTCCCGTATTTTTCAAGCGTCTCCTTCATCCCTCTTCCTTTGCTCTCTCCACGGCCGGCCGGCGCCTCTTTATCGTCCATTGTAACTCCATCCCTTCAAGGAATTTGTTTGAAAAGCGCGCTTTCGCTGCATACCTTTCAAACTCTTCGTGTCTGTTTACTTGTCGTGCCCTCTTTCCGTACTGTCCATCCGCTTGCCTCTGCTTTGGCCGTTCCCTCATCCCTCCAATACGGCGACATCCACCTCAACGCCGAGCCGCTGTTCCATCACCTGCTTGGCCGTGATCATGCTGTCGGCATCTTGTTTGTCCAGGTATAGGATAATTTTAGTAATGTATATGCCGCCCGTATCGTCAATATCCATCTCCACATCAACTTTTGCAGGCACAATCGAGTATCGCTCCAGCGCCTGCACGGCCGCCTTTTCAAGGGCGGCGGTCACCTGGCGCTCAAACTGCGCGCTTACCCGCTCCTGCAACGCTTCGGCGGAAACCTCCTGAGGCAGCGAATCCAAGGACAGCGGGAGGAGGTTTTTTAATTCCAGCAGCGGGGACACCATACAGCATAGGAAGAAGGCGGCGGTCAGCAGACGGAGCAGCTTGCCTAACCCGCCCTTGGGCGCCAGCATATGCAGCGCCGTGCAGCCGATGGCCGCCGTGCACAAGGCGGCCGCCCAGCTGGTTACCCCGTCCATCATGATGACCCATCCTTTCTGAGCGCGGCCGGAAAACCGCTGCGGCATGGTACAAAGCAGAAGCCCCAAAGGCGATGATTCAGGGAAAGAGGGCTCCCCGGCCGCCGTTCCGAGAAGCTGCGGCTTTAGGGGAAACAACCGGGCAAGGCAGCCCGCCTCCCGCAGGCCCCAAGCCCTTGAAGCAGGGCCCGCCGCAAAAGCCGGCGGCGCTTCTTACGCCCCGCCCGCCGCGGAGCCCGCCATCGTAACGATGGTGGTGGCGATAATCATAAACAAAGAGCAGGCGGCCAGCACCCCCATCAGGGTTTTGAGCACCCCCTGCGCCGCCTTAAACAGCGAAGAAAGGGATCCCAGCGAAAAGATGTCCGCCGCCATGGAACAGAGGGAAAGGGTCAGCGACCAAAGCGCACATTCCAGGAGGGGCG
This sequence comes from Candidatus Avimonas faecium, assembly GCA_904419005.1. Lineage (GTDB taxonomy): Bacteria > Bacillota > Clostridia > Oscillospirales > Acutalibacteraceae > Avimonas > Avimonas faecium. Next base: position 21,832 of record CAJFQI010000023.1, on the reverse strand, counting down.
GCAGCACAATCAGCGCCGTCGCCAGGATGCCGAACCCTCCCAAGGTGGATTTCAGCAGCTGCAGGCATCCCTGTACGCTGGAAAGCGCCTCGCTCAAGGCTCCGCCGACCACGGGGACAAAACTGCTCAGGGAAAAGCGGATGGCTCGGCCGGTCAGGGAATCGGCAGCGGCCCCCACCAGCCCCTGAAGGGAAAGCAGCCCAACGAAAAGCGTGGCGGCCAGCCCCAGCAGCCATGCGCAGGCCTTGTTGATCGCCCCGCCCGCCGCGTCAAGCTTCATGCCCGGGGATACGGAGCCAACCAGGCCTAGAGCCAGCGCCGTGGTCATCAGCGGGACAATCAGATGGGTCGCCGCCAGGGAGATCAGCTCCGCCGCAAAAAGCACCACCGTCTGGTACGAGGCAGCCCCCAGCGGCTGTCCGGAGGTCAGCATAATCCCGGAATACACCGGCACAAAGCTGAACATGAAAACCGAGGTGCTCTCCGCCGCGTCCCGCACCCGGCCGATACAGCCGGAAAGGGGGACCAGCAGCGCCGTACAGGCCGTAATGGCACAGATGACGCCGAAAACGCGTGACAAGGCCTCTTCCTTTACGGTCTCCCGCATCCCATCCATCAGAGCGTAAAGCAGGACGACGCCCAATAAAATCCCCATCGTCCGCAGCGGCGCGCCGGCCTGCTCCGCCAAAAGGGAAAAAAGGGAGCCGGAAACGCCCTGCGGCGTTAAATGGGAAAACAGGTCGGCGTTGAACTCGGAAATCCCCAAGGAATCCAGCAGGGCCTTGGTCTGAGCCGGAAGGTTCTCCCACAGCTCCTGCGCGCCGCTGGCCTCGAGCTGCTCCGCATACAGCTCGTCCAGCGCCGATTTCTCCTCGGCCGCTGCGGGAAGCAGCAGCAGCGACAGCAGGGCGGCAGCCAGTAAAGCCAGCTTATATATGTAAAGCGGTTTCCCTTTGCATCTCTTGCTCATGAAAACATCCCCCCGTTGATCAACGTGAGGGCCAGTTCCGCGATCTTTTCAAAGAGCGGCAGGGCAAGCAGGAGGAGGAAAACCTTTCCCGCCAGTTCCGCCTTTTCCGCCATCGCATTCTCTCCGGCATCCCGGCAGGCGTCGGCCGCCAGCTGAGACAGCAGGCAAATCCCCAACGCCTTAAACAAAATCAGCCCATACTCTTCCGGCAGCGCCGAGGAGTCGAGCAGAACCTTCAGCCGGCTGACGACCGGCGCAATCTGCGTTAGCAGCAGAACCAGGATCAGGATCCCGGTAATCAGCCCGATCGCCATCGCGTACTCCGGATGGTACCGGCGCAGGAGCACCGCCAGGAAGGCCGCCACGACCGCGATCCCCAATACGGCAACCATACTCATGGCTATAGCCCGAAAACCGACTTGACGGTTTCGAACAAGTCGCTGATTTCGCCGACAATCATTGACAACACTACGATCAGCCCGGCCAGGGTGGTCAGCATTGCCTGTTCCTCCCGGCCGGAACGGATCAAAAGCTGATTAAGCACGGCCACGATGATGCCGATGGCGGCAATTTTGAAAATCAGGTCCACATCCATGAGTCGCTCTTCCTTTCCCCATCCCGTCTGTTTTCGTTCTTGCCGGACGCGCTTTTCCCGGCGCCGCTTTATAGGAGCAGCAACGCCGCGCAGAGCCCTCCCGCAGCGCCGAGCGTCACATACAATTTCCCTTTGGCGGCCGCTTCGACCCGCGCGGAACGAGCGGAGTCGTCCAACTGCGCCGCAAAGGCCTCGCAGTGGGAAAGCTGGCCCTGCAGGTCGCTGCAGCCAAGCCCCCGGCCGAAGCCGCGCAGCAGGGCCTTGTCTGCCTGCCTGAACCCGCCGGCGTCATCGGCGGCGACCGCGTTGTCCCACGCCTGCGCCGGACTTTCCCCCAGCCGCATTGCCTCCGCCGCCTTTTCCAAAAAGGAAAGGCGGGAAAAGGCCGGCTCCGCTGCCGCCGCCTCCGCAATCTCCTGGATGGGCGCCGCCGTATAGCGCAGGCGGGACGCCATCCAGCCGATCAGGCGATAAGCGGCTTCCAGGTTTGCCGCCCGCCGGTTGAGCTCAAGGCAAGCTGCCGTCCCCCCGCCGATCCCGGCCAAAATCACCAGCAGCAGCCCGATCCCCTTGAGCAAGCAAATCCCCCGCTTTCAGCACCCGGGCAATATGCCCGGGGTTCTTTCGGCCTTCCAAAAAGACTACATAGTCAAACGCCCCCGAAAGCAGCGCGGCCTTTAGCTGCGGCCGGCGCAGCAGGGAGGGCACGTCCCGGCAGTGGGCTGTTGTGATGGCCGCCACGCCGGCATTCAGCCCCTGCAAGACGGCGGCGGTTTCCTCCAGGGAGCCGAGCTCGTCAAACAGCACCACATCCGGCGCCAGGCAGCGTACCGCCTGCTCTATCCCTTCCGCTTTCGGATATCCCCGGAGCACGTCGCAGCCGGACAGGCCGCTGCCGCCCGAAAGCTCCCCCCTCTCGTCGGCGACCGACACGCGGTACCGGGGGCCTTCGCCGTCCCCGCCTTCAGAAAGCTGCCGGGCGAGATCCTTCAGCAGGCTGCTCTTCCCGCTCGCCGGCTCCCCGCAGAGCAAAGCGGACCGGAGGCGACCCTGATCCGAGACCAGGCGGTACAGCTCCCCCGCGCAGCCGTCGTGCCGGCGGGAGACCCGCAGGCACAGCGAGGTAATGCCGCGCACCGACACGATCCGGTCGCCTTCCCGCACGGCGGAGCCGGCGATCCCGGCCCGGCAGCCGTCGTCGGCGGTGACAAAGCCGCGGCAGATCTCCGCCTGGTGGGTATGTACCGAAAAATTGCACAGACGCAGGAAGCATTCCTCAAGTTGGGCCGGGCTGCATTCCAACAACGGGCGGCGGGAGTGCAGCACAGGCTCGCCGCTCGCGTCAAGCCGCCACTCCCCATCGGGCGCAGATAGGACCAGCGGCCCGCCGGCGCGCAGACGGATCTCCTGCACCCGCCTTTTCAGGCCGTCCGGCAGGCGGGCAAGATGCCTTTGCAGCCCGGAAGGCAGATAAGCGGCGGCTTTTTCAAAGCTCTGCGTGACATTCCTTTGATCGGGTATCATGCCTGTCCTCACCTCGCTTTATCCTTATGTAAAGCGGCGGACAAGTAGAACCCGGAGCAAATAAAAAACGGACAGGCCCCCTATGGTCTGTCCGTTTTTTATTCTGTTTGCGAAGGGTGAGATATCCCCTCAAGGCTCTTTTCTAAACAGCTCGTTTTTACGGCTGCTGTTATCCCTGGCCTACCCGCTTTCCTGCGGCGCCCGGCAAGGCGCTGGCATGCCTCCAGCCTTCGACGTTTAGTTCACCAGCGGCACGCCGCGGGCATCGCAGACGATGCGGCCGGTCAGGATCTGGACGCCTTCTACAATTGCCCAGATCTGGCTGACCAGCGCCAAAACCCCACAGCTTAAAACCGTCAGCAGAAGCTGCACCACTCCCCGGCTGGTAAAACCGAGGTAAAAATTGTGGATCCCCAGGCAGCCGATGACAATGGCCAGGACGCCTGCGGCGATCCGGTTGCGGGGCTGATAGCCCGGCGGCACCACCGGCATGGATGGCGGATAAGGCGTCTGATAGCCGGGATAACCGGGATAGGGCGGCTGGTAATTTGGCTGCCCGTAAGCATTCTGCCCATAGGAATGGTAGGGATAAGAGGAATACGGCCCCGCAGGCGGCGCCTGGTATTGCTGGGACTGCGGCGGCGTCTGCGGGTTGGAAGCCGGAGCCGGCGCGCCGCAATGCGGGCAATACTGCGCTGTATCCTCCAATTCGGTCCCGCAGTACGGGCAAATCCTTTTGGGCACGGGAACATCCCTTTCCTTTCTTCCGGACGGCAAGGCTCCGCCCCCATCCAAAATCGTCACAAAATGCCTAGACAAAACAGCCGCAGCAAGAAACCGCGCGCTTTTCTAGGCGCCTAAAGCCAACTCTTCCCCTTCAGTATAGGGAATTCCCGCATTCCTGTCAATACGGCAACCGGGAACAACCGATGACGCCGGGATTAAGCTTTTATTAAGCCCGGCAGAGGCCGAAAAGCACAGGAAAACTGCCCCTGCCGTACAGCGCGGGCAGGGGAAGGGCGGCTCCATGAAAAGGGCCGCCGCAAATCTCTTGCGGCGGCTCCCTGTTCAAAGGCCGTCTCTGCACAAGGCAAAGCGCGGAATTATTTCATCATGCTGGCGACTTCATCCGCGAAGTTATCCTCGCGTTTCTGGAGGCCTTCGCCCTTCTCAAAGCGGACGAAATCCGCCACCTGCATCGCGCCGCCGGCCTTTTTCGCCATGTCGGCCACATACTGCGCAACAGTGATATCGCCGTTCTTCACAAACGCCTGCTGCATCAGGCAGTTGTTCTCATAGAACTTGCCGATGCGGCCCTCCACCATCTTGTGGATAATCTGCTCCGGCTTGCTGGCATTTTTCGGATCGTTCTTGATCTGCGAGATCAGGATTTCCTTTTCCTTTTCCAGCGCCTCTGCCGGGACGGTTTCCTTGCTGAGGTAGGTCGGATTCAGCGCGGCGACCTGCATCGCCACATCCTTGCCGCACTCCTGCAGTTCTTGCGAAGCGGCGCAGGCAGCGTCGGCGTCAAAGCGAACCAGCACGCCGATACGGCCGCCGCCGTGCACATACGCCACGATGTCGCCTTCGTAGCGCTGGAAGCGGCGGATGCTCAGGTTCTCGCCAATGACCAGGATCTTGTCGCGCAGCGCGGCGGCAACGGTCTGGCTGCCCTCATAGGTGCATTCCGATAAAGCGGCCACATCCGCCGGGTTCTTGTCCGCGATAACCTCCGCCAGCTTTTTGACAAAAGCCTGGAAGTCTGCGTTTTTGGCTACGAAATCGGTTTCGGAGTTGACCTCCACCACGACGCCGACCTTCTTGGCGTTGTCAACGAACGCGTAAACCATGCCCTCGGCGGCGATACGCCCCGCCTTTTTCGCGGCGGCGGCCAGGCCCTTTTCACGCAGGATGTCGATCGCTTTCTCCATATCGCCGTCGGCCTGGGTCAGCGCCTTTTTGCAGTCCATCATGCCAACGCCGGTTCTCTCACGCAGCTGCTGTACGTCTTTTGCAGTAAATGCCATTTTTTCTTCCTCCCGCTGTTATTTTCATAGATGAAGGACGCCTCTGGGACGTCCGGGCTTTGAAAAAGAGGGTGCCGCGGGACGGCGGCACCCTCTTCGGTATCATCGGATAGAGGGTGAAGGGGGCGGCGGGCCCGCCGCTTATTCCTTATCTTCCGAAGCTTCCTGTCCCTGCTGTTCCTCTTCCGCGGCTTCCTCCTGGCCCTGGCGGCCTTCGATAATCGCGTTGGCCATGGTCGACGCAATCAGCTTGACCGCACGGATCGCGTCGTCGTTGCCCGGGATGACGTAATCCACTTCGTCCGGATCGCAGTTGGTATCGACAATCGCGACAATCGGGATGCCCAGCTTATGCGCCTCGGCCACCGCGATCTTTTCCTTGCGGGGGTCGACAATGAACAGGGCGCCGGGGAGCTTCTTCATATCCTTGATGCCGCCGAGGAACTTCTCCAGCTTTTCAATTTCGTGGTTGAGCTTGATGACTTCCTTCTTGGGCAGGAGGTCAAAGGTGCCGTCCTCCTGCATAGCCTTCAACTGGGTCAGGCGGGCGATACGGCCCCGGATCGTACGGAAGTTGGTCAGCATGCCGCCGAGCCAGCGGGCGTTGACATAATGGGCGCCGGCGCGCGTCGCTTCGTCGCGGATCGAATCCTGCGCCTGCTTTTTCGTGCCGACGAAAAGCACGGTTTCCCCGTTCGCAGCCAGGTCGCGGACAAACATATACGCTTCCTCCAGCTTGCGGACGGTCTTCTGCAGGTCAATGATGTAGATGCCGTTGCGCTCCGTAAAAATATAGGGCGCCATTTTGGGGTTCCAGCGGCGGGTCTGGTGTCCGAAGTGGACGCCGGCCTCCAGCAGCTGCTTCATAGATACGACTGCCATGGTACATTTCCTCCTTGGTTTTTCCTCCGCAGGACCACACCCGCGGCCACCGAAAGCGGCACCGGCTGCGGAAAATCCTGCGTGTGTTTTTATGACTGTGGTATTATACCACGCATTTCCCGTCTTTGCAAGCAATGCCTGTGAAAAATTTGGAGCAAACGGGGCGAAACCCGCCGTTTTCTCCGATTGGCGGAATTCCTATGCCCAGTTTCCGCGAAATTTACGTAAAATTCACAGTTAACCGCCGCTTATCCGTTGAATTCCTCCTGGCATTCGTGCTATAATGCCAACGGATTCGGCCAAGGGCGCGCCGCAGGAAGCGCCGTTTGGCGAAGAGAGCGGGACGGGGCCAAGCCATTTCGACCCGGCCGAAAACGAAGGAGTTGTTTTGTTTGGATACGTTTGTGGAACAAATCGTGGCGAAGAAAAAAGGCGGAAAGGAATGGGCGATCATCGGCGGATCCCTCCTTGTCTGCGTTTTAATTTTGATTTTTCTTGTACCGCTGCTATTCGCCTTTGCCGGCTTCCTGGCGGCCATCGTGATCGTCGGCCTTGGCTACCTTGAGTGGTGGCTGATTACCAACCAGAGCGTGGAGTACGAATACAGCGTGACCAACGGGGACATTGATATTGACCAGATCATTGCCCGCCGCAAGCGCAGGCGGGTCGTCTCAGTCGTCGGCAATAAGCTTGAGGTGCTGGAGCCCTACAATGCGGCAGCCTATGCCGCCCGCCCGTTTGACCGAAAGGTGGTGGCCGCCCCCTCCGAGCAGGAGGAAGGTTTGTGGTGCTTCACCTACCGCAGCAAAAAAAGCGGCCATACGCTGGTGATTTTCCAGCCGGAGCGCCGGGTGTTGGATGCGCTGGTCATCGGCCTGTCCGCCCTGGTTCAGCGGGAAACCAAAAAGAAGCTGCGGGAGCTTCCGCAGGCGCAGAACGAGGAGCCGGAGGAAGACGGGGAAAACTGACATGCAGGGGAAGGCCGACGCCTTCCCCTTTTTCGCCGGAAGTAAAAAGACATAGCGGAGTACGGAAGGCGAGGAAAACAGAAGGAAGCAGGAGGAAGCACCTATGGAAACAGACAAAGAAAAAAGCGCAGGCCTGTTGGCAAAGGCCCTCACCTGCGCGCAGATGCGCGAGGTAGAGAAGGCGGCGGTGGAAGGCGGATTGGACTATCTGCGCCTGATGGAAAACGCGGGGAGCGCAGCGGCCAAGGAGATCCGCCGGCGCTACCCTCTCGCCGGTCGGCAGGTGGCCATCCTTTGCGGAAAGGGCAACAACGGCGGGGATGGCTTCGTCATCGCCCGAAAGCTCCAGGACGAGGGCGCCGCCGTGACCCTGGTCCTGGTGTGCGGGCAGCCTCAGACGGAAGACGCGCAGGAGATGTTTGCCCGCCTGCGCACCTTGGATATTGGGATAGTCGGCCTTGACACCGAGCCCTACATTGCCGCCAGCAGCGTCAAGCAGGCGGCCCTGATCGTAGACGCCGTTTACGGCATCGGCTTCCACGGACGGCTTCCCGACCCGCTGCGCAGCCTGTTCCGGGTCGCAAACGCTTCCCCGGCCCCTATCGTAGCGATCGATATCCCCAGCGGGCTGAACGGCGATACCGGCCAAGCGGACGAGGACACGCTGCGCGCAGCCCTCACTGTGACCTTTACCGCAACCAAAACCGGCTTGGCCGCCGCGGGGGCCGCCCCGTTCACAGGAGAAGTCCTTGTGGCGGATATAGGGATTGACCCCGCCCTGCTGGCCCCCTACGGCCCCGACCGGACGGTGATCGACTGGGATATGGTGCGCCCCTGCTTCCCGCCCCGGAAAGAGGACGCCAACAAGGGCGACTACGGAAAGCTGCTGTGCTTCTGCGGTAGCACGGGGATGCTCGGCGCGGCAATGATGGCGGCGCAGGCGGCGCTGCGCTGCGGGGTGGGGCTGCTGACCGCCGCCCTCCCCCGCTCGCTGTATCCGGCCGCGGCCGCCCGCCTGTGCGAGCCGGTGTTCTGCCTGCTTGAGGAAACGCAGGAAGGGGATCTCTCCCTCTCAAACCGCGCCCTTTTGCGGGAACGCGCCTCCCAGGCGTCCGCCCTGCTGATCGGCTGCGGGCTGGGGCAGCGCCCCGGGACAGAGGAGCTGGTGCTTGACCTGCTGGCCTCCTCCGACCGGCCGATGGTGCTTGATGCAGACGGCATAAATATCGCGGCGCGGCATATATCTATAGGGAAAACAGTGCGCGCCCCTCTGATCCTAACCCCGCATCCCGGCGAGATGGCCCGCCTGACCGGGCTGAGCATCCCGGAAATCCAGGCAAACCGGGTGGACGTCGCCCGCCGCTTTGCCGAGGAGCACAACGTCACGGTCGTGCTGAAAGGCCATCGGACGGTGATCGCCTCGCCGGGGGAGGCGGTGCTGACCAATCCGACCGGGAACCCGGGGATGGCGACCGGCGGCAGCGGGGATGTCCTGGCGGGGATGATCGCTTCCTTCTTGGCGCAGGGGATGCCGGCGCGGCAGGCGGCCCTATGCGGCGTCTTCCTGCACGGAGCGGCAGGGGACCGCGCCGCGCAGCGGCTGTCCCAGCACGCGATGCTCCCCACCGACCTGATCAACGAGCTGGGCGCGCTGTTTTTTAAACTGGAAAAATAGGAGCTGAAGCCCATGCTTCGCCGTTTGGCCCGCGCCGCCCTTTCCATGCTGCTCTGCGCCGCCCTGCTTTTCCTTCCCGCCTGTTCGCCCGGGGAAAAGGAGGCGCAGGAGCCGGTCACTGCCGGCTTTGAATGCGATATTGCTGTGCAATATCAGGAGATGGACATCCAAGGGCATCTCACCCGGCGGTCCGCCGGCTCCCTGCTGCTGGAGATCACGGAGCCGTCCACCCTCAACGGGCTGTCTATGGAATGGGACGGGGAAAGCATTACCATGAAGATCCACGGCCTTTCCTTTGGCGTTGACCCCTCCGCCCTCCCCGAAAGCGCCTTGGGTCAGGGGCTACTCAGCGCATTGGACGCCGCCATTGGCCAGCGGGAGGAACGTGCGCAGACGCAGGAAGGGCTGGCCACCAGCGGCAGCATCACTCAGGGGGAATTCATCCTGGTTTCCGATCCGGAAACCGGCAGCCTGCTTTCCCTGAATATCCCCGCTATGGGGTTGACCGCGGAATTTTCCAACTTTGCCCTGACCGGGGCGGCAGGGGGATGAGGCATTCTCCCCCGTCCGCGGCGTGCGATTTCCAACACCAAGAATCACAGGGCCGATGCAGGTTTGCCTGCATCGGCCCTGTGCCGGTTTCCTATAGTATCCTCCGGACGCTGTTCCCGCACCCTCACCGGGCGACCGTGCATGAAGGCGGGATTTTCTACGGCGGAACGGTCAACGGTAAAAGGCGGTGAGCTCGCCGCTGTCCTTCCAGCTTTTCAGGCTGCCGTTTCCGCCGATCACCGCCTGGTAGACGCGGCAGGCCCCCTGTATCGTATACGCCGAGGTAAAGGGGGAATACGAGGTGGCTGACAGGCTTTCCACATTCCAGATCAACTGGCCTGCATCGGACAAATCCAGCCCGCCGCCGATCCCGCCGTCTACGGTATAGACCGCCTGCGGCGTGCCGGTTTTCGGAGCGCAGACCAGCAGCACGGCGGTATAATTTTCCCTCGTCAGCGGCGTCAGCACCTTGTCAATGGATTCCTCGTTTTGAAAGAATTCTTTGCTGTTGGAATACTCCTGGCCAAAGGCGTTCAAAACGGCATTGATCTCCCGGCTGATGTTGCCCTCTATCGGGAAGGCATAAGCGCTCAGATACAGCTTCCCCTCAAATTCCACCATATCCGTAATATGATAATACATGTCGTCCGCTTCATACTGCACGGCGCCAGTTACCATGCCGGCGCCGTCAAGCCAAAAGAGCCGAGAATATTCGTTAACCCCCGAATAATCAATCCATTGGATGATATAGCCGCCGCCTACCTGGACGGCCTTCTCGACTCGTCCGTCCCACGCAACCTCTGACGTTTTGGAGAGAAGCAGGTTTCCCTCCCCGTCATACCGATCCAGCCGGAGGAATCCTTCGCCGCTGCTAAAAATATCCACGCTGGATATCGTACCCTGGGCGGAGTGGATGACCGCCTTATCGGCCTGTGCTTTGCTTTGGAGATCTTCTTTCCACAAGAACCGCCCGCTATCGGCATCCAGCAGGGCTACCCAGGCTGCGCCCCCGCTCTCCTCCGTTGCGTTTCCGTACACAACGACCGCGCTTTCCGCTTCAATATACCCTGCAATATAGCGCTCGTGGAATTCCCGGGTCCATACAGGCTGCCCATCCACGCTCTTTTCCAAAACGCTGGTAAACGTTCCAATTAAGTCGCTGTCTACCCTCAGGGAGTAATCACTATAAACGGCGCCCTCCTGCCCCTTTTTTCCCTCCTGGCTGGCACTCCATTGCTCAAAATCGGCACAGCCAGCATCGGTATCTTCAGCCGGCAGGGCGTACCCATCCACCTTTTTTTCAAGGACGCCGCCTTCGCCGCCTTGCTGTACCTCGGCGGCGGAATACTGCCTCAGGCAAATATTCAGAGAAATGCGCTCCGCCCCTAAGTCCGCAGCAGCTCTATATCGGTATAACTCGCGCACCCCCTGGCCTCCGGCCAGCAGAAGGACAGCCGCCGCGCAAACCGCCGCGCAGACGGTACGGGGGCGCCAGCGGACGCCGCGTGGCTTTGCAGCCGGAGCATCCGGCGGCCTTTGCGTGCGGATGGGTTCCGGACAGGCTGCCAGCAACTCCTGCTTATCCGGCAGCGGCGCCTGGTCCAGCTGCTGGAGGATCCGCGCGATTTCCTTCTCTTGCCCGGTTTTCATGAACGGCCACCTCCGTTTTCCTCAACATAGACCCGCAGCTTTTTCAGCGCCCGCTGGTACTTTTTCTGGACGTTGGCGTGGCTGAGCTGTAGCATCCCCGCAATTTCCCGATGGCGCAGCCCCGCATAAAGATGAAATACCACGATTTGCCGCTCCTCCGGCTCCAGCAGGCGCAGCATGTCCATAACCTCCCACCGCGGCAGATAGGATTGGTCAAAAAGGCGTTCCTGCGGCGAGGGCTCCTGCACGGCGGCTTCCCGCTGCCGCCTGCGTACCAAGTCTACGGCGCAGTTGCGGGCGATGGCCAGGATCCAGGCCCTGGGGTTGCCGCCCCGGCGATAGGTGCAGGCATGGACGGCAATCCCGATCATGGTGTTTTGCAGCACGTCCTCCGCATCCTGATACACGCCCGTAATCCCGTAGGCCACGGAAAACACGGCGCGCGCCATCTGGTCGTAAAGCACGCCAAGCGCCTGCTTGTCGCCCTGGGCAACGGCGGCAATCGCCCGTTCACAGGCATTGTTGATTTCCTGGTTATCCCGCACGGCGGACATCCCTCCCCCGTTCTCTCCTCTACCAGTATAACGCATGAGGAAGCCTTTTTCGGACAAAAGGGCTTCTTTTTTCTGCTCTTCCTTGTCACAAAAAAAGGCCGCCCGATGCCGCAGCGACGGCATTCGGGCAGTCCTTCCGTATTTCGTGCACTTTAAGGTGGGACGAAAGCCGCGAGGCGGGCCTCATCCGCAGCCGTTATCCGGGCACGGACGGTTTTCCGCCGCCGGCTTGCCGAGTCACACCCGCCCTATGTAGCAGCAGGTCACATTCGGCTGCCGCAGCCTCCCATCCTTAGCATACCGGCGGAAAAGGGCTTGCAGCGCCTCTATAAACGGCTGGTAGCCCCCATCGCCCGGCCTGGGCGCATAGGAGGAGGAGAGGTTCCTATCTACGAAGCCGTCCAGCGTATAGGATAGGTCGTTGGGAAACCGCCGGACGGCAAACTCCCTGTTGCGGAAAAAATCCGCAACGGCACTGTCCCCGCGGCCGGTTCCGCCGCTGAAGCCCGAAAACTCCGGGCAAAACCGGCGGCATACCGCGGCATTGTCCCGCACCAGCGGGCTATCCGGATCCCGGTGGTTCCACACCAGCGCCGCAAAGCCGTCCGGCCGGAGGATACGCCGGCATTCGTTCCGGAAAGCCGCGGGCTCAAACCAGTGGAACGCCTGGGCCGCCGTAACCAGCTTCACGCTTTGGCGGGGAAGGCCGGTACGCTCCGCCGTGCCCGGAAGCGAATGCCAGCCCTTGAAGCCGGCAAGGGCTTTTTCCGCCTCCTGCCGCATATCCGCGTTGGGTTCCACCGCGTATACCGAAAGCCCGCGTTCCAGCAGCCCGCGGCTGAAAATCCCGGTCCCTGCGCCGATGTCCGCCGCTGCATCCCCCCGCTGAAGCCCGGCGGCCTGCATAAGGAAGTCGTAGCATCCCGCCGGGTAGCCGGGACGGCTGTTTTGATATAAATCCGATTTACCGGTGAATTTTTCCACAGCAAATCCGCCGCTTTTTTCCTGCGTCATCTGCTGCCTCATCCTTTCCCGTTGTCAGGCATTCATCCATGATTTTAAAAGCGCGGCAGAGGCGGAAGGGCTGCGCCCCTTGTCCGTCCCCGCCGCGCTGACTTGCTTATCCGGATTGCAGCGCCTTATCGACCGCCGCCTTGAACGCAATCCAGCGGCCGGGGCGGCGATGTCCGGGCGGCTGCTTTCCGCATATGTCCCGGCGGGAAAGCCGTCCGCCCTTTGGGTCAAGCGACTGCCTCCGGATGAATGGCGATGCGCCATATGCCTATATCGGCAAGCCGGCTGATGCTATATGCTTTTGCCACCCTCGTCCTGCGTGTACACACCGTCGGACGTGTAGGAATCATAAGCAGAGCCTTCCTCTGCCGAGCCCGAATAATGGATCAGCCGCATCATCCCGCCCAGGGCAATGCTGAGGATCAGCGCCAGCGTAGCGACGCCGCAGACAACCACTGCCGGGATGCGGCGGGAAGGCTCATGCCGGCCGCAGGACGCCGCCAGCACAAAGGCACGGATCAGAAAGGGCAGCGGCAGGGCCGTCATCAGCAAAATATTGACATTCGCCGCCGTATAGCCCGTCTGCGTGAACTCCTCCCCCAGCCCGCCGAAGCTGACCACCGTCACCACTGCCGCGATCATCAGCGCAATACCCACGATCAGCAGGAAAAGGGAATCGCTCGTATGCTCTCGGTGTCGGCTGGTGTATGCACGGTAGGAATACACCGCTGTGCCCAGGCAGGCTGCCGCCGCCACAAACAGATAAAGGTCCGACTGGAAATACGCGCCGGATAGGGTATCCGGGCTTTGAAAGCCCAGCTGCAGCATGGTGGAAACAAAGGTCAGCACCAAAGCCAGCGCCGCATAAAGGACCGTCTTTAAAAAACGCGAAATATGCATATTCAGCACCCTTTCCGGAGTTGATCCGCACTTTGCGTCCGCCTTTATTCGACAATGCCAACGCGGTCAAGCAAGGCGGCCGCAGTCTCCTTGGTGGCGAGCAGCGTCCCGTCCCGCATTGCACAGGCCGTCCCGCAGGCCGCCGCCCAGCGGGCGCACTCCGCCAAGTCGTACCCCTTTACATAGCCAACGATAAAGCCGGCCAGAGCACTGTCCCCCGCCCCAACGGTCGATTTGACCTCTACCTGCGGGACGGTGGCGCGCACCGTCCGTTCGCCGGACACACAGATCAGGCCGTTGCCCCCGAGGGACACCACCACGTTTTCAACGCCCTTGTCCCGCAGGATGCACGCCGCATCGGCCACGTCGTCAATGGTGGTGCCCTTTACCTCAACAATATGCCGCAGCTCGTGGATGTTCGGCTTGATCAGCCAAGGGGAAATGCGGTGGTAATCCTCCAGCGACAGAAGGTCGCTGTCAACCGCCACCAGCACGCCCGCATTTTTCACGGCCAAAATCAGCTCTACATAATCCTGTACCGAGACGTTTTCCGGCAGGGAGCCGGCAAAGACCACGATATCCCCGGGCCGCATCCGGGTGCGGATCAGCGCCATCAGGGCGCCGATCATCATTTCGGAAAGGGACGGCCCCTTACGGTTGAGCTTCAGGGTCTGCCCTTCGCTGCAGATGGTCAGGTTCTCCCGGACCGCCCCCTCAATCTTAATAAACTCATACCGCAGGCTTTCCTGCTCAAGATAACCGGCGAATTCCCGGCAGTTGTCCTCCCCGGCCACGGCGATGCAGAGGGTCTCCTGCCCGAAGGAATGCACCACCCGCGATACGTTGATGCCTTTTCCGCCTACTTCCCGCATCTCGTCAAGCACACGGTTGGCCTTGTCGGGATGAAGGCCGTCCGTCCACAGGGTAACGTCAATCGACGGGTTCAAAGTCACGCTGAGGATATTTCTATGCAATGCCATCCCTCTTTCTGCTGCATCGGCTTGTCCGGCCGGGCAGGGGCGGAGGCTTTCCACCCCCTGCCGGTATCCATTCCCGGTATTGGGAAACGCCCCGTCCGGCCGCCACTTATTTTACCACATTCGCTTTGGTTTGGAAACCCTCCGCCCAGCCCGGACGCATCCAAAGGCGGGTTGAGAGCCCCGTTCCCCCTCATAGCCCGGCTTACTGCCGGTGCCACTTCACCCCCTGCGGGGTGTCCTCAAGGACAATCCCCATGGCCTTGAGCTCGTCGCGGATCCGGTCGGATTCCGCCCAGTTTTTCTGCCGGCGCGCTTCGGTGCGGGCGGCGATCATGCTCTCAATATCCGCATCAAGGACCTCCTGCCCGCGGCTGTACAGCAGGCCGAGCACGTCGCAGAGCTGGCCGAAAATTTCAGACGCTTTCTCGCACAGCGCGCGGGAAGGCGCGCCGGCCACCGCGATATTGATGTCGCGGGCCAGCTCAAACACCGCCGCAATCGCGTCCGCCGTGTTCAGGTCGTCCTCCATCGCCTCAATAAACTGCTGCTTGCGCTGTTCAAACGAAGCAAAGGCTCCGCTTTCGTCCGACTGGGCTTCCGCCGGGGCGTTTTTCAGCGCGAACTCCAGGTTGTCCCGGCAGTTGTACAGCCGATCGAGGGCGGCGATCCCCTGCTCAATAATCTCCGCATTATAGTTGATCGGGCTACGGTAGGAGGAGGAAATCAGGAAAAAGCGGATCGGCTCATACCCGTATTTTTCCGCCACATCCCGCACTGTAAAGAAATTGCCGAGGGATTTCGACATTTTCTTATTGTCAACGTTGATGTAGCCGTTATGCATCCAATAATGCGCAAAGGGAACGCCGTTGCAGCATTCGCTCTGGGCAATTTCGTTTTCGTGGTGGGGGAAGATCAGGTCCTGCCCTCCGCCGTGGATGTCAATCGTTTCCCCCAGATAACGCCGGGCCATCGCCGAGCATTCAATATGCCAGCCCGGGCGGCCGTCGCTCCATGGGGAGGGCCAGGAGGGCTCGCCGGGCTTTGCCGCCTTCCAAAGCGCAAAATCCATCGCGTCCTCCTTGAGGTCGCTGACTTCAATGCGCGCGCCGGATTCCAGGTCCTCAAGCGGCTGGTGGGAGAGCTTGCCGTACTGTGAAAAATGGTTGGTGCGGAAATACACGTCGCCGTTTTCCGCAGCATAGGCAAAGCCCTTTTCAATCAGGCGGGAGATGATCGCCTCAATCTCGTCAATATTCTCCGTCGCGCGGGGATGGACGGTGGCTCGGCGGACATTCAGCCCCTCGGCGTCCTTCCAAAATTCCGCGATATACCGTTCGGAAATAACGTTGTAAGGGACGCCCTCCTCATTGGCCCGGCGGATGATCTTATCGTCAATATCGGTAAAATTCTGCACATAGCGGACGTCCCATCCCCGCCATTCAAGGTACCGGCGGAGGACGTCGAACACGCAGAGCGGCCGGGCGTTGCCGATATGGATCAAATTGTACACGGTCGGCCCGCAGGCGTAGATTTTGACCACGCCGTCCTCAATGGTCTGGAGCTCCTCCTTCTGCCTGGTCAGGGTATTATAGATTTTCACAACGCATCCATCCTTTCCGTTTTAGCTTCCGTCCGAGTGCAGAAGCATATGAAAACAGCCTTGGTCAGCCTTTCGTTCCCGGCGTCTCCGGCGGCCCGGCCAGCGCCTTTTCCAGCAGCTCAATCCGATGCTCCAGCCGGCAGAGCTCCTGCGCGACCGGGTCGGGGATATGCACCTGGTCAAGTTCCACGATCTTTGCGCCGTTGCGGCGGACCACCCGCGCCGGCACCCCTACCGCGGTGCAATCGTCCGGGATTCCGGAGAGGACGACCGCCCCCGCCGCAATCCGCACGTTGCTGCCGATGGTGATCGGGCCGAGCACCTTAGCGCCCGCCCCTACCATCACATGGTTCCCAAGGGTAGGGTGGCGCTTGCCCTTATCCTTGCCTGTACCTCCCAGCGTAACCCCCTGGTAAAGGGTGCAGTCGTCGCCGATCACCGCCGTCTCCCCGATCACCACGCCGGTTCCGTGGTCAATGAACAGCCGGCGGCCGATCTCAGCGCCGGGGTGGATTTCAATGTTGGTCTTCCTTACGCAACGCTGGGAAATCCAGCGGGCGAAGAACTTCAGGTTATGGGTAAAGCACCAATGCGCCCGGCGGTACATCCGTACCGCCTTGAAGCCGTTATACAGCAGCATGACCTCAAGCGCCGAACGGGCGGCCGGATCCTTTTCCCGGATCACGGCAATATCCTCTTTCATGCGTTCAAACAAAGTCTCTTCCTCCTTGCGGCCGCTTTACGCCGGCCTGCCATTTCCCGCCGCATCCCGCCCCATGGCGTCCCCTGTTAAAAACAAAACCTCCGCCGCGCCGATCAACAGCGCGACGGAGGTGCTTCATACACGGTTCCACTCCGGATTTCACTTTCAGGCCGATAACGGCGGCAAACCGCGGCGGGATACGCAGGCCGAAAGGCCCTTCCCCCGCCGTGCTCACGGGCGCATTTCGCCGGCCTGCCGCCGGATGCGCTTCCAGCACAGGCTGCCGCCCGGCGCATCCTCTCTGCCGCGGAAGGGAACGGGTACTTCTCCCGGTCATCGCAAGCGATATAGTTTTATTATATACGGTTTGCGGAAAAAATCCACCCTAATTTTCATCCATGAGGTAGCGGCGGTAATGATACACATACTGGCAGCCGGAAATAACCGTCAGGACCACCGAAACCCAGACCAGGATGCGCGCAACCAGCAGCGGGACGGAATACACCGCATCCGGCAGAGCCAGGCCCGCCAGCAGCGTCCCCTGCCAGGAAGCAAACTCCAGCGACGCAAACATGAACAGAATCGCCGCAAACTGCGCGACGGTTTTCGCCTTGCCGGCAAAATCCGCCGCTACGACCACGTCGTCCTTAGCCGCCAGCATCCGGATCGTCGCCACCATGAATTCCCTGGTCAGGATCAGCATGACGGCCCACACGTCCAGCCGGCCGAGCACCAAAAAGCCGAGGAATGCCGCTGTCGTCAGCATCTTATCGGCGATGGGATCCAAGAACTTGCCCAGGTTGGTAATCAGGCCGCGGGAACGGGCGATCCGCCCGTCAAACAGGTCGGTCAGCGCCGCGGCGCCGAACACCGCCATCGCCGCCAAATGATGAAACGGGAACTCCCACAAAAGAAGCAGCAGCACCAGCGGCGACAGGAAAACCCGCAGAATGGTCAGCTTATTTGGGGTGTTTAAATGTATCCGTGGTTTGGCATTCGTCAATGTAAGCCCCGCCTTTTGTTCCAGGCCCGGCAAGAATGCCGGGCGCCGTTTTTTCGCGCCGCCCAAGGAGCCGCAGCGCATGGAAAGCCCCCGCCCCGGCATCCTCCGGTCACTCCGCGGGTTCCAGCTCCCCCGTCAAGTCCCAGTCCAAAACGCCGGTAACCCGGACCCGGACAAAGTCGCCGGGACGCACCTCCCCCCGCTTGGCGGGGAAAAACACCTTGCAGTCAATGTCGGGCGCATCCGCTTCGCTGCGGCCAAACCAGCATTCCGCATACCGGTCGTAGCTTTCCACCAGCACCGTGAGGGTTTTTCCCACCCGGGAACGGTTGTACCGGTCGGCGACCAAGGACTGCTCCTGCATGATGATGTCGCGTCGGCGGAGCTTTTCCTTTTCCTCAACCGGATCCGGCAGCTTTACGGCCGCCGTCCCCTCCTCCGGCGAAAAGGCGAAGCAGCCCAGCCGTTCAAAGCGCATTTCCTTGATAAACTCGCACAGCTCGGCAAATTCCTTTTTCCCCTCTCCGGGGAAGCCGGTCATCACCGTCGTGCGCAGGACAATGCCGGGCACCATTTCCCGGATGTGGCGGATCTGCTTTCTCAGCGTGGCCGCATCCCCCGGGCGGTTCATGGCCGCCAGCACCTTTCCGTTCACATGCTGGATCGGGATGTCCATGTATTTCACGATCTTCGGCTGGGAGGCCATCACCTTCAGCAGCCGGTCGTCAATATGCTCCGGATAGCAGTATAAGAGCCGGATCCACTGGAGGCCGTCTATTCCGCACAGCCGCTCCAGCAGCTCCGCCAGATGGGATTGGCCGTCCCAATCCGCGCCGTAAAGAGTGGTGTCCTGCGCCACCAAGGTAAGCTCCTTGACGCCGTTCGCCGCCAAAGCCTCCGCTTCCCGGACGACCGCATCCATCGCGCGGCTGCGCAGCGGGCCCCGGATCAGCGGGATGGCGCAGTAGGTACAGCAGTTGCTGCACCCGTCCGCAATCCGCAGATAGGCAAAGAATTCCGGCGTGGTCTGCAACCGGCGGCCGTCTAGGCTCCAGCCGCTTTTATCCGGAAAGCGGGCGATCTGCTCCCCGCGCAGCACCGCTTCAACCGTCCCGACAATATCGCCGTTTGCACCGAGGCCCAGGACCGCGTCGCATTCCGGCAGCTCCTTAACCAGTTCCTCTTTATACCGTTCCGCCATGCAGCCGGTGACAATGATTTTCTGGATCTGCCCTTCCTTTTTCAGCTGGGCAAATTCCAGGATATTCTCAATCGATTCCTTTTTCGCGTCCTCAATAAAACCGCAGGTGTTGACAATCACCACATCGGCCAAACCGCTTTCCGCCGTCAGCTCAATCCCCGCGTCCCGCAGCCGGCCGAGCATCAGCTCCGCATCCATCTGGTTTTTCGGGCATCCTAAGGATACCATCCCCACTTTATACGCCATGGGCACGAACCAACCTTTCCCCATGAAAACGGGCGGCGCCTGCAAGCCGGCTTTACGGCAGCAGCGAATCCTCGCCTGCATCCCAGCCGTCTTCCGGCGCGTCATCGGCACCGCACTGGGCCAGGGCCCGGCGGATGGTCCCGCCGTCAAAGCCGTAGCGTGCCAGCGCGGCCCCGGCCTTCCGCCGTCCGTCCTCGTCATGCAGCCTATTATACTGTTTTTTGGCAATCAGTTCAAGTGCTTTGTCCAGATCCTCTTTTTCGGTCTCTTCGACCGCGCGGACGGCCAGCTCCCGGTCGACCCCGCGGGCACACAGCTCCTGCACGGCGCGGCGGCGGGGATACAGCTTGCGCTCGGTCAGGTCCTGGGCCAGGCGGAGAGCATACCGTTCGTCGTTGACATAGCCGAGCTCCTCCATCCGCTGCGCCGCCTGCGCGGCCGCTTCTCTGCCGGCGGACCGGCGCAGCTTTTCTTCAAGCCCGCGCCGGGAGTGGTCGCCTCGGGAAAGAAGGTACACCGCCTTCTCTTCGGCACGGCGGCGGCCGGATTCGTCAAGCAGGGCCCGCAGCTCCTCCTCCGACAATGAGGAGCCGACCCGGTAGGGCGACTCCTCAAAGGTGCGGATATCCACAGTCATCGCCGGTTCGCCGTCCAGCACCAAAAGGTACAGGCGGCCGCGGCGTTTCCTGATCTCTGTAATCGTCATGATGATCCCGCCTTAAGGGGGACGGTCAATCGTCCACCGAAATGTCGATCTTCGCTTTGGCGGCCGGGGCGCTGACCTTGGCCGCCGCTTCCAGCGGGATCTCTACCGGCGTGGTCGGCACCGGGGCGACGCGGGCAGAGGGGTTCAGCTTATCCAAATTAGCGCGGACCAGCGTTTCCAGCTCCTGCATCAAGGCAGGATCGTTCTTAATCGCTTCCTTGGCGTTGTCCCGCCCCTGGGCCAGGCGGTTCTCCTTATAAGAGAACCACGCGCCGGATTTCTGGATAAAGCCGAGCTTGACCGCAATATCCAGCAGCTCGCCTTCATGGGAAATCCCCTTGCCGTACATGATGTCGAATTCCGCCTCTTTGAAGGGGGGCGCCACCTTATTTTTCACCACTTTTACGCGGGTGTGGGAGCCGATCGGCTCGCTGCCGGACTTTAGGGTCTCGGTACGGCGGACGTCGAGCCGGACGGAGGCGTAATATTTCAGCGCGTTGCCGCCGGCCGTCACCTCCGGATTGCCGTAGACCACGCCGACCTTCAGCCGGAGCTGGTTGATGAACACCGCCATGCATTGGGATTTTGACACCGCGCCGGCCAGCTTGCGCATTGCCTGGGACATCAGTCGGGCCTGCAGGCCGACGTGGCTGTCCCCCATCTCCCCTTCAATTTCCGCACGGGGAACCAGGGCCGCCACCGAGTCGATCACCACGATATCAATCGCGCCGGAACGGATCAGCGCCTCGGCAATCTCAAGCGCCTGCTCGCCGGTATCCGGCTGGGAAACCAAGAGGGAATCGACATCCACCCCCAAAGCCTTCGCGTACACGGGATCCAAGGCATGTTCTACGTCAATAAAAGCGGCCTCGCCGCCCATCTTCTGCGCTTCAGCCACGGCATGGAGGGCCAGCGTGGTCTTTCCGGAGGCCTCCGGCCCGTAAATTTCGATGATCCGGCCGCGCGGCAGGCCGCCGATCCCCAGGGCCGCGTCCAGCATCAGCGAGCCGGTAGGGATGCACTCGACATTCATCGCGCTGTTCTGGCCCAAGCGCATCACCGCGCCCTTTCCGTAATTCTTTTCAATCTGCTGGAGGGCCAGTTCCAACGCCTTTTTCTTATTTTCCTCCACCGAGCCTGCGCCTTTTTTCTTCTCGTCAGCCGCCATCTTTTTCCCATCCTTCCATGGATATTGCTCAACACAACGGGTTATTTTTATTATACCGAAGAACAGATAGAAAAGCAACCGTTTTCCAGAAAATTTCGCACATATGTTCTGCGCGGCCGCAACGGAAAGAATTTCTCGTCCAAACGCCCAATTTCCCGAATCGCCAGGCCTTGTACTCGGCGAAACAGCCTTGCCGGACAGCAAAGGAGGCGCTGCCCACAGCAGCGCCTCCAAGAGAAAGCCGCTGTACCGCTGGAAACGCCGCCAAGAAAGCGGCTCCCCCAACGGTACAGCGGTTCGTATCTCGCGCTTTTACGCGCAATGACCATGATTGTTTGCGGGCATCTCATCCCTGTGCGCCGCCGCTGCCGGATCCCCACGGAAAAGCGGAATATCCTCCCGCGGATTTAGAAATAAACCGCCTCGCCGGTTTTGGAGGAGGTATAAATCGCCTCAAGGATCTGGGTGACCACAAAGGCCTGCTCCGGCAGGACGACCGGGTCGGTATCCTGCAGAATGCTGTCAATCCAGAGCTTGCATTCCAGCTCGGAATCGCTCAGCGGCTTGCCTCCCTCATAGAAGGCGACGCCGCCCGCCTCCAGGGACGGCTTGATTGTGGTCTGGTAGCCGAGGTCCACCTTGTTGATGCGCAGACCGTCCACCATGTCCGCGCCGCCCAGCGTACCGCAGAGGGTCGTCTGCGCCTCGCGGACATCCAGGGTGTTGAGCGCCCAGCTGGACTCGAGCATAATGGTCGCGCCGTTTTCCATGGTAACCATGCCGAAGGCGGAATCCTCCACCGTGAACTTGGCAGGATCCCAATCCCCCCAGGCGTTGCCGGTTTCGGTCTGGTTCCCCAGCTTTTTGAAGGCGTGGCCCAGCACCGCCTTGGGCTTATAATTGCCCATCATCCA
>CAJFQI010000022.1:37056-40400 GCA_904419005.1 Candidatus Avimonas faecium | reverse complement strand
TCCATGGAGATGGCGTCCATGTCGTCGGGTACCCACGACAGCGGGTTGATGTGGACGGCGCCTTCGGCATCCTTCCAGGTGAGGTTGGGGATGTCCGACAGGTCGCCCAGCGGCGTGTGCGTGCGGGCGCCGCGCGCCACGCGCTCCACCAGCATGCGCATGGGCTCTTCGGTGGAGTCGCCGCGGAACACGAAGTCGATGCAGTCGTACTTGATCAGGTCTTCGTGGAAGATGGACGACGAAAGCCCGCCGAACGAGATGGGCACGTGCGGGTGCAGGCGCTTGAGGATCTTCGCCACCTCGATGGAGCCGTGGCAATGAGGCATCCAGTGCAGGTCGATGCCGAACATGTGCGAATCCAGCTTGCCAAGGTTCTTCTCCACGTCGAAGTTCTTCTTGTGCAGCATCATGGACGCCAGGTTGTAGATGCGGGCGCGCAGCCCGTGGCGTTCCAGGTACTCGCACAGCGTGGTGAGCCCCAGCGGGTACATCTCGAAGATGGGCGTGGACGGCACCATGTCGGACACGGGCCCGTACATGATGGAACGCTCGCGGAAGTCGTACGTCGCGGGCGCATGGATGTATGTCATGTCGAGGGTTTGCATGCGACGGGAAAGTATAGCACGACTTCGTTTTCCCGTACCCGCGACACGAAAACCAGCCAACGGCCTACTCCTGCAGGATGACGTCCAGCATGCCTTGGCGGTCGAAGACGCCCAGCTTGCGGTAGATGCTGCCTACGTGGTGGCGCGCGGTGCTTTCGGCTATGCAGAGCTCCTTGCATAGGTAGGGCACGTTCCTGCCGCTGGCCAGCAGCACCAGAACTTCGGTCTCGCGCGCCGTGATGCCGCACTGCGCCGCCACGACCGCACAGCGCTCCTCCAGGTCCTGGCTGCGTGGCACGGTGGGTTGCGGCTGGTAGAAGCGCTGCAGGTCGCTTTGGGAGAACACGAGCGTGCCCGCCACGATCACTAGGATGGCGAACGCGGCCAAAAGCCACGTCTGGTCGTCCGGCCCCAGAACGCCGGCCTGCACCATCACGTCCACGAAGCCCAAGCCGGCAATGGTGGCCAGCCGCAACACCAGGATGGAGCAGGAAAAGAACAGCGCCACCGACCGCTTCGCCCTGAACGCCAGGTCGGCGGACACCAGCATGATGGCGATGTCCACGCAGTACCCTCCCAGTATCACCAACCCGTTTCCTAGGTAAGCCTGCGCGGGCGGCAGCACGGCGAACAGGATGAGCCCTACCGAAAGCGCGGGCACGATGGGCCGGAATATGGCGATAGGACTGGCAGCCGGCCGTTCGATGCCAATGTAGATGGCCAAGGCGATGAAGCCGGCGCCCGCCACCCAGAAGTCGCCGCGGCTCACGGCGACGTTGGGGGCGACGGCGTTCGCGTAGAACGACTCGGCCACGCCGTAGGCCAGCCCGGCGGCCACCACGGCCACCACCGCCTTGGCCACCAACGGCCGGTCCACGGCGAATTCGACCGTCGTGGGCCCTCGCCGCGTCTCGCTGCGCGACGAATGCAGGATGGCGCACGACGCCACCGGCAACAGGCACACGATTGCGGCAGCCGCCACGGAAGGCAGCGCCTGCACGCCGAAGAACAGGACGAAGGCGAACGCATACGAGGAAAGCAGGTACTGGCTCACGCGGTCGGTCGCCAGCGTGGCCCATAGCTCGCCCCACATGACCAGCAAGAACGCATTGCCGAACGCCGCAATCAGCAAAGCCGCCAAAAACAGGGCCGAAAGCGCGTCGCCGGGCGCCACTGCGCGCAGAAGCAGGCACAGCGCGGTCCCCCCGGCGCAGAGCGCGCCGGCCACCGGGAACATGCTCGCGCGGTCGATGAACGGCCCCCGGCGAAACGACAGCAGGGCCGCAACCACGAACCCGGCCGACGTGAACAGCAAGGTCCAGGCGCTCGCGCGCACGCCCATGAGCGAGGACCCGGACGGCAGCACCAACGAGGTGCACAGCACGAGCATCCACCATGCCTGCCAGAACCCTATGCCCAGAAGCCGGAACGAGAACGGCGCCCGCTCGGCGTCGCCGCGACTGGATGCGCCTTGGCATGCGCCCCGCGAATCCTGCAGACGTGCTGGCGAGCGGAGACCCCCGCGTTCTTTCCCTTTGCCCATGATGCCCTCTCCAAGGCCGAAAGCCGTGACGAAGCGCGCTTAGGCGCTGGCTGCTCGCACTCAGAATACTATGAGCGCGCGCGTTTTCCCAGCAAAAAGACATGGCAGGAACCCTGCCATTTCGGGAGGAGCCGGAAAATGGCAGGGTTCATGCGCTGCGCGGCACCCGTGCCGCGGCGTAAGGTGAGCGAGCGGCTCAAGGGAAAGCCGCGGGCGGAGGGCACGATCGCCGCCCACATCGCACAAAAGGAGGATTCCATGTCAGAGAAAAGCGCGCTTTCGCGCCGTTCGTTCTTGGGCCTGGGCGCCACGGCCGCCTTGGCTGCCGGCGCTGCGGGGCTTGCCGGCTGCGCGCCGTCGAACCCGGGTGCTGCCGATGCGCCCGCGGGCAACGGCTCCACCGAGCAGCCCGAAGCCATCGGCTTCGGCGGCGGGCAGGGCCCCACGTCCATGGGCTACGGCCGCATCCAGAACCCGTCGTTCCTCACGCCGCCAGCGCCGCTTGCCGAAAGCGACGCGGCCGAGGTGCAGGAAGCCGACGTCGTCATCCTGGGCGCCGGCAACGCGGGCTGCGCGGCGGCGGCATCGTGCGCCGACCACGGCCTGCAGGCCATCGTCCTGGAAAAGCTGGAAACCGTGCAGGGACGCGGCGGCGGCATCGGCCTGTGCAACACGAAGTTCACGAAGGCCTACGGCGAATCCATCGGCCAAGACCTCATGGTGGACATCCCCAAGGCCCAGCACCTGTGGGTGCGCAGCTGCGGCAGCCGCGTGAACGAGGCGCTGGTGTCCCTGTGGTTCAACAAGTCGGGCGAGGCGGGCGACTGGCTCATCGACAAGGCGGCCGAATACGGCGTGGAGCCCGACTCGTTCCGCGCCTACGCGCCGAAGGCCATCATCCCCGAATCGTTCTCGTATCACCAGTTCCATAAGACCGACGCAACACCGGAGTGGCCGTCCGAGTGCAGCTACTTCCAGGCGACGAACGTGCTGTACGTGGACTCGCAGGACGCCTCCAAGCACGAAAAGCCCGCCACCTACCTGTTCCAGACCACGGCGACGCAGCTGCTGAAGGAAGGCGACAAGGTCACCGGCGTGTTCGCCACCGACAAGGACGGCAAGGTCCTCCTGTTCAAGGCGAAGAAGGGCGTGGTCATCGCCACGGGCGGCATCCATGACGATCCGGAAATGGTGGA
>CAJFQI010000022.1:0-37006 GCA_904419005.1 Candidatus Avimonas faecium | reverse complement strand
AACACGCCGGTGGGCTACTCCACGGGCGACGGCATCAAGATGGGCCTGTGGGCCGGCGGCGCCGTGCAGGACGGCCCGTTCCCGCTCATGCTGCATCCGCAGGCAGGGCTGCAGTTCCATGGGGCGTTCATGTTCCTGAACATGGAAGGCGAGCGCTTCATGAACGAGGCCACGTGGGTGCAGGGCAAGTCCATGAACGTCATGCACCAGACCGACGACATCGCGTGGTCCATCTTCGACGCCGACTTCGGCGAGCAGAACGTCAAGACGCTCGAGTTCTCGGGCGGCGGCGGGATGTTCTGGGACACCATGGGCGGCAACGTGGGCGATCCGTTCGTGGCGCAGGACTACATCGACTTCGTGAACACGGGCCTGGAAGCCGACGACGGCAAGGTGTTCAAGGCCGACACGCTGGAAGAGCTGGCGGAAAAGACGGGCATCCCGGTGGAAAAGCTGAAGGAATCGGTGGCGCGCTACAACGAACTGGTGGCAGCCGGCGCCGACGACGACTTCCACAAGCAGGCCGAATACCTGTTCCCCGTGGAGAAGGCACCGTTCTACGCGGCCAAGGTGGGCGTGGCCCTGCTGGCCATCGTGGGCGGCCTCAAGGTGAACACGGACCTGCAGGTGCTCACGGCCGAGAAGCAGCCCATCGAAGGCCTGTACGCCATCGGCAACGCCTCGGGCGACCTCTACGCCATCGACTATCCCATCAACATGGCCGGCAACTCCAACGGCCGTGCGCTGACGTGGGGCTATCTGATCGGCGACATCCTGTCCAAGTAGGCTTTGGCAGGCCGGCTGCACAGCCGGAGCAACGATCCCTGGCCGCCCGACCCCTCCCTGCGCGGCCGTCAAGGCCCTGGCGCGTGCTTCGGCACCGCCAGGGCCCCTTGTTGCCTTAGTCGTCCGACCGTGTTTCGGGCCCGCCTTGGCGCTCCGCCTGTTCGAACGTCAGGTCTTTGGGATCGAGCGACTGCATCCAGGCCAAATAGGTGTCGGGGAAATGAGACGCCAGGATGCGGTACAGGTCCTGTTGGACCAGGACGCTTGTCGCCTGGGCGGCGCCTGAAAGCGAACTGAGGTCGTCGACGGTGGGCACCCGTTCGGCGATGGCATCCGCCACGCTCTGCGCCGGGCACGCCTCGCCGAAGCGGTAAGGCTGCGTGCTGATGAAGCCCGTGTTGCGGGCACGCGCCTCCTGCATGGCTTCGAACGCTTCGTCGAAGCCTTCGTCATCTGTTCCGGGGAAGCTCACGGTCGTGCCGTAGCAGCGATATCCCCATGCGGCCAAGGGCACGCGTGGGACCAGGTCGGTGGGATTCTCTACGTTGTAGATGCTGCGGTACCGTGCATCGCCGGCCGATGCTTCGCGGGTCGAGGCCGAAGGCGCGAAGGTGTAGGCGAACAGGTTCTCGGGCGCCACCACGGGGGTGCTTTCCTCGGCGATGTCCAGCAGCGCAAAATCGCCCGTCTGCATATCGGCATACAGCCGGTAGCCGTCGTTCTCCGCAACCACGCTGTACCCGGATTCCGCCTGGGCAGCCGGCTCCGCCGCCGTGCCCTGTGCCGCCCCATCCTGCGGCGAATCCGCCGGCGCGGCGGCCTCCGGCTCACCCGTCCCGTCCGCTGTGCCGCCGTCAACCGCGCCGGCCGAGAAAACCGTCAGGATCAGGATGCAAAAGCAGGCGACCAGCGCTGCAACACGTTTCCGCACAAGAGACAGCCCCCTTTCATTACATCATCATAACCAATTCGGACCAGATGGATCGGACAAAGCTAATCACCTGCTGCATTAGGCCGACAAACAGGATTGCTAAGAAAATCATTATGGCAATACCCAGCAGCGTAAGCAGGAAGGAAAGAATCGTTTTGGAAAAGCTGAACTCGTGGATGCTCATAAAGCCGGTAAAAATCAGCACCACCGACCAGATAACCCCAAACACCTGGATAAAGTACAGGAACGCTGCCTCGTCCTGCGTCATGACATTGGAAACCACCATGCGCACAAGCAGGGCCACAATGAACGGCAGCAGGGAATACACCGTCGTCCCAAAGATGTCAATCAGCCGGCCTTTCCCTTCAATCAGGGTGCACACCGCCCAGTTGGCGATCGCCCAGACAAACACGATGCCGTAGGCCTGCAGAAGCGTGATGAACACGTTGTAATCCGACGCCCGGTTGGTGTTAAAGGAAAACCCGGTCCAAAACCAGGACGCCGTCAGCGTCAGGAACAGCGCCGTCAGCATCCCGAAGGCCAAGGGGAGCGACCAGCCCTTGCGGAGCTTGAGGTTCTCAAAGCCGTCAATCGGATGAAAAACGGTGAAAAGCGGGGCGGAATATTTCCTCTCAAGCGCGGAGGTCTCGTAGGCGTTCGCACGGGCAAACCTCCGCTTGAGGGCCTTGGACAGCACGAGGATGCCGGCAATAACGGCCACCGCCCCCAGCAGGAGCCAGATGAAATAGGTCTTGACGAAATCCTTGCGCACCTCGCTGAAGGCGTCGGAATATCCTTTGTTGCTGTAGGCCAGCCGGAAATACGGCAGGGCCTCCGCATTCTCCCCCGCCTCATACAGCGCCATGCCGATCCCGTAATAGGCGACCGTGCTGTTGGAATTGACTTTCAGCACCTCTTCCCAGTACTGCTTGGCGCTGAGATAGTCGCCTTCCTCGTGCAGGTTGTGGGCCGTCCGGACGGTATGGATGTAGTCCGTTGGCGCAAAGGTCGTAATGCTCCCCTGGATATTGTCCAGGACGTACGCCTTGCCGCCGTAAGTCTCAATCGCCTGCGTGCTGGTAAAGGTCCCCACCGCATCGCCCTTTCCGCCGAAAACGGAAATCAGCGAACCGTCCTTGGTGTAAACAAACACCCGGCCGCGTGTGCTGTCAAGCAGGAACAGGTATTCCTCCTCGTCCATGTCGATATCCACAAACGTTGTCGAGACCGTGCCGCGGACCTTGCGGTCCCATTCAAGGTCGCCGTAATCGGCCCCTTGTTCAATATTGGACCCTTTGAAGTTGAGAAGGCGGACGCCCGACACGTTTTCCGTCGACTGCGTGACCGTGTACACAAACCCCTCTGGAGCCAGGTCGAAATTGGTAAAGGACGCCGGCGACGCAGCCACGGAATTGCGGATCTGCTCTTCCGTCATGAATTGGCGCCAAATGTAGTTAAGGATGGCCTGGGCCGTCTGCTCCACCTCATTGCTGGCAAAAAAGCCGCCGAAGGAGCCGTCCGGCATATAGGTGATCGCCCCGTCGTTCACGCCGTCCACTAGGGCATAGGTGATGCCGTTGTAATCCCGTATCACCTTTTTGACCCGGTAAACCAGGGATTCGCTGAGCATGGTCGTATCCGGCTTTTCCAGCAGCCGCACCACCGTTCCGTCGTTGGCGCATTCAATGATGCGGTGGTTTTCCGTATCCGCGATCAGGATCGTCCCGTCGTGGCAGACATAAAGCCCCAAAGCCCCGGCATACTGAAGCGTCTCGCCGTTGTACTCCAGTTCGCCGATAATGCGGACAGGGTTCAAATCGGGGTCGGTGACCACGATCCGGGAATTCCCGGAATCCAGGATATACAGCTCCCCATTATAAAAGCACAGGTCCGTAGGGTTGCTGAAAGCCCCGACCCCGATTTCCGTGCCGAGATAAAACCCCTCCGGCTCATACCCGACAGGCGCCGGCACCGATTCCTCCTCCGCGTTGTACTCATACGCGAGATAAGGCACGAAGTTTTTGGCGGATGCGCACAGGGCGGTAAGGGGCAATGTGAGGATCAGGCACAGCAGCGTGCAGAGAATTCTTTTCATATGCATTCATCGCTCCTTACGTTTCCGATAGACCTCATGCCCTTTTCTTTTTGACCAGCAGGACAACCGCCGTGGCTACCGTCCCGGCCAGCACCACGCCGAAAACGACGATCAGCACGATCTGTACGGTGTTGGAGGCCGGCGCCTCGTGGGCCGGCTCGTTCCCAACGGGCTCAACGGCTTCGGACGAAACGCCGTTGATGACGACGTCAATGCCCTCGGTCGAGCCGGTATACGGGGTGCCGTAAGCCATGACCTCGGCGAGGTAATGGTTGTTGTTGTTGATCAGGCTGCCGCGGGTAATCCGGATCTTGATATAGCAGGCCAATATCTGTTCAAAATCGTATTCGGTGAGGCCCATGGTGTTGTTGGTCACGTCCACCACCCGGGTAAACACCTCTCCGTCGGTACTGACCGATATGGTGTAATCCGAGGCGTTGAACACCGTCATCATGGACGCTTCCGAAGCGTGCGCCAGAGTGATGCCGTTGAGCGCATAAAGCCCGTCCAGGGTGATCAGGATCTCGCTCGGCTCCTCGCTCTCGTTGAGCCAGTAGGTGCCGTTGCGGCCGTCAATAAGGTTTTCCGCCGGCTGGTTTTCCACCGAGCCGCTGGCCGTCACCGTCGCATGCTCAAGCAGCAGGTCCTCCGCCACGCCGCGATCAATCACCATGGACTGCGGCTCAAAGCCGGAGACCGTCTGCGTCACGTTGGTCGCCCTTGGGACGAAGGTATAGGACTCGCCGCCGAAATTGTCCTCAGAATACAGTGTGATGGTATATTGGTAATAATCGTCCTTACAGGAGACCGAAGCTAGGCCGGCGATGTCAAAGCCCTTGGCCTCAAGGGACGCCTTGGTATACTGCCCGGCCTCAAGGGTGAGGCTGTCCCCCTGGTAGTCCACCTCGCTGTAAAGCGTGACCGCCTTGGTTTCGTTGCTCTGCTCAAAATAGTCCATCATATATTCGCCGTATGCGGACAGCCGGTCGGAGGGCTCCTGGTTGAGGTACGGCCACGCGCCCCAGGCCCAGGGGGTAATGTTCAGCTCATACTGATCCACAAAGGCGACGAGCATATCCAGATAGGACCGGTCGTTGCTGGTCAGCTCGCGGATAAAGCCGTCCGTCTTCTCCGTCGGGCCGCATTCCCCCACCAGGACGGGGTATTCCATAATGGTATCCAGCAGGCACTCTTCCCAATTGTCCCGGTCGGGATAGGGGTGGGTGGAATACATGATGCCGTTGCCGTCCGGGTCGTCCATGAAATACTTCTCAACGTACTCCTCTACAAAGGCTTCCGTATTGTCGGGCGCCTCGCCTTCGGCGATGCTCTGGGCGAACTGGCGGAAGTTTTCCTCCGTGCAGTAGCTTAGGTCAAAGCTCCAGTTGGTGCCCGGGAGGATACAGATGTTTTTTGCCCCGGTGCCGCGCACCGCATCAAGCAGGGCGGGGATCCCGCAGGAATCAATGGTGATATTGTCAATTTCGCCCCAGTCGTTTTCGCCCTGATAGGTCAGCGTACCGCCTTCAAAATACTGCCGCCAGGTACACATGGCCGGCTCGTTGAACAGCTCGAACAGGACGTTGGGGTGATCCTTATAGGCTTCCGCCGCGCTCTCCCAAAAAGCGAGGTCGTCGTCGTCCGGAAGGTAGAAGGAGTGGTTGTCCAGGATCACATATTTCCCCTCGGCGCTAACCCTTTCAATAACCTCGTCAATAATTGCCTTGTAGCTGTCATGGCTGCTGCCCAGCCAGAACTCCGGCACTACCGGCAGGCGGATGCAGTTGCTCTGCCAGTCGTCCAGCGCGATTTCCAGCGCTGCAAAAACTTGATCGGCATTAGAGGCATCCCAACTCAGATAAGGGACGTTGATCCCCATCAGGCGGACCGTCTCGCCGTTGGCCATGACCAGCTGGTTGCCTTCGGTGTGAAGCGTGGCGTCCGCGGCGGTTTCCGCCGGCTCCGCAGAGGCGCCGACGCTCAGCAGCGAAGCCGACAGGATTGCCGCAAGAAAAACGCTCAGGGCCGATTTCAGACCTTTCATTGACGTACTCCTCCCTTTATTTCAGACCGGAATGGGCCATCGTTTCACTGATTGAGCTTTGGGAAATGATGAAGATAATCACCGGCGGGATCAGCAGGATCACAGCCACGGCAGCCGTCGCGCCGGTGCGGGCCAAGCCGCCGGAGGAAATGTTGTTCAGCACGGCGGGGAGCGTCTTCAGGCTTTCATCGTAGACATAGGAAACGCCTGTCACATTCCAAAAGGATTGGAAGGTAAAGATCACCAGCGTCAGCCAGGCGGGCTTGACGGCCGGCATGACAATTGAGCGGTACATCCGGTATTCGCTTGCCCCGTCGATCCGGGCGGCCTCAAGCACCGCATCCGGGATCGCCGACTCCATAAACTGCATCATCAGAAACACGCCCAGGGTGGTGGCAAGCGGGGGCAGCAGCAGCGCCCAGTAGGTGTTGATCATCCCCAGCTCGGAGATGATGATATACTGCGGGATGCCGGTGACCTCCGAACGGAAAAGCAGCGCCCACACGATCAAGGCCGAGATGAACGCCTTGCCGGGAAACCGGTGCTTGGACAGCGGGAACGCCGCCATTGAAGCGATAACGACATAGATGACCGTACCGCCGATTGCGATAAACAGGCTGTTGAACACATACCGGGACAGCGGCACCCAAAGGTTCTGGCAAAGCTGGTAGACCTGGATATAGTTGTCAAAGGTCGGGTTCCGGACAAAAAAGCGGGGAGGGTACGCGAAGATCTCATCCAT
Source organism: Candidatus Avimonas faecium (assembly GCA_904419005.1). Taxonomy (GTDB): domain Bacteria; phylum Bacillota; class Clostridia; order Oscillospirales; family Acutalibacteraceae; genus Avimonas; species Avimonas faecium. Next base: position 30,408 of record CAJFQI010000022.1, on the reverse strand, counting down.
CGGCTTGACCGACTGGATCAGCGAATAGACGATCGGCAGAGCCATGAAGGCGCCGACGATAATCAAGAACAGCGCAATGGCGATCGTCCCGCCTACCGAGCGGGAAAGCTTTACGCCGCTTTTCCCCCGTTTCATCCGGTGTAAACGCATCACTTTCTGCATGGTTCGTCGCCTCCCTCCCGTCAGGTCAGTTTGCGCAGGGCTTTGCGGATAATCGCCCATGACAAAAGCATAATGGCAAACAGAACAACGGCGATAGCCGATGCATACCCCATTTCAAACCGGATAGTGCCGTAATCCAGCATGTGCAGCAAGAGGGTATGGGTCGAATAGTTGGAACTGGGGAAGCCGGTGATGGACGCGCTCTGATACCCCACTGCGAACGCGCTGGAAATGGACATCACCGCGCCGAACAGGAGCTGCGGGACCATCTGGGGCAGGGTGACATACCAAAGCTCCTGAAAGCGGTTGCGCACGCCGTCAATCGCCGCCGCCTCAAAATAGCTGCGGTCAAGGGACTGCAGGCCGGCCACAAAGGAAAGGAAGCCGGCGCCCAGGCTCAGCCAAACGATGACGATCAGCACCACATAAAAGCTGTAGGTGGAATCGGTCAGCCATTGGATCGGGTCGTTGATGATGCCGATGTTGATCAAGGCGGAATTGACCAGCCCTTTGGAATCGTTGCTGAACATATACGTCCAGATGTAATAGACGTTCCCGGCCAGGGTGGGGATGTACATCACCAGGGTCAGCAGCCAGCGGATCCCGCGGTTGAGCTCGTTGATCAGCCAGGCGACCACGAAGCTCAGGATATAGCCGAGAGGGCCGGTAATCACGGCGAACACCAGCGTGTTTTCCAGCGCCGTGATAAAGATATCGTCTTCCAGGAACATCCGGATGTAGTTGTCCACCCCAACGAACTGCGGCATTTGCAGCATGTTGAACGAAGTAAAGCTCAGCGCCACGGAAGCGATGACCGGGATCACCACAAACACCAGAAACAGCAGCAGGAAGGGCGCCATTAAAACGTAGCTGGCGCGTGCATTCCACATCTGCCGGAGGATCGGCACCTTGGCGCTGTCCTGCCCTTTTCGCTTGAAAGCCATGTCGTACGATCCTCCTCCGTCAGTCATCAAGGTGGAATTCCTCGCGTTTGCGGGTTATTTCAGCGTTCATTTCCCGGTTATAGGTGTTGAGGGCGCGCACCGGGCTGTACTCCTCATCCACAACGGCGCGGAACGCGTTGGTCAGGCAGCGGGAAATGAAATAGTTCCCGGGGATCTGCATAATATCGGTCACCTGCTCCCACTGGGCAAGGAGGGCCTCCCGTTCCGTATCGTTCCAGCCCAGATTGTCAAACGCCTCCTTATTGGCGGCGTCGTAGCGCGCCAAGACGCCGAGGGACGCCTCAAGCTCGGTGCCGTAATCGGTCTGCGTTTCCCCGCCGGCCCACCACTGCAAAAATTCCCACGCCGCCTCCGGATCCCCGCAGTCGTCCAGCATGACGGCGCCCGTGCCCGCAGCGGTCTCGGTCCGGAGAATGCTGCCGTCCTCCTGGACGGTGCCCGGGATCGGCGCCATAGCCCATAGCCCGCGGATTTCCGGAGCTGCCGCATCCAGCTGGTTATACGTCGTGTAGGACATGATTCCCATCGGCATATCGCCGGATCGGAAGCGGTTGTAAAAATCAAAGGTGCGGTCCAGCCCGTATTCGCTGTACAGATCGGTCCAGGTTTCAAACGCGTCGTACGCGACCTGGGTGTTAAAGGCGGTCTGCGTCAGGTCGTCGTTATAATAGGAGCCGCCGTTTTGAAGGAGGATCTTATCAAAAAAGGAGATGCCCGAAGAGACGCCGGCATTGGCCGTGTTGGTTTCAAGCACACCGACGCCGAGGTTGTTCTTTTGCAGGATTTCCACGGCCGCGTAGAAATCCTCCCAGGTGTCCGGCGGCTCCAGCCCCAGCTCTTCAAAAATATCCGTGCGGTAAAACAGCATATCAAAGTTCTGCGTTTCCGGGACGGCGTAGATCCCGCCCTCGTAGATGTACGGAATCCAGGCGGATTCGTAAAAATTGTCGTAAATCTCGTCAAAGCCTTCAAGGGAGGACAGCTCCGCCAGCGCCCCGCGCATAGCCAGGTTGACCGGCATATCCCGCGGGGTAAACAGGGCGACATCCGGCCCCTGCCCGGCCAAGGTGGCCTGTACCAGGGTGGAGGCGGTCGTTCCTGAGGCGGTGGAAACGATGCTCATTTCCACGTTGATCCCGGTTTCGGGCGTAAAGCTGCTGTCGATCAGGTTCTTGAGGATCTGCGCCTGGTCGCGGCCGTTGGAGACCCACACCTCAATGCTGGAGGTAATCTCCACCCCTTCGCCCGAGGCGGCGCCGCCGATCGAATTGTAATCCTCCACAAAGGAGGCGATGAACCCCTGCGCGACATACTGGAGCTCGGCCCAGAACCCCGCGCCGACATCCGGCAGCTCCTCCTGCGCGGAAACGACGATGTAGTCCAATTCCAGCGGCTGCGAGCTGAACGTCAGGATCAAGGAGCCCAAGGATTCCAGGTTGGTCTTAAACCGGGAAATCCGGTTGGGGATATTCAACGGCTTATCCAGGAATTCCTGGAGCATGGCGCTGACCTCGGTGATGACCGACGCCTCCGACCCGCCGGTACCCACGATTTCCACGATCTGCTCATACAGGCTGTCAAGCGCCGCCTTGGCGTCGGTGATGTCCTGCTCAAGCGTAGGGATTTCGTCCATCAGGTAAAAGGTACGGTATTTGTCGGGCGTCGTGCCGGTAATCATCACGATGCTGCGGTAAATGTCGTTGAGGAAGAGCACCGTATCGTTGAGCTGCTTGAGCACTTCCCCCAGCGGGCCGGCGGCGACCTCCATTTTCAGCTCGTGCCGGCCCTGCGTCAGGTAGAACAGATAGGGCTCCTCGCCGTCTCCCAGCGTCTGCATATACCAATTGAGGCGGTAGGGGAACGCGATATTTTTAACTTCCTCAAAGGGGACCTCCCCGTCTATGTACAGGGTGCGGTAGGAATTGATGCCCTGCTGGTAATTCTGCCGGGCCTTAAAGGAAATCGAATACCACCCGTCCTCGGGGACCTCGATTTCCCAGCTGATCCACTGTCCCTGCTGCCCCCAGTTCGACTGGCCGATGGTGTTGTACCGGATTTTGGAATAGTGGCTGGGGCTGGTCGCCACGCTGGAGCGGTCGTAGGTCGGGTACAGCATCGAGCTGGACTTCTGGTAGGAGTCCTCCGCCTCATAGATCTCCATATATGCGGGCGCCTCCTCGGCGCCCGCGCTGTAGGCCTCATACGAGGCCAGAGCCTCTACCGGCGCCAGCGTCACCGAGCCGATGAGCATGGTTTCCTGATAGTAGGAGAACGTCAGCGTATGCTCCCCCTCCGAAAAATAAATCTCGTACGGGTCGTCATAATAGCCGTCGGTATTGATCAGCCGCCGGGTACTCCAGCAGAACACCTCTTCCTGGCTGGGACGGGTTTCGTTGCCCCGTATATCCTGCGTAATCTCGCCCGCGTCCCGGTAGGTGCGCGACAGGCTGATGTTCTTGGCTTCGGAAAACGGATACTCCCCGTCCAGCATCAGGCCGAACACGATTTCCTTGGACTTGCCGGGAAGGGCATAATAATCCAGGGAAAGGTTATACATACCGGCCTGCTCCACCTGAAAGGCGAGCGATACGGTTTGCACCTCCCCGTCAAGCACCGCGCCGGAGCGGCCTTCCTCCTCCCGGACAGTCGGATCGGTAAAATCCTCGGCGGACAATTCCAGGGAGGTCTGCGGCCGCGCCTGGCCGGCATAAGCGGCGGAATAGTCCTCATAATCCTGTTGCTCCCGCGAGGCTGACGCCTCGCCAGAGGGCGCAGCCTGCGCAGACGGCGCCGCCTGCGCCTCCTCCGATTCGGCGCCCGCCGGGACCGCAAGCAGAGAAAGGAGAAGCAGCAAGGCCGAGAACCCGGCCGTCCAGCGGCGCCCAAACTGTCGTCTACTCATACCGGCAATCTCCCCCATCGTCCGTTATCCGTTGCGTTTCTTCAAAAACTCCTTGAAATACACGCCCCAGAATGGCGTCGGCTCAAAATCTTCCAGGTTCTTAATCAGGCAGGGGCCGGCGGTGTCATGGAAATCCCACGCCGTGATGTGGTACCCGTTCTTTTCCACCCAATCCAGGAGACGGGGGACCCAGACGGCGCTCGGCTCGCGCTGCGGCCCTTCGTATACCTCAACACCCTCGCCGTAATGGCCGCATTCGCCGATGAGGATCGGGTAGCGGTCGGCCACCACCGTGACCAGTTCGTCCCAATTGTCCAGGCGCTTCCAGGGGTATTCGTGGGAATCCAGCATCAGGCCGTTGCCGCCGCAGTCGTCTACGACATACCCTTTGTCCACCCCGTCCAGTTCATAGCCCCAATCCAGGCCGGCCAGGATGGCGACGTTGTTCGCCCCCACGGCGCGCACGGTGCGCACCATCTCCTGCAGCCCGGGCGCATGATAGGTAATGCGCTGCAGCTCCGGCTCGCCGGATTCGTCCCGCATAATCTGATTGCCGATGTTCTGCGGCGCGTATTCGACGGTTACCTCGCCGCCGTCCCGCCAGCATTCCCACGAAACCTTAAAGGGCTCGTTGAAAATCCCAAACAGCACGTTCGGATGGTTCCGGAAACGGAGGGCGATGTTTTTCCAGAACACCAGGGAATTCATATCCGGCATATTGCCGCTGATGAATTCGCCCCAGGAGCCGCAGTTGCTGCGGTGCAGGTCAAGGATCACATACTTCTTCCGCGCGGCGATCTCCTTGACGATTTCGTCCACCATGGCGCGGTAGCGCTCGCCCGATTCGTCCTGCCCGCGCTGGTCGCCGCCAAAGCCGAACCATTTGTCCTGGGACAGCGGCAGGCGGATGGTGTTGGCGTGCCAGTCGTCCAAGGCGACCTGCACCGTCCGCACCAGCTTATCGGGGTTGCACTGCCACTCCAGCGACGAGCAGTTTACGCCGGTCAGCATCACCGCCTCCCCGCGCTTGTTCAGCAGCTTGTTGCCCTGGACATGGAGCTCCATATCCGCGTTTTCGGTTTTGTACAGCTCAAACATATCGACACCTCACAGCAGTTCCCGATTTTTGTGGATGAGCTCGCAGCGCTGCTTTACGCAGTCCGCGGAGCGCAGCGCGTCCTTCGGCGTGTGGAACACATAATCCACCAGCTTTTCGGTCGTCGTAACCGCTACATGCATCCGCGTATCGGACGAGGCGTAATAAAGGTAAACCTCGCCCTTTTCGTTGACGGCCGCGCCGTTGGAAAACACGACGTTGGACACGTCGCCGACCCGCTCCGGCCCAAGCGGGGCCAAGAGGTAGCCGCCCGGCTCGGCGATCACCTTAAACGGGTCCTCCAGGGAGGTGGCGAAGGCGTACAGCACATACCGCAGCCCGGCCGCGGTATTGCGCACGCCGTGCGCAATATGTATCCACCCCGCCTGCGTTTTGATAGGGACGGCGCCGGCGCCGTTTTTGGCCTCGCAGATGGTGTGGTACCGGCGGCCGCTCAGCGGGCGTTCTTCCCGGATGAAGGGGTGCTCTATATTATCGCACAGCCCCAGGCAGATGCCCCCGCCGGATCCCGCCTCAATGAAATCGTCCTGCGGGCGGGTGTAAAACGCGTATTCCCCATGAATAAACTCCGGATGCAGCACACAGTTGCGCTGATGGGAAGAGCCATTGGCGGTGCGCAGGTTGTCAAGCCGCTCCCAATGGACAAGGTCCTTCGTCCGGACGAGGCCGGCGGCAGCCCGGGCCGCGGACAGGTCGGGGTTCGCCGTATCCTTGCTCTCGCTGCAGAACACGCCGTACAGCCAGCCGTCCTCATGCTGTGTAAGGCGCATATCGTAGACGTTGACCTCTTCCGGGCAGGTGTCCGGAAGAACCACCGGATAATCCCAGAAGCGGAAGCCGTCCACGCCGCTGTCGCTCTCCGCAACGGCAAAGAAGGATTTCCGGTCGCTGCCCTCCACCCGGGCGATCAAATAATATTTCCCATCCTTATACAGAGCGCCGGAGTTGAACACCGCGTTCACGCCCAGCCTCTCCATAAAATAGGGATTGCTTTTTTCATTAAAATCGTACTTCCAAACCGGCGGAATGTGGTCCCGGGTCAGCACCGGGTTGACATAACGATCGAAAACGCCGTTGTAAAACGAGCTCTTTTCATTTTTTCGCTTGACAATTTGCTCATACCGCGTCAATACCCTGGTCTTATTTTCCTCAAACATACGGCCAAGCTCTCCCTACATTGAAGTTGGAATCCTCAAAAATCTGTGCTTATTTTAACACGGCCGCATCCGCAAATACTTTTCCTTTTTTAACATTGTGCCTTTGTCGAAAAATATTATATCAAAAAATCGCAAGAAATAAAGGGACCCATGGATATTTCCTTACATTTCCTCCAAGAAATCCGTCAATCGGGAATCTCAAGTGAAAAAATAGAATTTTATGAAAACAAATTATTGACTTTATCTATGAGTTTCTTTAATATCAAAGAGAGGAAAGGTGAGCGCTTTCAGCATATGTTCTTATTTTTTCGTTCCTTATCACGGATTTTTTACCGATGGACTTTTTCGATTCTTTCAGATGAGATTAAAATTTCAATATTATTTCGAGGTGATCTGCAAATGCACTCCGTTATCCACGACAGCGACTATATGGATATGGAAATCGGCATGGCTTACCGCTTTCTCAACAACCGCAGCATTTTGACGGAAATGCATGCGCACAATTACTACGAGTATTTCATCATCACCTCCGGCGAGATCTGCCATATTGTCAACGGGAAAACCACACTGCTCCGGGCGGGGGACGCGGTATTCATCCGGCCGGACGACTGCCACAAATACCGCATCGCGGAAACCGCCGACTGCGAGATGATCAATGTCAGCTTCCGCACCCTGCACTTTGACAACGCCGTGCGTTTTTTCGACAGCGACCTGACCGCCCGCCTTCTGGAGGGAAAGGAGCCGCCCAAAATCACGCTGACCCCGGCGCAGATTTCCTCGCTCAAGAAAAAGCACACGATGCTCAACGTAAGCCCCTCCAAAAAAAGCCTGGTCATCCAGCTAAAGACCCTGCTGATTGACGTGCTGATGTATTTCCTGACGGATTATGAGCAGCAGAACCTCCATTCGGAGAATTTCCTGCTGTCCGTCCTGGCCATGATGAACACGCCGGAAAATATTGAGGAGGGGGTCCCGGCGCTGGTGCGGATTTCCGGGTTCAGCCACGGGCATCTCTGCCGGCTGATGAAGCAGGAGATGGGGATCACCCCGGTGAAATATGTGACCAACCTGCGACTCCAATACGCCGCCAACCTGCTGACGTCAACCACCAAAGACATCCTCTCTATTTCTATGGAGCTGGGTTTTACCTCGCTGAGCCATTTCATCACCATATTTAAGCAGAAATACGGCATCTCCCCCTCAAAATACCGCAGCGCCTACAGCAACATCCATATTTGGAAATGAGGGCCCCTGTTCCCTGGCGGCTCCGTCCCCGCAGATAAAATGGACCTCCTGCCCCACAGGAGGTCCATTTTTCCGCTTTAGCTTTGCACAATGGCCCGGCAGGAAGGGGCGCGTCCCTTCAGTAAAGGACCGGCGGGACATTCCACGCAGAAAGCCGCAGCCCTTCCGTATGGCTGACCGTTAAAACGCGGCTTTCGCCCACATCCAGCCAGAACATGCCGTCACTGCAGGTGAATGAGGTATCGTGCTCCGGGCATTCTACCAGCACGCCGGCAGCAGGCACAGAACCGGTATTGACAGCTTCAACCCGGCCCCCGCCCAGCGGGCGGGCCTCCAGCCGGGCAGCCGGCAGCGTCCGCAGGCATCCCGGTTCTTTCCGATAATTCTGCCAATAGAACGTGTCGTCCCGCCGCACACCGTCTACCCTCAGCTCTACATGGATCAAAAGAGGGGTTATGGCGGCTTCCTGGGCGGACAGCCGGATTTCGCCGACCGGCGTAACTGCGCCGGAAGGCCTGGCCGCATAAGCCTCCTGCCGGACAAGGCGGAGCGCCCCGTCAAAGAAGCGGACAACCACCTCGCAGGGCTTGGCCGCCGCGTCCCCGTTGTCATCCAGCAGGACAACCGGATAATTCTGCACAGCATCAATGGAACGGATGACCAGCATGGCGTGCAGGGGGGCATACGCCTGCCGCAGCACATAATAGGACGTTTTTGGCACGCCGTAATAATCCACAGTAGACCAGGAACAGGCGGGATATACGTCGGTCAGCTTATAATAGCAGATCCCGGCCGCCTGCGGCCAATCGGCGCGGGCCGCCTCAAGCGTATGCCGCACGGCGGTAGACTGCGCCATCTGGGTGCCGAAAATAAAATCATCAAGGCTACGGATCTCCCCGAATTCCACCGCCCGCCGGAGCAGATGATCCATGTCGTTGTACTCCTCCGGCCAGCGGAACTCGTTGAAACGGGGAGTATGGTAATTAAAGGCCGTTTTCGCCTCCGGGTCCCAGAGCGTCCGCTCCTCTTCCGGGATATACCGGTACACGCTCTCCCGGTTGGGGCAGGAGGCCATGCCGAATTCCCCGATAAAGGGCGCCCGGAGGTTCAGCGCCGCGTCCATCTCCTCCATCTCCCAGAAGGTGCTGTAGCTGTGCAGCGAGCCGCCGTAGGGAGAGGTGCGGTGGAACGGACGGGTGCCGTCCAGCTCAAAGGCGACCCGGGCCAGCGCATCCATGGCCGGGCCGTCGGCCTGCGCCGACTCGTTGCCGCCCGCCCACTGGACCAGGCTGGGATGGTTGCGCAGCCGCACCGTGTGGATCAGCGCCGTTTCCACCAGCGCCTCAATCGGCTGCAGCTTCTGGCTGTCCCAGCAGGTGGGCCACTCCTGCGCCACCATCAGCCCCAGCTCGTCGCACCGGCGGTAAAAATAATCGCTTTCGGGCATCCCTCCGCCCCAGGCCCGCAGGAACTGCAGGTTCTGCGCCTTGGCGAGGGTAAGGAACCGGTCGTACCGTTCTTCAGGGAAGCGCAGCAGCGCGTCGGTGGTACACCAGTTGGTCCCCTTGACAAAAAGGGGGCGGCCGTTCACCGTCAGCGTCCAGTTGTACAGATTCTCCCGGGGGCCCTGCGGCAGGGGCTGCATGACGATCTCCCGGATGCCGAACAACTCGTGGAATACCTGCGGGAGGTCGCCCTCCGGCTCCACCGCTACGGCTGCCTCATACAGCGGCTGCTCGCCGTAGCCGTTCGGCCACCAGAGCCGGGCGTTATCCACGGTAAACGTATAGCGCAGCATCGTGACGCCGCCCGGCGCCTCAAACTCCGCGGCAAATCGCCGGCCTTCGCCGGCAAAATTGTGCGGCCGAATCCGGATGCGCACCCGGCCCCGGCCCGTCCCCGTCAGCTTGATGCAGACGGTCAGCCGGCCGCTGCGGTAATCGCTGGTAACGATAAACGGCCTCTCGGCAGCAAGGCGCGGGGTCTCGCGGAGGCAGACCGGGGCCCAGATGCCGCGGGAAGGGATGCAGGCGTAATGCCAGCCGTAAACACAGTTGACCACAACGCCGTACTTCCAGCCCTCGTCGTGATCGGCATAGGCCGAGTAAGGACGGGGATCCGCCGGCGCGTTTTCCACCTTGACGATCAGCACGTTATGCTTTTTTAACAGGCCGCCGACCGGGTATTCCGGCCCGCCGAACATGCCGATATGCCCTCCCAGGAAATGGCCGTTGAGCCAGAACACCGCATTGTAGCACACCCCGTCAAAGCAAAGCCGCGGGTCGGCAAAATCCTCGTCAAAATCGAATTCCCGCCGGAACCACCAGGTCTTATAGCTGTTTTCCCGCGCAAGCTTGTCGTTCTTGGCAAATAGCGGATCGGGGATCACCCCGTTCTCATACAGGATGGTATGGACAGTATTCGGGATCCGCGCCTTCAGCGCGCCCTCCCACGGGATGGCCGGGTCCGTGCGCTCCGCCACGGTGCCGCCGTCAATCATTTCCCAGCCCGCGCCGTCCAGCGAAAAGGTGCGCACGCCGTCCGGCAGCGGGCCGTCCTCGGCACAGGGCTCCAGCGCCACCGCCGGCCCTTCAAACGGCGCGGGAGCGGGCGACCAGAGGGCCTTTTCCCTTTGATCAAGCGATTGTCCATTCATAGCCGTTGCGCCGGCGGATGCCGCCGGCCCTCCTTTCCATTGATCAAAGGCCCGCCGTCCAGCCTTGGCCGGTCCGGCGGGCCTCACTGCCAAAGCTCGGGCTTATTTCCCCGCCAGCCGAGCCTTCAATTCCTCAACAATGGCCACGCCGGCGCTGGTCCCGATCCGTTCGGCCCCTGCCTCAATCATCGCCAGGGCTTCGTCCAGGGTGCGGACGCCGCCGGCCGCTTTGACCTTCACTGCATCGCCGACCATCGATTTCATCAGCCGCACGTCCTCCACCGTGGCGCCGACCGCCACCCCCGGCGCCGGCGTGCCGAAGCCGGTGCTGGTCTTGATAAAGTCCGGCTTGACCTCCAGGGCGATCCGGCACAGCGTCCTTTTCTCCTCGTCGGTCAGGTAGCAGTTTTCAAAAATCACCTTAGAGATCTTCCCATGTTCCCGGCAGGCCCCGACGATCTGCTGCATTTCCTCCTTCACATAGGCCAGATCGCCGCTCTTGAGCTTGACAAGGTTAACGACATAGTCAATCTCATCCGCCCCGTCCGCAATCGCCTGACGGGTCTCAAAAACCTTGTCCTCAATCGTGGTTTGGCCGAGCGGGAAGCCGATCGCCGCGCCGACATGCACCCGGCTGTCCCGCAGGATGGCTTTGCAGAATTTGACGGGTGCGGAGTTGATGGCGACCATAGCAAAGCCGTATTCGTCGCTCTGCCGGCAAAACGCCTCAAAATCCGCTTCGGTCACATAGGCTTTGAGCAGCGTTTGGTCAAAATACCGGGCCAGCGCTTCGGGGGTAAGATTGGTTTTCATATTGCCGTCTCCTTTTATTCAAAAATCTGATACGGGATATCGAGCAGTTCCGCCACCTGTACCAGGTCCTGCACATAGTCACCGTAAACCCCATGGATATGGTTGCAGGGGAACCGGCGGATAAATTCGTCCGCCGACACATGGAGCCTGGTAAAGGCGCAGGGCCAGGCAGGGGTCGTCGTCGCGCCCAGGGCAAGCATCTCCTCGCGGGGGAAGTTGACGAATTCGCCGGGGACGATGGTCAGGTAATACCGGCCGCTTTTGCGGGCCAGGCGGGCCAGCGTGACCCGGCCGGCCTTGGCGAAATGATGGACCGAGGCGCCGCCGGCGGGATAATCGTCGGTTTCCGGCAGAAGGGAAACCTCCCGCAGGTTGACCGCCGGATCCAGCGAGCCGCCGGCAAAATAGGTGGCGTGGGTGCCGGAATTGGAAAAGAACCACACATCGTGCGCCGCGTCGTAATGCCGCACATCCGCAAACAGCACCGGCAGCCCGGTCAGGTGCTTGAAGATCTGCATAGTCAGCGCGCCGTCCATGTCGCTTTCGGTCGCGGCCACCACCGGCTCTTTCGGGCCGTCCCAGTCGTACGGGTCGTTCAGCAGCGCTTCGGCCACGTCCATGGTGCAGTAATGGTCGGTCAGGTCGCCGTGCGCCTTGATGCCGACGAAGTCCAGCCCGCGTTCGCGGATGATCCGGCGCAGCCCCAGGTAAGAGCGGATCTGCGTCCTCAGCTTTTCCGGGGTAAGCACCTTCCCGTCGTAAGCGATTTTTCCGACATGCTTGGTTAGCCAGTCAAACCCGCGCTCCACCTCCGCCGCGTCGGCGGCGTCGCCGGCGCGGACGATATCCTCCTGCTCAATATTTTCTACATCAATGCCGAACTGCTTCTGCCACTGCTCAAGATTGGCCACAGCCGTATACATCCCCAGCGGGCGGCCGCCGAAGTTGCCGAAGGTCAGCCCCCGGAGACGGGATACCGCCGCCGCCGCTTTGAGGAAGGAAACCATCCGGCCCTTGACCGTTTCATCCGCGACATCCCCCCACAGCCGGGCGTATTTGACGCCGAGCTGATCCAGGGAACCGGCCGCCGCGAGCATCCCCACCATCCCGCATTGGGACGGATGCAGGTTGGAAAACAGCAGGTAGGGCCCCGGCGCAAAGTTCTGCGCAACCACCGTGAACTGGGGGTAGCACCAGATGCTGTAGTTAAAGATCGTGACCTCCACCCCGCTTTCCCGCAGGCGGATGGCCTCCTCCTTGGCCACGGCGTTGGAATTCAGCAGGCGCGTCCCCTCCACCACCTCAAACAGGCCGGTTTCGGTCAGCGCCGCCGCAATGGCGTGCTGCTTGTCAAAATTGAGCTGCTTATATTCCTCATGCAGGTAAATGCGCCCGTCGGACAGGGTAAGCAGCCCGACCCGGATTTTTTTCATAGCCGTCTCTCCTTTTCCCGATCAAATTGGCCGAGGGCAGGCGTTCAGCCTGCCAGCCCCCGCCGCACAAAAGCAGCCGATGCTGCCGCCAGCCGGTCCATCTCCGCGTCGTCGGCGCCGCCGCTGATATCGCGGAAAATCTTGATATCCTTGCCCACCTGGCCGCCCATCCGGATAAACGGCTCCATCACCACCGCGCCGGTATATGCAATATCGTGCAGCGCCGAGAAGATTTCCGCCCAGGGCATCCGGCCGGCCCCCGGCGTCTTGCGGTTGCACTCGCCGATGTGGAAATGGCCGAGTACCCCCTTGGCCGAACGGATTGCATCACCCAAAGAATCCTCTTCAATGTTCATATGGAAGGTATCAAGCAGCAGCTTGGCCGCCGGGCTTTCCAGCTCCTGCAGGTAAGCGACTCCCTCCGCCGCGCTGTTGAGAATGCACTGCTCAAACCGGTTGACCACCTCCAGGCAGTAGGTGATGCCGTAGTCCTCCGCCTTTTTGAGAATCTCCCGGAGCGAAGCCAGCGAACGCTCCCGCGCCGCCATTTTGTAATCGTAGTCCGCTGCAATCCGGATGGGCCAGTAGGCATAGTTAATCCCCGAGAAAACCTGGCTGCCGATCTCGTGGATGCAGTCCAGGACCGTGCCGACGTAGCGGATCCCCTCCCGCCGCACCGACTCGTCCAGGGAGGATACGTCGTGCGCCGGGTCAAGCCCCATGCAGCAGGTCAGCTGGATCCCTTCCGCCTCCGCTTCGTCCCTCAGGGCGCGGCGGGCGGCGGCGGTCATTTGGGGCAGGGCGCCGGCGGCCACCTCCAGCGTGTCAAACCCCAGGCTCTTCACCTTGCGGACATAGGGCAGGAAGTCCGCCGACCACTCCTTCTCCCAAAAGGCGTAATAAATTCCTACGCGGTTCATCTGTTCTCCATCCTTTCTATGCCGCCGGATTCCGCCGGCGCGTTTCCCGTCAAACCGCTTCCACCGCGATTTCCATGGCACGCAGCCGCCGCAGCGTCTCCGGGTCGGCCCGCCGGTCGGTGATGACCATATCCAGATCCTGGAGTTCGCCGAATTTGGCAAAGCTCTGCGTCCCGAATTTGGAGCTGTCGCAGAGCAGGATAACCTGATTGCCCATCCTTCGCAGGTTCTTTTTGACTTCGGCCTGCTCAATATCCGGCGTGCAAAGCTCCCCGGCGGCACTGACCGAATTGGTCGCCAAAAACACCTTGTCTACCGCCAACGACTGGAGCACGCCGTTGGTGATCGCCCCCACCGTGCAGGAAAAGCCCTTGCGCACCTGCCCCCCGGCCAGGATCACCGACACGCCCGCGTAATCCTCAAGCGTCCGGGCGATGACCAGGTCGGGGGTAACGACGGTCAGCCTGTTTTTTCCGGCCAGCGCCTGGGCCAAATAATAGGTGGTGGTACCGGTATCCACCGCGATGGTGTCCCCTTCCTCCACCAGCTCCGCCGCGGCCTGGCCGATCGCCATTTTCTGCTCCCGGTTGGCCACATCCTTTTCTACCGAGGTGGGCTCAAAATTGATTTTGGTCCCGGCGATCGCCCCGCCATGGGTGCGCCGGAGCAAGCCCTGCCTCTCCAGATCGTTGAGGTCGTTGCGGATCGTGGCCGGGGAAACCCCAAACATATCGCACAGCTCGCTTACCAGCAGCTTCTTCTGCCTGCGCAGCAGCTGGAGGATCCGGTTCTGCCGTTCCTCCGCAAACATCGGTTCCGCCGCCATGGGTCTCTCTCCTTTCCTTTAGTCCCGGCAGAGCGCACCGACCCGGCCCAGCCGCTGCCGGTAGCGCTCCGCCCCCTGCGCATACGCCGCCGCCTTGGCCCCGTCCGCCCGGGTAAGCGCCCTCTCCTCAGGGAGCGCAGCGCAGAGCTCCGCCAGCGGCCGGTCGGCATACCCGCAGCCGCACGCGGCGACCAGCGCGCAGGCCAGCGGCGCAGTGTCGGCGTTTTTGAGGGCTTGATAGTCCACGCCGAGCACATCCGCCTTGATCTGGGCAAATACCGCGCTCTTGGCACCCCCGCCGGCGCCGCGGATCCTTTCCGGACGCGCGATACAGCCGTTTTCCTGTAGGATGGCAAGGTAGCTTTTGTATTCGTAGGCGATGGCCTCCAAAATGCTGCGGTACAGCAGGCCGGGAGACGGCGACCCGCGCAGGCCGAGGAACGCGCCGCTGACGTCGTTGTCCAGCGGGCAGGTGCGCCCGGAAAAATGGGGGATAAACGTGATGCCGCCGCAGCCCGGCTCCTCCTGCTCGGCCAGCGCGTCCAGCTCCCGCAGGCTTTTCCCGCAAAGCTGAGAAAACCATTCCAGGCAGATGCCGCCCCCGCTGATATACGCAAGGGGGATGTACAGCCCGTCAATCACGCTGCGGGCAAACAGGATGGTCTTGTGCCGGGCATCCGGCGCAAAGCGGTCGGTCCCGCAGGCGAAAACCGAGGCGGTGCCGGCGACATCGTAAGCCAAGCCCGCCCGGGTAATCCCCGCCCCCAAGCTGGAGGCCGCGGTGTCGCCGCAGCCCGCGACCACCTTCACCCCCCGCGGCAGGCCGCAGGCGTCGGCATAGTCGTCCCGCACCGTGCCGACCACCTCCTGCGGGGAGACAACGCGGGGCAGCTTCTCCGGCGCGACGCCGAAACGGCGCAGCATCTCCTCGTTAAACCGCCGGCCGGCGTTATCGGAAAAGCTGTTGAAATGCAGGAAGGTATAATCCATAAACGCGGCGTCCGCCCGGAGGCCGCACAGCTTCCCGGCGACATAGCCGTTGGGCATAACGAATTTGGCGATGCGGGCGTATGTATCAGGACGCTCGCCCTTCCACCAGAGGATTTTCGAGGCGTGCGCATGGATGACCGGCCCGCCGCTGGAGAGGATGGTTTCCTCCTCCGCCTCCCGGCGGAGGAGAGCCGTATAGGGCGCACAGCGGGTATCAAGCCAGGAGTCCAGCGGCGTGACCGCCTCAAAATCCGGCCCGACGCCGAGGATCCCCGCCATCTGGGAATCCATCCCGATAGCGGCCACCGTTCCCCCGGCCTCGTCCGCCCGGCCGGCCACCGCGCCGATTGTATGAAGCACCGAGGAAAATATACGGTCCGGCTCCTCATATACGCTGCCGTCCCCCGGACGGATCAGCCGGGACGCCTCAAACGCATCGGCCAAAACCTGGCCCTCCCGGCCGCACAGCACCGCCTTGGTGCCCTGCGTGCCGATGTCAATCCCGATAAACAGCGGCTGACGCATGCCGTTCCCCCTTCCTTTCCCGGCGCAGCGCCGGGCCTTGCCTTACGGCATAGTAATTACGGTTTTCAGCCCTTCGCCCCGGCGCGCCATTTCCAGCCCCCGGCGGATCTCGGACAGCGGCAGCCGCGCCGTGATGAGGGGCTTGACCGACAGGACGCCCGCCGTAATATACCCCAGAGTTTTCCGGTACTGCGCCAGACTGGCCCGCGTGGTGCCGGAGACGATGAGCTGCTTATAGTGGATAAGGTTGGTGTCAAGCGGCACCGGCTCGCGGCCGGCCGGCACGCCGCCGAAGAAAATCACCCGGCCGTTCACCGCCGCCAGCTCCAGCGCCTGCACCTGCACCGCGGGGACCGGGCAGGCGGTAATGACCACATCGCAGCCCCGCCCGCCGGTCTGCCGGGCGATCTCCTCCCCTACATGGTCCTGCAGGGTCACGACATCCGGATACAGCGCCTTGACCGCCTCCAGGCGGGGCGCAAGCACATCGCTGACAAATACCCGCCCGGCGCCGGCCATGCGGGCCAGCGCCGCATGCATCATGCCAATCGGCCCGGCGCCGAACACCAGGACGGAGTCGCCCGGCCGGATATCCGCCCGCTCAAAGCCATTGCATACGCAGGACAGCGGCTCGTTGACCGCCGCCTCCTCAAAGGATACCGCATCGTCCAGCACAGCAACGTTCCCGCCCCGCACCGCCGCTTCGGGGATTACGCAATATTCGGCAAAGCCGCCGTCAAGGTTGATGCCGAGCGCCTTGTATTCCGGGCAGAGATGGCCGTCGCCGCGCACACAGCTGTCGCAGACGCCGCATCCCATATTCGGCGCCACCGCTACCCGCTGGCCGGCCTGGTAGCCGGACACGCCGGCGCCGGCCTTCTCAATCACCCCGGCGACCTCGTGGCCCAGGATGCGCGGATGCTGCCCGTCTATCCCGTTGGCCCCGTTGACAAACATCCGCACGTCGGTTCCGCAGATAGCGGCCGCCCGGACCTTCAGCAGGATTTCCTGCGCGCCGATTTCGGGAACGGGGATCTCCTCCAGGCGGACATCCTCCGCCCCGTACATTTTTGCTGCCAGCATAGCCGGTTCCCCCTTACTGTATTATATCAGACGGTCGCCGTCAATATGGACGATCCGTTTTTCGCGGATGGACAGGTTTCCCGCGTTCACCGTGAGTACCGCCATCTTGCCGTCGTAGGCGGTCACCGGCGGGTCGCTGCCCTCAAGCACCGTACGGGCAAACGCCTTATCCTCTTCAAGATAAGCGTCGCGGAAAAGATATCTCCAGCTGTTCATATATTCCTGCGAGCGGGTCTTGTCGGAGGAGCACAGGGTCACGGAATCCTCTCGGGTTTGGCCGAGATAGATACAGCCCTTGGTGCCGAGGATCTCGGCCCGGGCGTCGTAGCCGTACTGCACGCCCTGCGCGCCGTCAATAAGCCCTTGGCAGCCGTTGGCAAACGAGCCGTTGAGAACCACATTGTCATAAAAATCCGGGAACTCCTTTTTGGCGTCCGGGCAGCGGTAGTTTCCGCCGATCGCATAAAGCGAGACAAAGTCACTGCCGGTAAACCAGCGCAGGGTATCAATATCGTGGCTGTTGACCTCCGCCAGGGGGCCGTTGCTCTTGCGGATATCGTACATCCACGGCTGGGGGGTGCTCGGTCCGCGGGTATTGGAACGGACCATCACCACATCCCCGATCGCGCCTTCCTCAATCAGGCGCTTGGCCTTGACAAAGGAAGCGTCAAAGCGGCGCATAAACGCCAGCTGCAGCTTGACGCCGTTTTCCCGCGCGGCGCGGTCCATTTCATTGCATTCCTCAACCGTCATCGCCATCGGCTTTTCGCATAGGATGTGCTTCCCCGCTTTGGCGGCGGCCACGGCGATCTCGCAATGGTATTTGGTGGGGGTGACGATAATCACCGCGTCAATTGACGCATCCTCTAGCAGCTCGTGGTAATCGGCGACACAGCGGTCGATTTCCAGCTCCTTGCCGGCGGCCTCCGCCACCCCCGCCGCGGGGTCGGCCACGGCGGTGAGCCGGGCATCCGGCACGCCGGTACGGAAATTGCGCGCATGGATCATGCCGGCCCGGCCGGCGCCGATCAGGGCCACCGACAGTTTTCCTGATTTCATCTGTATTCCTCCGTTTCTTTCTGCCCACAGCTGTCCATGCCGCCGGCCAGGGCATACACCCGGTACCGGCATTCATTCCAGCCTGCGGTAAGCGGCCGGATGCGGATTTCCGCCCGCCGCTTCCCCCGGACAAAGCGTTCCGGGATGAGAAAAGCGTCCTCAAGCAGCCGGTAATAGGGATTGCCGTCCGCATACAGCCAGTGCTGCGGGATTTCCTCGCCGTCAACCGACAGCGAGGCCTCCATCGGCCCCTGGTCCTGCCGGGACACCCGTTGCAGCAGCAGCCCCCGGCTGTCCGGGGGAAACGGAACCGACAGGACCGAGGCGGTCATCCCCTGCACGCACCGGAACGTCTCGTAATGGGTGTGGACGCCGTTTTCAAACCGGTCGCGGATTTCCTCCACCCGGCCGTCGGTGCGGTAGCCCGGCCCCCCGGGGCCAAATTCCCCGCAAAGGTCCATGGCCGGGCGGTGCTCCGGCCGCATATAGGCAAACACCTGCCCGGAATGGCAGCCGCCCCCGTTGTTCTGCTCCCCATGCTCCAGTTCAAAGCGAAGACGGCGGCGGAAGGGATAGCTGTCCGTAAAGGTCAGGCGGAGCTCCGACCAGTCGCTGTTTACGCCCGGCGCGCCGTTGTAGGCGCTGAAAGGATTGCACTGCGGGGGAGTGACAAACCCCCACCCGTAGGAGGCCCAGCTTTCGCTGCCGTCGCTTTCGACGACCGGCGAGCTGCCGTCGTCAATAAAGACGCGCACATCCCCCTCGCAGCCGCAGCCGTCCGTGATGCCATGCCCGCTCAGCACCCCGTACACCATGTGCCCGCTGCCGGCAAGGTCGGCGATCACGCTGTTTTCTCCCGGCTGGTTGGGCGTCGGCGGATAATAGGGCGAAGCCGTGAAATAGCCGCATACCGACGGGGCACAGCGGAGAGAACCGTTCGTATACACGGCCGCATTGGCAAAATCCACGGCGCCTTCCCCGCGGTTTTCCAATTCTATGCGCACCGAGCGGAAATACGGCATGGGGAAACGGTTTTCAAACACCGCCCCTTCACCCGATCCGCCAGAAAAATCGCAGGTGAGCAGCGCCGTGCGGATGGCCGCCGGCGTCCGGCCGTACTCGCAGCCAAAGAAGGTGCCGAAGGGCGCTTCTACAAAGGGAGACGGGTATCCGTCAAAGGAAATCCGGATCCAAAGGTCACGGAGCAATTCGGGCGAAAAGCCCGCCGTTTCCGCCCGGATGCCGACGACCGCCCCGCCTGCATCCTGCGAAAGGAGCATCCGGGCTTCCCCGCCCCGCAGCCGGAAGCCGCCCTGCACCGCGGGAGAGCCAACCGGCCGGGCAGACGGCATTTTGCAGTTTTCGGCGGGGTCAAACGTATGCAGTCCCTCGGCATCGGGGTACAGCTGGTAGGTCACATGCCCCCAGCCGCCCTGCCCTTTGGCTTTTTCCGCCCCCTCCAGCTTGACGGAAGAGGTAATTTTACAGTGGGTGGTAAATTCCATGGGCACAAAACTGCGCACTACCCGGATCGGGCCGCGCCCGTTTTCCTCCGGCCCGATGTATTGATCCGCCAGCGGCCGCAGGAAGGGCGCTTTGGCCCCGAATTCCTCCGGCGTAATTGAAAACTGCGGTTCGTCCGCATGGTCAAAATAAAAGCGGAACACCGGCGTCTCGCTGGTCGGATATCGATGCTGGGTAAAGTTGAACAGGCAGCCGGGGCCGTCCACCTCCATCAGCACCCATTCGCCGCGTTCGTCGGTATACAACCCCCAGTCCCAGTCAGCGTTATCCCCCTGCTTGGAAATGCTGCCCTCGTAACCGATCCGGGCGCTGTCGTCCAGCACTGGAAGGGCGGACAGACCGGTGAGCCGAGCCACCCCGCGGGCCGCCCTGTTCCCTCTTTGGTTTGGCATAACCACACCGCCTTATCGTTTTCTTTCGTTTGCTATTATATCATTTCGTTTTATTCTGTCAATCCCTTTTGTTTTCTTTTGCTTTTATTTTCCGCCACCGTGTTGATTTTGAAGCGAGGGGCCGCAGACACCGAATATATGCACACAAATGCCCTCCCTCAAAAGCCCCGGCAGCCATTCCGAAATCCTCTTTCCCGCAAAGACAAGGCGGGAAGAAAACGCCGCCAGTCCGGTCAATGCCCTCGGACGGGCAGGTGACGCTGGCGCTTCCCGCTGCGCGCTATAGAAAAAGCGCCCCTTCCCGGCTAAAAGACCGGTAAGGGACGCTTTTGTTGTAATTTTGTTGTAAAGCAAAGGAGGCCTATCCTGCCGCCGCACCGCCGTCCGGGGGATTCCCGCCTCCGGCGGCGGAGGAACGGGCCAGCCGCTTGCGGAAAAACCAAAAATACGCCAGATAGCCGGCCATCCCGCCCAGCAGGTTCAGCAGCACGTCGTCAATATCCACCACCCGGTTCGGCACCCCGGTGAGCAGCGAAAGCAGAAGCTGCACTGCCTCAATACCGACGGCGGCCGCTAAAACCAGCCCAAAGCTCCGCCCGGCCGTCCGCAGCCGGGGGAAGGCAAGCGGCGCCAAAAGCCCCAGGGGCGCGAGCAGCAGGAGGTTCCCCCCAATCTGGCGGAGGGCGGTCATCGGCGCGGTGTGACGGACGATATCAAGGATGGTGCGCAGGGGGATCCCGTTGATCCGGGGCGGCCCCGCCTCCCCAAAGGCCGGATCCCACACCAGCGGGAAAAAGGCGGTTTTCACCAAAAGGATCGTATAGAGGGCCAGCAGCGCCAGGCCGGCGGTCGCAGGCAAGCCGGCCCGGCCCCGTATCCGGCGGATGAGCGGAACCAGGAAAAGCAGAAGGAGGACCAATGCCTGCACAAAGGTAAAATACATCATGCGGTTTGTCTCCCCTTTCTCCGCAGCGCGTCCTGCCTGTACGCCCCGCTCCGCGCGGCTTACCGCCTTGTCAGCAGCGCGGTAAACGCCTTGTGCGCCATGTAGACATCCAGCTTTGAAACGATCTCAAAGGGCGCGTGCATAGACAGCACCGGCACGCCGAGATCGACGGTATCGACGTTGAGGTTGGCGATATACATCGCGACCGTCCCGCCGCCGCCGGCGTCCACCTTGCCCAGCTCGCCGATCTGCCAGAGGACGTCCCCGCCGTCCATCAGGCGGCGGACATGGGCCATCAGCTCGGCCGATGCGTCGGAGGTGCCGGACTTGCCGCGGGAGCCGGTGTACTTGGTCAGCACCACGCCGCGGTTAATCATGGCGGCATTCTTCTTTTCAAACACCTCGGGATAAATCGGGTCAAACGCGGCGTTGACGTCCGCCGACAGGCAGACCGAGCTGGACAGGACGTGGCGGGCCTCTTCGCCGAAGGCGGCGGCGATGTCGGCAATGAAATATTTCAGCCACGCCGACTGCATGCCGGTCGCGCCCTCGGAGCCGATCTCCTCCTTGTCTGCCAAGAGGGTGACGGCGGTATAGGCGGGATTCTCCGTGCCGAAAATGGCGGTGAGGGCCGGGTAGGCGCACACCCGGTCGTCATGGCCGTACGCGCCGATCAGGCTGCGGTCAAAGCCCACGTCCCGGGCCGGGAAAGCGGGGACGGCCTCAAGCTCGGCGGAGAAGAAATCCTGCTCGACAATGCCGTACTTCTCATGCAGGATGTTGAGAATGTTCAGCTTGACCAGCTCGCTGCCCTCGTCGTCCCGGAACGCGCGGGAGCCGATCAGGATGTTGAGGTCCTCGCCCTTGACGATCTGGGGCGCCGGGCGCTTCATCTGCTCGTCCGCAAGGTGGGGCAGCAGGTCGGTCACGCAGAAAACCGGGTCGCCCGGATCCTCGCCGATGCGCACGGTGACGGAGGTGCCGTCCTTCTTGGCCACGACGCCGTGCAGGGCCAGCGGGATCGCCGTCCACTGGTACTTCTTGATGCCGCCGTAGTAATGGGTGTCAAAATACGCCAGGTCGTTGTCCTCGTACAGCGGGTTGGGCTTCAAATCCAGTCGGGGGGAGTCGATGTGCGCCGCAGCGATCGACACGCCGTCGGTGATGGGGCGGGAGCCGATGACGGCCAGCATCAGGGCCTTGCCGCGGTTGTTGTAATACACCTTGTCCCCGGCCTTCAGGGGCTTTTGGCGGTCAAAGGGGACGAAGCCCCGGGCCTCGGCTTCCCTTACAGCCCAGTTGACCGCCTCCCGCTCGGTCTTTGAGGCGTTCAGGAAATCGATATACCCCGCGCAGTATTGGTCGGCAGCCTCGATCTCCGCCGGCTCCATGGTGCGGGACGCTTCCTTGGCGGTATAGAACAGCGCCTCCTTGCGCTGCTCGGACAGGGATTTTTCGGACATAGCGATTACCTCCTAATACAATGGAATGCAAAAATTCGGCTGGGACAGCGGGGCCGCCGGCCTCAGAGCCCGTACAGCTCCCGGTACATCCGTTCCGCCGCGGGGATTTTCTCCACATATTTGGCGGTTTCCGGATACGGGATCTCCTTGAGCGTCACCCCGTCGTCGGAATAGGCCGGATCGGCCAGCCACCGGCGGGCGTTGCCGATCCCGGCGTTGTAAGCAGCGAGCAGGGTGCCGGTGTCGCTGAATTCCTCCCGCAGGAGGGAGAGGACCAGCGTCCCGTAATGGATGTTGGTTTCGGGGTCGAACAGCTCGCTGACTGGGAGGCTCTCCCCTTCCGGCGAGCGGCTCTGCGCCCACAGGAAGGTGTCCTCCGTCAGCTGCATCAGCCCCATCGCCCCCGCACGGGAAACGGCGTCCGGGTCAAACCCGCTCTCGGTGCGGATGAGCGCATAAAGGAAGGCAGGATCAAAATCATAGTATTCCGCGTACTTTTCCACATATTCGCTGTATTCCAACGGATAGGCGGCGCGCATATACCGGCGGTAGCCGAAATGCAGCAGCAGGGTCGCCGCCGCCAGCAGCAGCGCCAGGATAACCAGCAGCGCCCGGCGGCCAAGGCGCCGCTTTCGCCCGTCCCGGCCGGGCGGGACATAGGGCCGGTCCATGCCCGGCGAATGCGCGTTACCGGCCATCTGCCCACTCCCGTATCTTTGCCGCCAGGTTATCCGCCTTAGCGCGGAGGGACGCCAGATCCCCGCTGTTGGACAGCACCACCGCCGCGCGGGAGGAATAGTAATCCTCCGGCTGCTGGGCGGCCATCCGGGCGCGGGCCTGCGCCTCGGTCAGGCCGTCCCGCTCCAGGATCCGGCGCAGGCGGCTTTCAAACGGCGCGACCACCGCGACCGTGATATCGCAGATGCGGTCCATCCCGCTTTCAAAAAGCAGCGGGGCGTCAATCACCGCCGCCCGCTCGTGCGTCTGCTCCATCCGCATCAGGATCTGGTTGGTCAGCGCAATGATGTACGGGTGGGTCAGGGAGTTGAGCAGGGCGGTATCCTCCGGCGTGGCAAAGGCGCGCTTGGCCAGCTGCCGGCGGTTGAGCGAGCCGTCGTCGTTGAGGATATCCTCCGAAAACGCCTCCGCCAGGCGGCGAAGGCACTCGCTTCCCGGCTCTACCACCCGGCGGGCCAGCACGTCCGCGTCAATCACGGGGAGCTGCGCCTCCGCCAGGCGGCGGGAAACCTCGCTTTTGCCCGACCCGGTCGGGCCGGTCAGGCCGACGACATACACTTTATCGGTCAAGGTCAATCACCTCAAATCCCGCAGCGCGCAGCAGGCGGTTATAGACTGCCAGGCCCACCCCCTCTTCGGACGGGCAGGCACAGTACACCGTTTTGGCGCCGATTTCATCCAGGCGGCGCAGGACGTCGAACACCCGGCGCGCCTGCCCGGCGGGGTCATCCCGCCGTCCGTAGGAAATATACGGGACGCGGAGCGCCCCCTCCTCTCCGTCAAAGCACATCGCGGTCACCGGTTCGTCCCGGCAGGCGTTGACAAACGCCGCGTAGGCCTCGGGGGTGCCCCGCACCAGCACCACATGTGCCTTGGGGGCGTAATGCTTATACTTCATCCCCGGCGACGCGGCCACCGCGCCTTCGGGAAGCCGGCTGGTCACCGCCGGGTTGATCGAAACGCCGCCGGCGACTGCCGCCAGCATCGCCGGCGTGACTCCGCCCGGGCGGAGCAGGCAGGGCGTCTCCTTTGTCACGTCCACCACCGTCGATTCCACCCCGACGGCGCACTCCCCCCCGTCCAAGACGGCGGGGATCCGCCCGTCCATATCCGCCATCACATGGGAAGCCAGCGTCGGGCTGGGACTGCCGGACAGGTTGGCCGACGGAGCGGCCAGGGGCACCCCCGCCTGCCGGATTACCGCGCGGGCCACCGGGTGGGAAGGCATCCGGACGGCGACGGTGGAAAGCCCCGCGCTCACCTCGTCCGGGATGAGGGCGGATTTGCGGAAGATCATGGTCAGCGGCCCCGGCCAGTAGGCGTCCGCCAGCTTTTTGGCCAAGGGCGGCACCTCCGCCACCAGGGGGGAGAGCGCCTCCCAATCCGCGATATGCACGATCAGCGGGTTATCCTGCGGGCGGCCCTTCGCGGTAAAGATCCGGCCGACCGCCCCGCCGTCCAGGGCGTTGGCCGCCAGGCCGTACACCGTTTCGGTCGGGATGCCGACCAGCTCCCCCGCCCGCAGGAGGGCGGCCGCCTCCCGGATGCCGAGGGAATCCCCCGGCAGAAGGCGGGTCGTATATTCTCTCATGGGTTTCACCCAGTCCTTTCCCTATCCAAGCCGCGGCAGCGCCGCCGGGCGCCTAGCCCTGCGCCTGCAGCTTCGCCGCCCGGTCGGCGGTATTGAGCGCATCGACCAGCTCGTCCAGGTCGCCGTCCATGATGCTGTCAATCCGGTAGAGGGTCAGCCCGATGCGGTGGTCAGTCACGCGCCCCTGCGGGAAATTGTAGGTGCGGATCCGCTCGCTGCGGTCGCCGGTCCCCACCTGGGCCCGCCGGTCGGCCGCGATGGCGCTGCGCTGCTGCTCCTGCTCCCGCTCGTACAGGCGGGCGCGGAGCACCTTCATGGCTTTGTCTTTGTTCTTATACTGGCTGCGCTCGTCCTGGCACTCCACCACCAGCCCCGTGGGCAGGTGGGTGATCCGGATGGCGGATTCGGTCTTGTTGACGTGCTGGCCGCCCGCGCCGCCCGAACGGTAGGTGTCAATCTGTAAATCGGCAGGGTTGATCTCAACCGCGACGTCGTCCACCTCGGGCAGGACGGCCACGGTGGCGGTTGAGGTGTGGATGCGGCCGCCGGCCTCGGTTTCCGGCACCCGCTGGACGCGGTGGACGCCGCTCTCAAACTTGAAGCGGCTGTAGGCCCCGCTGCCGGTCACCAGGAAGCTGACCTCCTTATACCCGCCGAGCTCGGTCTCGTTCGCGCCGATCAGCTCGGTCTTAAAGCCCTTTGAGGCGGCGTACATGGTATACATACGGTAGAGGGAGCCGGCGAACAGGGCCGACTCCTCTCCGCCCGCGCCGCCGCGGATCTCCACAATGACGTTTCGCTCATCGTTGGGGTCCCGGGGCAGCAGGAGGGTTTTCAGCTCCTCCTCGCAGCGCTCCTCCGCCTGCTTGGACTCGCTGAGCTCCTGCTCCGCCAGTTCCCGGAGCTCCGGGTCGGCGCCGCCTTCCATCAGGGCGAGCGCCTCCTCCTGCCGCTGCCGGGACTGCCGGTATTCCCGGTATTTTTCCACGATCGGCGCAAGCTCTGCGCTTTCCTTCATCAGGGTGCGGTAACGGTCGACATCCGCCGCCACCGAAGGGTCGTAAAGCTGCGCCGCAATTTCCTCGTAGCGCTTTTCCACATCGCCCAATTGCTCAAACACAAAGGATTCCAGCCTTTCTCGTAATTTTTCCGTTGCGCCGGCTTCTGGAAAGGGGGCGGCGCAAAACCGCACCGCAGCTCCGTTTCATCCACAGCCTGCGGGCATGCCGGCCAAAGTCCGCGGTGCCTCCGCCGCTACGGCTGGCCCTCCGGGCGGACGACCCTTTTGATATGGCGTTCAATCTTCAGGCGGGGGGCCATCACCTCGTGGCCGCAGCCCTCGCACTTTAGGCGGAAGTCCATACCGATGCGCAGCACCAGGAAGCGGCGGCTTCCGCAGGGATGCGGTTTTTTCATTTCAAGCACATCGTTTACGCGGATATCCATCGCCATGTTTCCTTGCCGCCTCCTTGGTTCTATTCATTGCCCTTCAAATGAAAATTATACCATATCCGTCAAGGGCTCCGCAAGCGGCAGATGCGGGCCGGGCCGCTTGCCCTGCCGGCCGCGGTATGGTAAGATAAAAACGAAAGCGCCGGATCCCCTCCGGGCATCCGGCAAGGGCGAAGGGAGGCGGCCTTTATGCGCAAAGGATGGTCGGCGCTGCTGCTGTCCGCCGTGTGCCTGCTCGCTGCCTGCAGGCCGCAGCAGGAGGCCGTCGGGGCATCCTCGGCAGCCCCTGACCAGGACAGCGCTGCGGCGGCGGCACTGGAGGAAAGCGGGTACGCCGTATGGCGGGAGATCCTCCCGGATCCGGGGTACTTCCTGACGGGGGAGCGCTGCCGGCTGGTCCTGAACGGCGACCAGGATGTGGAAATTTTCCTCTATCTGTATGGGACGCCGGAAGAGGCGCCGGCCGATGCCGGCTGCATCTCCCCGGACGGCTTTTCATTCTCCCGGCCGGGCAGCCAGGAGGGAACGATGGATGGTGCGAGCATCGACTGGATAAGCGTCCCGCATTTTTACCTATACAACCGGGCGATTGTCCAATATGTGGGGACGGACCCGCAGATCCTGTCCGTTCTTGAGGCGCTCTGCGGCGCCCCGTTTGCGGGCGGGGAGACGTAAAACCGGCGGCAGCGATTCGACGACAAACGCCGCGGGCGGAAAATTTCCGCCCGCGGCGTTTTCTATTTTGCAAGAAGCTTGTCCCGCTTCTTCGCTTTGGATCCGGTTCCCCTTTACCCTGCCTGCGCCGCATCCGGAGCCGCCGCCGCGTCCTCCTTGAGGCGGAGCACCGCCATCAGCGGGTAATGGTCGGAAGGATACTGCCCGTTTTCGCTTGAGGTGTCGACATACGCCTGGTCGACCTCAAACTCCTCCGACACGAAGATGTAGTCGATCGGCGAGCCCTTCCACTTCCCCTTGAAGCCGTGGTAGGTGTTTTTCGCCTCCGCGGCCCGCGGGCTGGAAAAAATATTGGTCAGGTGTATGTCGGGATAAGGATGCCGGTTCTCGGACAGGATGCGGATCGGCTTGCTGCCGGGATGGGCGTTCATATCCCCCATCAGGATGGTGGGCAGCTTCTCCTTTTTGTTCAGCCGGTGCATATAATCCAAGATAATCCGCACGCTGAGGGTGCGGGCCGGCGCACAGATATGGTCAAAATGGGTGTTGAACACCCGCACGGTGCGGCCCCATTCCTCAACGTACACCTCGCACACCGTACAGATGCGGGGGAAAGCGGAAAAATACGCGCGGCTCCCGCATTTTTCCGGGTGCTTGGAAAGCCAGAAGGTATCCGAAAACCGGGCCTTGGCCTTCTCCGACCGCACCAGGATGGCGGAATGCTCGCTCAACAGCTTTTTGGTGCGGCCCGAGCCGAAGATGCGGTACTCCCGCAGGCGGGCGAGGATATCCGCCTTCATAGACGGCATCATCTCCTGCACCCCCACGATGGCCGCGCCGGAATCCCGGATCATGCGGGTGATCAGCTCCCGGCGGCTCTCCCAGCAGCGGGAGCGGGAGCGCGCGCCGAAGAAGGAGTCGTGGCGCAGGTTAAACGATGCGATTTTGATTGCCGAAGTCATCCAATTCCCCCAAAGGCTGCCGAAATCAAAAGGGCGCGGACGGGAAGGCCCGCCGCGGCTCCTGTCAAAGCCTTACCCTTATGATAGCCCCCTGCGGCCAAAAGTCAACCGCAGCCCCGTGCTTTTAACCGGATTTTAAGGAAATCCAAAGAAACGGTCATATGACGAAGCCCCCGTTCGGGCTGAGCACCTGGCCGGTGATAAAGCCCGCCTCCTCCGACGCCAGGAAAAAAATGGCGCGGGCGATTTCCTCCGGCGTGCCGAGGCGGCCCAGCGGCGTCTCCTCCCGCAGCGCGGCGAGGGCAGCGGCGTCAAGCGAGGCGTTCATCGCCGTATCCACCACCCCGGGGGCGACGCAGTTGACCCGGATGCCGGAGGGCCCGACCTCCTTGGCCAGCGCCTTGGCCAGCCCGATCACCCCGGCCTTGGCGGCGGAGTACGCCGCCTCGCAGGACGCGCCGACCAGCCCCCAGATGGAGGAGACCAGCACGATGCTGCCCGCCTGGCGGCGGATCATCCCCGGCAGCACGGCCTGGCAGCAGTGGAACGCGCCGTCCAGATGCACGCCGAGCATCTCCCGCCACTCCTCGGGCGTCAGCTCGGTAAACAGCCCCTGCCGGGCGATCCCGGCGTTGCACACCAGCACGTCGACCCCGCCGAAGCGGCGGCGGCAGGCGTCCGCCATGGCCCGCACCTGATCCCGGTCGGACACGTCGGCCCGGTAGGCCATCGCGTCCGCGCCGCGGGCCGTCAGCTCCTGCTCCAGGGCCTCGGCCTCGCCGCGGGAGCGGAGGTAATTCAGCATCACCCGGTACCCGCGGGCGGCAAACAGCTCCGCCGCCGCCCGGCCGATCCCCCGGGAAGCGCCGGTTATCAGCACGGTTTTCGCGCCCATCCGTCTCCCTCCTCTCCGAACGCCCCCCTAAACCTCCAGCTGCACCGTCTTGCCGCCCGGCGTATAGGGGCGGAAGGCGACCCCAGCCAAGGTGAACATCCGCTTGGAAGCGACCACCGCGTCGGAATCCGCGTACTTGTCCTCGCGGTAGATCACCTCCCGGATGCCGGCCTGGATGATCGCTTTCGCGCATTCGTTGCAGGGGAAAAGGGTGGAATACAGCCTCGCCCCCCGCAGGTCGGTCCCGCCGTGGTTCAGGATGGCGTTGAGCTCCGCATGGCAGACGAACAGGTATTTTGTCTGAAGCGCATCTCCCTCGCGCTCCCAGGGCATCAGGTCGTCGCTGCAGCCGATCGGCATCCCGTTATAGCCGACCGACAGGATTTTTTTGTCCCCGCTGACGATGCAGGCGCCCACCTGGGTGCCGGGATCCTTGCTCCGCTGGGCGGAAAGCAGGGCGATCCCCATAAAATATTCGTCCCATGATAGGTAGTTTTCCCGTTTCACACTGTCTGCCTCCCTGCAATTTTATGAAAAAATGGACTTCAAAGGCCTCCAAAGGTTCCAAAGCCGCCCGTGCGCCGGCTTCAGCCCGGCTCTTCCGCGCCGGCTGCCAGCCACTCCGGCAGGCGGGAGGAATAGGTCCGGAACGCCGAAGGCAGCGCCGTCTCCTCCCGCAGCCGGCGCCCGTCCGCCCAGAGGAAGCCCTCCGGCGGGTCAAAGGGGGGCGTCAGGATCCGCACCCCCTGCATCTGCCACTCTATATGGCTGAAAATATGCCGGCCCGGCCCGGCGGGCTCCACGCGCCGGGGAGCCGCCCCCCAGGCGGCCGCGACCGCCGTCGCCTGCTCCGGCTCCAGCCAGCCCTCCGCCGACGGCAGCTCCCACAGCCCGGCCAGCAGGCCCTGGTCCTCCCGCCGGTGCAGCAGCACCCGCCCGCCGGCCTGTACAAGGAGCACCGTGCGCCGCTCCACCCGGCGGGCCTTCTTCTCCGCCCGCACCGGCAGCCGCTCCGGATGGCCGGCGAGGCGGCCCCGGCACCCCCCGCGCAGGGGGCATTCCCCGCAGAGGGGGACCGTATTCGGCAGGCAGACCGTCTCCCCCAGCTCCATGATCGCCTGGTTGAAATCCCCCGGCCTGTCCGGCGGCAGCATCGCGCACACCGCCTGGCGCAGCCGCTTTTTCACCGGCGTGCGGGTGACGTCCCCGCCGTCATCCAGCAGCCGGGCGCACACCCGCAGGACGTTGCCGTCCACCGCCGGGACCGGCAGGCCGTAGGCCATTGAGGCGATCGCACCGGCGGTATACTCCCCGATGCCGGGCAGGCTGAGCAGCTCCTCGTAGGAGGCGGGCAGCTGCCCGCCGTAGTCCGCCACAACGATCTTGGCCGCACGCTGCAGGTTGCGGGCGCGGCTGTAATAGCCCAAGCCCTCCCACAGCTTCATCAGCCGCCCCTCCTCCGCCTGCGCTAAGGCGGAAACGGTGGGAAGGGCCTGCATAAACCGGTCGAAATACGGGAGGGCCGCTTCGATCCGGGTCTGCTGGAGCATGATTTCCGATACCCAGATCCGGTAGGGCGTCGGCTCCTCCCGCCAGGGGAAGGCCCGCCGGTGCCGGCTATACCATTCCAGCAGAGAAGACGCCAGCCGGCACAGCTTTTCTTGATTGATCGGGCGATCCATGGATGTTTTGTCCGTTGCAAGCCACTCCCGTCTGCGGCGGCCGGCCGCCGAAAGATACTTCCAGTGTACCACAAGTTCCCCGTTTCGACAAATGCTTTTCTCTCTTTTGCCAAGAAAGCGCATTTTTTGCCGCTATAACCTCCTCGTATAATAAGATTTGCAGACAGTTTTAAGTGCATCTGCTTACACTCTGTGCAATTTAGTAGGTTTTGGGATGCCCGTGATACAATAGCCG
>CAJFQI010000021.1:2339-39760 GCA_904419005.1 Candidatus Avimonas faecium | reverse complement strand
CGTGGTGATCGACGAGGCGTTCCGGGGCCGGGGGCTGGGAACGGCGCTGGTCCGGGCCGTCGTATCGGACGAACGGCTGCGGCGGCGCTTCGGCACGCTGGAAACGGAAAACGCTCACCGCCTGTATGAAAAGGCGGGGTTTGAGCGGTGCGGCCGGGAACGGATGCACCGCCGCCCGCACGGAGGATGTGCAGAGAAAAGCGGAGAAAAAGGAGATGTTGGCAATGCGGCCGATTGAACGGCTGATGGAAAAAATCCCGGCGGATGCGGATGCCGCGCTGGTGGCCAGCGGGCATAACCGCCGGTATCTGACCGGCTTCCCCTCCAGCGCCGGGCTGGTGCTGGCCACCAGGGAAACCGCGCTGTTTCTGACCGACTTCCGGTACATTGAGGCGGCCCGCCGTACGGTACGGGGGATGGAATGCGTGGAATATGCCTCGCTGTCCGCGACCCTGCCGGAGCTGGCGAAACGCCTTGGCCTGCGCTGCGTCCTGACCGAGGACGAAGGGATGACCGTGGCGGAATACCGCCGCTTTTCAGGGATGCTTCCCGGCGTGGAGCTGCGGGGCGGCGTGCTTGACGGCCTGCTTGGCGAGCTGCGGCTGGTGAAATCCCCGGAGGAGCTGGCCAAGATCAAGGAGGCGCAGGCCCTGACGGAGTACGGCTTCGAGCATATCCTGCCCTTCATCCGCCCCGGCCGGACCGAACGGGAGGTGGCGCTGGAGCTGGAGTTCCTCATCCGCCGGCAGGGGACGGAAGGGGTGGCCTTCGATTTTATCGTGGTGTCGGGGGCGAATTCCTCGCTTCCGCACGGCGTGCCGGGGGAGAAGGCTATCGAACGGGGCGATTTTGTGACCATGGATTTCGGCGCGCGGGTGGACGGCTGGCATTCGGACATGACCCGCACCGTGGCGGTCGGCTCCTGCTCGGATGAGCAGCGGCGGGTGTACGACACGGTGCTGCGGGCGCAGCGTGCGGCGCTGTCCGTCCTGCGGGCGGGGCTGCGCTGTGCGCAGGGGGACGCCGCCGCGCGGGACGTGATTGCGCAGGCGGGCTATGGCGAGCATTTCGGCCACGCGACAGGGCACGGGGTCGGGGTGGAAATCCACGAGGAGCCGCGGCTTTCCCCCCGCAGCGGCGGGGAAACCCTGCGCGCGGGAAGCGTGGTCACGGTGGAGCCGGGGATCTATCTGCCCGGCCGCTTCGGCGTGCGGATAGAGGATATGGCAAGCATCACAGAGACGGGCTGTGAAAATCTGACAAAATCGCCGAAAGAGCTGCTGGTGCTGTAGTCCGGATGAAATTCCTCTTGCAAAACCTGCCCGGATGCGGTAAAATTAAAGACGACTTTGCAGTTCATCCGCCCGCTGCGCCGGCGCGGCTTGCAAATGGATTCGTGAGTGAAAGCATATGGAGGTATAACAATGGTATCTGCAGGGGATTTCCGCAACGGCGTTACCTTTGAAATGGACGGGAACGTATATCAGATTATTGAATTCCAGCACGTTAAACCGGGCAAGGGCGCGGCGTTTGTCCGCACCAAGATCCGCAACGTAATCGCCGGCTCGGTGGTTGAGAAGACCTTCAACCCCACGGATAAGTTCCCCACCGCGTATGTGGAGCGCAAGGAGATGGAATACTCCTATAACGACGGGGACCTGTACTATTTCATGGATCCCGAAACCTACGAGCTGGTGCCGATCGGCAAGGATATCCTGTCCGACAACTTCAAGTTCGTCAAAGAAAATATGGTGTGCAAGATCGCTTCCTATAAGGGCAAGGTCTTTGGGGTGGAGCCGCCGAACTTCGTGGAGCTCCAGGTCACCAAGACCGATCCCGGCTTCAAGGGCGATACGGCCACCAATGCCACCAAGCCCGCCACGCTGGAAACCGGCGCCGAAATCCGCGTTCCCCTGTTTATTGACGAGGGCGAGATGATCCGGATCGACACCCGTACCGGCGAGTATATGGAAAGGGCGTAAGCGGCCGGAATCTCTTGCTCCGCTGTACTCCCCTGTTGTGCCATATCCGCGCCGCGGTGCGGAACGAACCATGAAAGCATGTAAAGGAGGATTCGCAAGATGACTGTGATGGAAAAGGTATCCTACCTGAAGGGGCTGGCCGAAGGGCTGGGCGTGGATGATTCCACCAAAGAGGGTAAGGTGCTGAAGGCGATTATTGATGTGCTCGACGATATGGCTTCCGACCTGGAAAGCCTTGAGGATTACACCGAAGAGCTGACCGAGCAGGTCGATGCGATTGACGAGGATCTTGATTCGCTGGAATCCGACTTTTATGAAGAGGATGAGGACGGCTGCGGCTGCGAGGGCGACGATCTTTATGACATCACCTGCCCCAACTGCGAAGAGGAATTCAGTGTCGATGAGGAGACGCTCCTCGAAGGCTCCATTGAGTGCCCGAACTGCGGCGAAAAGCTGGAATTTGACATTGAGGACTGCGACGACTGCGAAGACGGCGCGTGCGGCTGCGGATGCCATCACGAGGACGAAGAGAATTCGTGATCCCCGGCTCCGGACGGCAAGCGACCGAATAGCTTGAGCTGTTCCATCGCCGTATGAGAGGCGCCGACCGGCCGATGCCGGCCGGCGCCCTTTTCTTGGCGGCCGGCGGATGCGGCTTTGCTGCGGCACGCTGAAGCGCGGCAGGGATAGAGTAGGAAGAGGCCAGGGAGCTCTTTGCCATAGAGATCGTACTATCGTGAAAAATTTGAGGGATATGGATAGCGATAAAGTAGGGTTAGGCCCCCTGCCGGGAGATTTCCCCGTCCCTGGCAGGAGATTGGATGACGGCCGTATGGTGGTCTGCAAACCGGACCGGCCGGGGGAGCGGGCGGCGCTTTGCCGCCTGCGAGAGAACGGCTTTTGCGCGTGCCCGGAATTTTTAGGCCTTGGCTGCGAGGGAGAGGCCTGCTACGCGCTGCCGCTGGGGAAAGCGCCGCCCAGCGCGGCGGACTTTTCCGAAAAGCAATTTCTGGCGTTTATGCGCCTGCTGCGCCGGATGCATGACGCTGGCGCCGCCGGAGGGCGGGAAGGCGAGTTCGTGGTCTGCCACCACAACCTATCGCCGGAGAACGTTTTGTTTGACCCGCCGTATGGCTATTTGGGCAGCCTGCCCTGCGCCATCGTGGGCTGGGACCATTGCCATAACGGCAGGCGGTGGGAAGATGTGGCTTTTGCCTGCTGGCTCTGGCTGAAGCTCGGCGAGCCGGGGCGGGATGACGAGGAGAGCCTGACGCGGCTCAGTAAGGGCTTGCTGGCTTACGCGCAAGGGGAAAAAGCGCTGTACCGGGAAATCGTCCGGGACTTTGGCGACCGCCTCTGCGTGCGGATGGAGGCGGTGGCCTTCCAGAGCGAGACGCAGGGCCGGAACTGCCCGTCCATACGGAAATGGGCCACGCGCGGGCAGAATTGGGTTTTCGCCCATCGGACGGCGCTGCGTATGCTGCTGGACCCGGATAAGATGCCGGAGCCTCCTGGATGATGCGGCATCGTTGGGGAGGAGGCCACGCGGGGCTTCAGCAGTCGTGCTTTGGAAAAGAACGCGTGTCCATATCGCCGGCAAGGGCTGCTGCACGGTTTTGCAGAACGCTTGGAAAAGAGAAATGGGCCGGGGCTCCGGCCAGCTTTAGAATAAGGCGGCCGCCGAAGGAGTGGTTGATTTGACCAAGGAAATGCAAGCGGCGATGCAGGCCGCAGGCTACCGCGGCGATCCGGAAAAGGATACGGTATCGGGCGTGGTGCAGGGGGTCGCGTTCCTCCTGTTCCTCCCTGCGGAGGGACAGCCGGCCTGCTTGGAAATGTCGGTGAGCATACCGGAAAAGCAGCTTCCTGCGCTGGCCAAGCGGCTGGAAGGGACCTATCCCGGCATTACGGCGGAGCCGTATCGCTATGGGATCCTGTTGACGCTCCCTGCCGGCTGGGAGGCGACAGGGGAAACGGTTCCCGCCCTGTTGGACGCGGCGGCCCAGGCGGCATTGCAGAACGTCGGCGCCGCTTACGATGAGCGGTTTGAGGACTATGGGGAGCCTTGGTTCGTCTATCTCCGCGGGGCGGCAGGCGCCCTCCTGGGCGCCCTGGTAGGGGCCCTGCCTTGGCTGCTGGTGGGTGGCGGCTGGTTTTCCGTCTGGCTGGGCGCTTTGGTAAGCACGGCATCCTTCTTTGGGTACCGCTTACTGAAAGGCGCCCATCATACCGGCTTTGCCACCGCTTGTATCCTGGTGTTTTCCTTCTGCGCCCTTTTGGGGGCGGAGCTGTCCTCTTATTTTTCGCTGTTTTGGGGCAGCGGCTCCAGCCTCGGCGAGGTGCTTGCCGCCATCGTTGATTATGTGGCGGCGGTAGGGCTGCCGCAGTTCCTCGGCAGCTTGGCCGCGGGGATGGCGTTCGGGCTTCTGGGCCTGTTTTCAATCCGCAAATACATCTCGGTTTATACCCACGAGCCGCGCTATCTCCGCCGGCGCAAGGAAAAGAAAAAGCCGCGGGATAAGGAATAAGGGAGGAAAACCCGCCTGCGCTGGATCGCGGGATGATGAAAAGGGTGTATGCGGCGTACCCTCTGCCGCCTGAGGAAGACCGGCCGGGTTCTGGAACCGGAGGAACGGGCGGGAGGACGCAGGCACACAAGGATAGACGCAGAAAAGCGCCGTCCCCGGGGATCCCCGGGGACGGCGCTTTCTCGACTGCTGATCCCATCGGTTACTGATGGGATGCCTCCGCAGCAAAGCCTTCGTTCAGCAGGGCGACCGCGTCGCTCCAGCGCTGGTCGGCGGACAAGCCCCCCATGACGACGGCAATCATTTCCGCACCATTGCGGGTGGCGCTGGCCACTACGCAATGCCCGGCTTCGTTGGTAAAGCCGGTCTTCATCCCAGTCGCCCCTTCAAAATAGTACGGGCTGGAGGGATTGATCAGTTCGTTGGAGTTGCTCCAGGAGACGCTCTGCCCGGAAGGCAGGACGTAGCTCACCGAGGTCTTGGAGACCGCTTCGCGGATGTTGTCGTACTGCATGGCGTTTTTGGCGATGAGCAGCATGTCGTTAGCGGTGGTATAATGATCGGGGGAATAATACCCGTCCGGATTGCTGAAATGGCTGCTTGTAGCGCCGATTTCAATCAATTCGTCGTTCATCCTGTTAACAAATACCCGCACCGCGTCCACATCGCTGAGCGTGTCGTCCTCGGCAATCTTGCGCCCGAGATGGGCGGCGATCACATAAGCGGCGTCATTGCCGGAGGGCAGCAGCAGAGCGTCAAGGATCATATCCCGGGTCAGGCGGTACCCCTGCTGCAAATTTGCCAAGCTGGAAAACGGCTGCACCAGAGACAGCTCCGTCCCCACCGTGAATTCCTCCTCCGGGCCGCAGAGCTCGGTCGCCACCGTCGCGGTCAGCAGCTTGGTCAGGCTGGCCGGGTAGCACCTTTCCTCCGCATCCTTGCTGTATAACACGGTATCGTGCGTAACATCATAAAGGACGATGCGGGGCGTGGTGAGCGGGGCGGTTACGGCGATGGTGGGATAGGTCGGCTTGGCGGTGGTGGTAGGCGTCTCCGCTGCGGTAGTGGAGGGCGAGCCGGATACCGGCTCGTCGCCGGTGGAAACCGCTTCGGTTAAGCCGCGGACGAGAAGCCATCCGACTGCGGCAAGCAGAAGGACGATGACCAGAAGCAGCGCGATCACGGCGATCCGCCGTTTCCACAGGCGCTTTTTCCGCCTGGCTGCGGCGGCCGATCGGGGCGTTTGTTTTTTCATCAATGCATAACCTCGCTTTTTCGGGAAATACACGGCAATTCCAGGGCTTCCGCGGCAGGCATGCCTGGCTGGCACGGAGCGCTTACAGCTTTTTAGTATACTATATTTTTTATGGATTTTGTATCCCCAAATTCCGGATTAAGAAAAAATAAGAATTGCCGGCGGCTTCAGGTCCCTTTCAACGGCCGCTGCGGGCGCTGCTGTCCGGTACGGGAGGATGCCCTTTCCCCGGCCGGAACGCCTTGCCAGGATTCGGCGGGATTGGTATAATACAGTTATGCGAGAAAAACGTCGGGCGGAAGGGCGCGGAACGCGCCTTCCCCCGGCGATGGCAGGAGGCGGCGTATGGCAGACAGCGGGGGAGCGGGCATCGGCCGCGATTACCGCACGGCGTATCCGGGCCGGCTGCTGCGAAAGCAGCGGCTGGAACGCTTGAAAGAGCAGGGACGTCTTTTTTGCCCGGCCTGCGGGGCGGAGCTGCCCCTGCCCGGAGAGCCGGACGGGGCCCGGCGCTGCCTGCGCTGCGGGGGATGGGTCCCCGCCGGCGCCGGGAAAGTCCCCGACGCAGAGCCGCGGCCGGTTCCGGCGGAGCGGCAGGAGCATCCGCGCCGCCGGGTGCGGCGTCGGAGGAGGCCTCGGCGAAAGGAGGAGGGACGATATGGTAACGATTATTGCGCTGGATCCGCAAAACCGCCGGCATCGGCGGCAGGCGGCGGAGCTGTTGGTGGAAAATTTTGCGGCGTGGCCGGCCATGGAGATCGCCCGGGCGGAAATCGGCACGCTGCTGGCGAAAAACCGGGTCTGCCTGATCGCCGTTGACGAGAAAAACAACGTCGTCGGCCTGGCAGGGGGGCTGCCCGATTACGATGGAAACGTCTGGGAGCTGCATCCGCTGGTGGTCAAAAAATCGGAGCAGGGCAAAGGCATCGGCAAGCGGCTGGTCGCCGCGATGGAGAGGGCGGCAAAGGCCCGCGGCGCCCTCACCATGATGCTGGGGACGGACGACGAAACGGGGGCGACCAGCCTTTCCGGCTGCGACCTGTACGAAAACCTTTGGGAAAAGATCCGGGATATCCGCAACTTAAAGGGGCATCCCTATTCGTTTTACGAAAAATGCGGGTATACCATTATTGGCGTGGTGCCGGATGCCAACGGCTCCGGCCGGCCGGATATCCTGATGGCCAAGCGCCTGGGCCGCCGGAAGTGAATACCGTTCGGCGGGACTTCACATCCCCCGCAGCGCCGGAAGAAGAGCGGTCCGGGGACGCGGGACGGCAAACCGGCGCGGAAGCCGGGACTGGAGGGATTCTATTGGTCAAGGTGGCCTTTCATCCGCTGGATGCGGTAGCAAACGAACGCCTCAAATACGCGGTGATCGCCGCGCAGGAAGGGCAGCGGTGGCTTTTCTGCCGTCATCGCCGCCGCCAAACCTGGGAAATGCCCGGCGGCCACCGGGAGCCGGGGGAGGACATCCGGGACGCCGCCCGGCGGGAGCTGTGGGAGGAAACCGGCGCGTGCGAGGCGGAGCTGATTCCGCTGTGTGTGTATTCCGTGCTGGGCGCCGACGGGCCGGAGCAGGCCGAGCCGAACTATGGGATGCTTTTTTTGGCGCGCGTGTCCCGCCGGGAGGCGCTTCCGCCGAGCGAAATGGCCGAGGTGCGGGCTCTGCCCGCGCCGGACGGCGCCCTGCCCCTGCCGAACACCTATCCGCAGATCCAGCCCCTGCTGTGGGAGAGGGCGGTCCGGGCGGCGCGGCGGCTGGATGAACCGGAAGCTTGAGGACATCACTTGCGAAAAGTCCGGGCGGGAGGGGAAACGATAGTCGTTTTCCCCTCCCGCTTTTTCGGCAGGATTACTGCACCCCGGTTATCAACCATCGGTTGTGCTATACGGCGGGCTGCCGGATACCGAGCTCCTGCCGACGGTCGCGGATTTTTTCGGCGTCGCCGTTGACACCCTGTTTGGACGCCGTGCCGCGGACTACGGCGGCTTGAAGGAGGAGATGGCGAAGCACATTGCCGGGGAACCGGAGGACCGGCGCTTCCAAACGGCGATCGACTATTGCTGGGCCATTGAAAAGGCCCTGTCCGGAGAGGCGCGGATCGAGGACTTCTCCTGGGAGGACGTACGGACGCAGGAGCCGGACGTCTATTCGCAGATCCTGTTTCCCAGCGGCATAAGCCTCTTTTCCCTGTCGGCCGCGCTGCCGTATTTCCTGCTGATGCCGGAACCGGAGGGCGGATGGAGGAGCGGCCTGCTGCCCAAGGAGGACTATACGGTGTTTTTTGCCTTGCTGGGGGAGCCGAAGGTGCTGGACGCCCTGTTCCTGCTTTACGGCAGGGACGGCAAGCCCTTTACTCGGCGCTTTTTGGAACGGGAGCTTTCGCTGGCGGAAGAGGATGCCGAGCGGATCGCCCGGCGGTTATGCGGCTATGGGCTGCTCCAAGAGTCGGAAATCGAGGGGGACGACGGCGTGCAGGAATTTTACCGTTTCTTCCCCAATCCGTCCTTCGTCGCCCTTTTGGCCGCAGCAAGGGCCATGATCCGGGGGCCGCATTTGTTTCAGGTATATTATTCCAACCGCGGCGGCAAGCCCTACCTTTGACCGGCGGGGAAATCCGCCGAAAGGATATCCGTGCCCGCCGGCGCCCGCTTTTTTTGCCGGCGCCGCCAAAGGGCCGCCGCCGTGCAGAGCAGGGCGGTCAGCCCGCTTACGGCCGCGCCGGCCGCCAGGCCCTTTGGGAAAAAGCGGAGGGTGACCCGGTGCGCGCCTTGGCTGACGGGGATGCAGAGGAACGCCTCCGCCACATTTTCCACCGCAGCCGGTTCCCCGTCCACCCAGGCGGTCCACCCCTCGTCGCAGGGGATGGACGTGAAAAGCAACCCATCCCTTGGCGCGGTGATCTCCGCCGAAACCTCCGTGCCGGTGACCTCCAGCCGGGAGGGCGTCCCCTGCCGCAGCGCGGCGATCAAGGAATCGAACAGCGCTTGGTCAAAGCCGGCGGCCCATACCTCGCCGATTTCAGCGCCGCTTTTCGACAGGGGGATGGAAACCTTGACGGTGCCGGCCGGCTGTTCCCCCAGGTCCATAACCCCGCGGACCATCCATTCGCCATAGCCGTTGAGCGGCCGGCCGTTCACATAGACCGGGGAATTTTCCGGCAGGGTGTTCGCCAAATAGAGCAGGACATGCTGCCTGTCCGGGTTTTCTATGGCGATTTCCAGGCGGGCGCCGTCCTCTGTCACCGAAACCGCGGCCGTCAAGGGCGCCGGGGACGATTCCGGCTCTTTCAGCGGCGCCATCGCGCCCCCGACGCAGCGGATTTCCGCGGAGAGAGGGCGGTAGAAGAGGGCGTCCTCCCACGCCTCCCCGCCCAGCCCGGCAAACAAAGCGTTTTGCAAGGCGAAAGGCCCCTCCTTTGCCTCGGCGGAAAGGGAAAGCACCGCCTCGTCTGAAAAATAGGCCAGGGGGAGGGCGTTGCGGTTGATCCACAGGGCCTCGCTCAGCCCGCTGCCCCATCCGGCCGGCTGCATCCCGGGGCGGAGCTCCTGCGGCGCGAACACCGCCCGCACGCCGAGTATGGCATCCAGCGCCGAGGTGGAGCCGCCGTACCGCAGCAGCTTATCCCCGGAGGAGACGGCGAGCCCCAGGTTCTTTAGGAAGCGGAAGGTTTCCCGCCGGGACAGCGAGCTGTAGTGGCTGAGTGCGGGCAAGCCGCGGACCAGACCGTCGTTGGGATTGTAGGGAGTGCGGTCCTCAACCCGGTAGAAAGCCCCGGCCTCCCCCTCTTCACGGGCGAGCGCTGCAACCTGCCCGGCCTGCTTTTCCGTCTTTTCCAGATAGGACGCGAAGGTGCTGCGCGCCTGAAATCCCAGCTCCTCGTCCAGGGAGCGGAGGGTGGCCAGCGTGTTGCCCGCCAGCTCCAGAGGCACGGCCACGGCTAAAAGCGCCAGCGCGGCGTTTTTTATAAAACGCCGCTTGCCCTTGTACAGCAGCAGGAGGGCGGCGTACAGAGAGAGAAGCAGGAGGGTGGCCGCCAGCCGCCCGGGGAAGGGGGCGGCCACTCCCGGGAAGAGCCCGTCGGGGAGCTTGGCGGCCAGCATCAGCACGGCGGAAAAGCCGAAGCCGGCCAGGATATGCCAGCGCTCCAGCCCCTGCGGCCGGGAAAAGGCCCGTGCCGCCGCCGCAACAAGAAGGAATAGCAGGCAGAAGGCGTACCGGCCGGGAAACCAGACCGGCGGCTGGCCGCCGTGCCAAAGGATATTCAGCGGGGTCACCATCATGCAGAGCAGCAGCAGGCCGGCGAGCGCCCCGCCGGCGATTTTTTCCCTCCGGGGGATCCCGCGGTGGAGGAGGCAGGCCGGCAGCAGCCCCATCACCAGGATCCCGCAGTACAGGTTCGGCGTCCCGGTGCCGGTGACGGAATCGTAGGCGCCGAAGGAGAACTTGCTCAGCAGGGTCAAGGGATCCACTGCAAGGCTGAGGCCGCCCAGCGCCAGCCCGGCGCCGCCCTGGCTTTCCCGCAGCGCCAGATAGGCGGGAAGAAGGAGGAACGCCCCCAGCCCCGCGGCGATCGCGGCAGCGCCTGCCAGGCGGAGGACCCGGTGCAGGCCGTCCCGCAGGGAATCGCCTCGGATATAGCAAAGGGCCAGCAGGAACAGCAGGCTGAAGACGCCGGCCATGTACGCGGTATAATAATTGGATAGGAAGAGCGCCGTATAGGCGGCGGCAAGCGGGGCGATCCGTCCGGTATCCGCCAGATGCCGCACCCCCAGCAGCACCAGCGGCAGCAGGAGGACCGCGTCAAACCACATCAGGTTGAAGAAAAATGCGGCCGTATAGCCGGACAGGGCATAAAAAGCGGCAAAAAGCGGGCCTGCCGGCCCCCGGACCCCCGCGCCCTGCCGCAGGAAGACCGCCATAGTCAGCGCGGAGCCGCAGAGCTTGAGGGAAAGGATCAGCAGCACCGCTTCCGGCAGCAGCGCCCGGGGAAACAGCAGGATCAGCCCGGTAAACGGGCTGGCAAGATAATAGGCAAACAGGCCGACGAAGTTCATCCCCAACCCGCCGTTCCAGGTGTACAGCAGGCTCCCGCCGCCCCGAACCGCATCGTACAGAGCGGTATGGTATTCGATATACTGCTGCGCCAGGTCGGTGATCAGCAGGGAGCGCTCCCCAAAGGGCGCGGCCTGAAAGAGGATCAGCACGGCAGCCCATACCGCTCCGGTTAGGAAAAAGGCGGCCAGCGGCCCTCCCGCAGCGGCCAAGCCTTTCCGGCCTCGGCAGGGGGACGGCGGGATCGGCGCTGCGGGAGGGCAAGCCTCCGGTGACGGTGCCGGGTGATGAAGCATACAGGGTTCCTCCCTCACGGTTGATAGCTGCCGTTTTACGGACGGCGAGCTGCGGTGGGACGGGAATCGCAAACGCCGGCGGATCCCGGGCAATGTGCGGTACAGCAGGCGATTCTTTGAGCGGCGGGTCACGCTTTTTGCAAGGCAATGCAGCGGTTTCCTCACCGGGGCGGTGCCACGCTCCCTCGCATACGGCAAAAGGGCCGGTTCCGCCGGCCCTTTTGCATTGGGGGAGGCTGGCCGGCGCCGCTTCAGGGCGCATCCGGCCGGCAGTGAGGGGGGAGGACGGTTACAGTTCCTTTTCCATAACCAGGTTTTCCATTGGCACGCCCAGGCGCTCCACCGTCTGCCGACGGACGACCCGATAGCCGTGCCGCTCAAAGAAGGGGCGGGCGGTCAGCGAGGCATGGGTGAAGATCCGCGTCCGGCCGGCGGCACGGGCGGCCTGTTCCAGGGCCTCCACAAGGGCCGAGGCGATCCCCTGCCCGCGGAAAACGGGCAGGACGTAGAGCCGGTCCAAGTAGCCCTGTTCCCCGTCCAGGTCGGCAAAGCCGACGGAGGCCCCCGTTTTGCCTTCCTCCGCCACCAGCGTCGTGTGGGCAGCCAGGGAGGCCGCCCAGGCGGCTTCCCGTTCGGCGGCCTTCCTCCCGGTCAGGAGCGGGGCCCAGGCGTCCCGCTGGGCGCGGCTGTACGCGTCCTGGCAGGCAGCGTGCCCCGGTTCCGCCTCGTGGACCGCGCGGTAAAACACAGACAGCAGCGCCGGGCAGTCCTCCGGCCGGTAAGGGCGCAGCATCACCGGCGGGACGTCCTGCGGGGCCGCGGATTCAAAAGCGTTAACCGTTTTTTCCGTCACGGCCGCTCCTCCTAGTATGCCTGGTAATAGGGGCAATAGCCGTCCAGGCCGACGTAGTTGCGCCGCCCTTCCAAAATATCGTCCTCGTTTTCGTCGAAATCCACGCAGCCCTGGCAGCAGTGGGGCAGTACCTCCCGCAGCCGGGCGTCGTATTCCTCCCGTGACAGGAGGGTGATCTCCGCTTCCTCCATCATCGGGACGGCGGAGAAGTTGACGTAGCAGGTGCCGCAGTCCTCCCGCACAAAGTAGGGCGGCACGCAGTTGTCCGAGTACAGGCACCGCATCCGGACAAATTTGTTCCCGCTCAGGTTGACAAAGGCGACAAAATCCTCCATGGAATAAATCCCTTCCGGATACAGATAGGCGTCGCCGCCGATATTGATCACGCGCATGGGCGCTGTTTCCCCCTTCCGCCGCCGGCCGGCGGCACGATTATACTTATCCTATCATATTTGCGCGCCTCATGCAAACCGCTTTTCCGCCGCCGGCCATTGAAACCGGGCGGAATTCTTGGTATAATGAAGCAGCGAATCGCCGGCGCCCGCTTTGCCGGGGATTTCCGCCGCTCGGCACGGTACGGTTTGCACGCGGGAGGCGGGAAGGGCGGACGCGCGGACAAAAGCAGGCGCGGGCCGGTCGGGACAAGAGCTCATGGGAGAGAATGGGAGGAAAGCCGTATGGGGTTGTTTGATTTTATCAAGGGCCAGGTTATTGACGTCATTGAGGCGACGGATCTGCCGCGCGACGTGGTGGTGTTCCGGTTCCCCGTGCAGGATAACGAGATCAAAATGGGGGCGAGCCTCACCGTGCGGGAGGGACAGTGCGCCGTTTTTGTCAACGAAGGCGTGATCGCGGATATTTTCGGCCCCGGGCGGTATGAGCTGGAAACGGGCAACCTGCCGCTGCTCACCAAGCTGAAATCCTGGCCGTACGGTTTCAAATCCCCCTTTAAGGCGGAGGTATATTTTATCGCCACCACCCTGATCACCGATCAAAAATGGGGCACGTCAAACCCGGTGCTGATGCGGGACGCGGAATTCGGCATGATCCGCCTGCAGGCCTACGGGGCATATGCCTACCGCGTGACCCGGCCGGAGGTATTCCTGCGCCAGATTTTCGGCACCCTGTCCGCCGTTACCACCCACGAGCTGACCGGCTATCTCCGCCGGCAGATCGTTTCCTGCCTGTCCGATGTGCTGGGCGAAAAGCAGATCCCGGCCATTGACATCGCCTCCCAATACGACGAAATCGGCGCCGAGGTGCGCAAGAGGATGCAGTCCAGCTTCGGAGAAATGGGGCTGGAGCTGCAAAAGCTGATTGTCGAGAACATTTCCCTGCCCGAGAATGTGGAAAAGGCGATTGACAAGCG
The DNA here is from genome assembly GCA_904419005.1 of Candidatus Avimonas faecium. GTDB lineage: Bacteria > Bacillota > Clostridia > Oscillospirales > Acutalibacteraceae > Avimonas > Avimonas faecium. The sequence continues at coordinate 26,421 of CAJFQI010000021.1, read as the reverse complement.
GACCTCGATGGGGGTGCTGGGCGACTTAAACCGCTATACCCAGTACCAGACGGCGGAGGCAATCCGCGACTTTGCCCAAAACGAGGGGGCGGGCGGCTTTGCCGGGATGGGCGTCGGCTTCGGCGCGGGGGCCCAGGTGGGCCAGGCCATGGCCGGCAGCTTTGCCCCCGCGCAGCCGGTGGTTCCCGCCCCGGCGAAAAAGGCATGCCCCTCCTGCGGCAAAGAGATAGACGAGAGCGCCAAATTCTGCCCGCACTGCGGCAAACCGACCGGCACGCTCTGCCCAGAATGCGGGGCGGAAACCGCGCCGGGCGCAAAGTTCTGCTCCTCCTGCGGGACCCGCCTGACCGCGACCTGCCCGAAGTGCGGGGCCGAGGTCACGGGGAAATTCTGCTCCAGCTGCGGCGAGCCCCGGCCTCAGGCATAGCGCAGGAGGCGGGGACGCGGCGGCAAGGCGGCAAGAGAGAGGGAGGAATCGGCGATGCCGGCAGATCAGAATCCAACGGCTGCCCGCGCGGCGGCGGACAGCTTTTCCTGCCCGGGCTGCGGGGCCCGGATGGCCTTTGACCCGGACACCCAGGCCCTGCTGTGCGGGCAGTGCGGGCGGACCGTGCCGATTCCCGCGCCCGAGCTGGAGGCGCCGGAATATCTGTATAATCCCGAGACGGACGAATACAGCGCCCCCGATTGGGATGCCGGCGGGGGAAGGACGGTCGCCTGCACCGGCTGCGGCGCCAAGATGGTGGTGGACGGCGCGGCGGTAACGGTGCGCTGCCCTTTTTGCGGCGGGCATTATGTGGTGCAGCAGGATGCGGAGACCAGGGGTATCCTCCCCGAAACCCTGATGCCTTTCCGGATATCCAAAAAGAAGGCCGAGGGCCTGTTCCGTCAATGGGCCAGGAAGCGCTTTTGGGCGCCGAGGGACTTTCAGCGCACCGCCAGCCTCCCGGAGGGGATCAGCGGCGTGTACCTGCCCTTCTGGACCTATGACGCCCGCCTTGACACCGGATACCGGGGACAGGGCGGCCGGCGGTATACCGTCACCCGCACCCGCCGGGTCAACGGCCGGACGCAGACCTATACCGTCACCAAGATCCGCTGGTATCCTATTTCCGGCTTCCTCACCCTGACGTTTGACGACCGGGCAGCCTGTGCTTCCACAGCGGTGGAGCCGTCCCTGCTGCAAAAGCTGGGCGCTTTCAGCACCAAAGTGCTGCGCCGGTATCATCCGGCCTATCTGGCGGGATTCAGCGCCCGACGGTACGACGTGGGGCTGGGGGAGGGCTTCGCCCAGGTCCGCCCGGAGATGGAGCGGGAGATGCAGGCCCGGATTGAGGCGGCCTGCGGCTACGACTGCTACCGGGATATGGAGTATGACCACCGCTTTTCCGATGTGCGCTTTAAGCACATCCTCCTGCCGGTCTGGATGGCGTCCTATCCCTATAAACAGAAAATTTACCGCTTCTTAGTTAACGGCGAGACGGGCAAGGCGGCCGGAAAAAGCCCGGTCAGCCCGGCTAAGGTGCTGGCGGCGGTCGGCCTGGGGCTGCTGGCAGCGGCGGCCCTTTGGCTCCTGCTGCTGCATTTCAGCCGCTAAGCGAAAAGGCGGAACGGATAAAGGAATTGGAATTATATGGCTTTGTTATCGGTATCCAATCTGGAAAAGGAATTCGGCGGCCGCACCCTCTTCCAGGGCGTAAGCTTTGAGGTGGGGGAGCGGGACAAAATCGGCCTGGTGGGGGATAACGGCAGCGGGAAAACCACCCTCTTCCGCTTATTGACCGGGGAATATACCCCCGATGCGGGCGGTGTCGTCCGCTCCAAGGAAACCCGCCTCGGCTATATGGAACAGCATGTCTGCTCGGACAGCCGCCGCACCCTCTGGGAGGAGGTAGAGTCGGTTTTCGCCCCCGTCATGGCGATGGAGCGGGAGTGGGAGCGGGTCAACGCCCTGCTGGCCGGCGAAAAAAGCGGGGACGCCGCCTTGATTGAGCAGCAAAGCCGCTTGAATGAGCAGATTGAAGCGGCGGGCGGCTTGACCTACAAAAGCCGGGTACGGGCGACCCTGCTCGGCCTCGGCTTTGACGAGGCGGCTTTTTCCCAGCCGGTTTCGTCCCTCAGCGGCGGGCAGAGGTCCAAGGCCGCGATGGGCCGCCTCCTGCTGTCCGATACCAACCTGCTGCTGCTGGACGAGCCGACCAACCATCTTGACATCCCGTCGGTGGAATGGCTGGAGGAGTTTTTGCGCGGCTACGGGGGCGCGGCGGTGATCATTTCCCACGACCGGTATTTTTTGGATAAGGTGACCTCCCGCACGCTCGAGCTCGCCCACGGGCGGCTGTATGCGTCCAACGGGAATTATTCCTTCCATAAGGCGCTGCGGGAGAAGGAACGGGAGGTTGAGGAAAAGCATTACAAGACCGCGGCAAGGGAAATCAAGCGGATTGAAGAGAACATCGCCCTGCTGCGGCAGTGGAACCGGGAGAAAAGCATCCGCACCGCGGAAAGCAAGCAGAAGATGGTTGACCGCATGAAGGAGGAGCTGGTGGAGCCGGAAAGCGACGCGCCGGTGATCCGTTTCGACTTTACCGCCCGGTATGTCAGTGGGAACGAGGTCATCAACGCGGAAAACCTGGCGATGGGCTTCCCTAACCGGCCGCTGTTCCGGAACGTCACCTTCGGCGTGCGCCGCGGCCAGCGGGTGTTCCTCCTGGGGCCGAACGGCTGCGGGAAAACCACCCTGCTGAAGATCCTGAACGGGCAGTACGCGCCGCTGGAGGGGAGCGTGCGGCTGGGCGCGAAGGTCACGATCGGCTACTACGACCAGACGCAGGAGGGGCTGAACCCCCGCAAAACCGTGATTGACGAGGTGTGGGACGCCTATCCCGACCGGACGCAGACCGAGATCCGCAACGCGCTGGCCGCCTTTTTGTTCCGGGGGGACGACGTGTTCAAGGAGGTATCCCAGCTTTCCGGCGGCGAGCGGGCGCGGCTGCTGCTGCTCAAGCTTATGCTCGCGCGGGACAACCTGCTGCTGCTGGACGAGCCGACCAACCATCTTGATATCGGATCCTGCGAAGCGCTTGAGGACGCGCTCTCGGGTTACGACGGCACCCTTTTCATCGTTTCCCACGACCGGTATTTTATCAACCGGATGGCAGACCATGTCATCCGCCTGACCGGGGACGGCTGCCGGGTGTTCCCCGGAAATTACGACGCCTATATCGAGGAGATGCAGAAGGAAGCGGCCTCCGTCAAGCCGCCGGCTGCGGCGTCGTCCGCTCCCCCGGCGGCCAAGGTCAACGATTACAAGCTCCGCAAGGAGCAGGAATCGGCCCGGCGGAAGCTGGTGACCCGCATCCGCCGCAATGAGGAAGCCATCACGCAGGCGGAAGCTGCGGCGGCATCCCTGCACGAGCAGCTGTCGGACGACGCGGTTGCCGCCGACTACGGCAAGGTGCTCGAGCTGACCGAAGAGCTCGGCCGCACCGATGCGCTGCTGGAGGAGCTGATGGAGGAATGGGAGAAGCTCCAGAACGAGCTGGAGGCGATGTCGGCTCCGGATGCCGTGAATTAGCCGTTTCGGCGGGAGGCAAGGAGGGAAAGGCGTTGGAAGATGCAGAGCGGCTGGCGGTGGATCGTTTCTTTGCCGGGGCGCCTTGGGCGCTTCCCTTGTTTGAAGCGGCGCGGCAGGCGATGGAGGAGGCTGCCGGGCCGGGCGGCTCTATGACGGTGCAGAAGACCCAGATCGCGTTCCGCATCGGCCCTTCGGAGGGGTGCCGCCCTCTGCAGTTTGCTTTTGTATGGCTCCCGCTGGACCCCAGGCAAGGCGGGCTGCGCCGGATCAAGGGGCGGCCGGAGCCGTGCCTGGCGCTGAGCTTCGGCCTGGGCCGTCCCGAAAGGGACCCGCGGATCCTGTCCGTCAGCGAACCCTATCCCGGCCGGTTTACCCACCATATGCTCCTGGCGGAACCGTCCCAGGTGGACGAGCAGGTGCGGGGCTGGCTGCGGGAGGCGGCGGATTTCGCCCGGGCGAAGCAGCGCCGGGGTGCCCGGCAGAAAACATAGAAATCCCTTGATGAAAGAAACCCGGAGGGGCGCCCCTCCGGGTTTCTTGGCTTTGATCGCTGTTACGGCTTAGCGCAGCTGCCGCCGCCCCGTTTCCTGCGCCAAAGGAAAAGGAGAACGCCTACCAGCGCCAGCCCCGCGCCGGCGCCCGGCCGGAGGGCACACCAGCCGGCGCTTCTCCCGGGGATTTTCCCTCGGTTCTCACGCGGGCTATCTTTCCCCGTATCCGCTGCTCCCGTTTCCGTGCGGGAGGCCAGCCATCCGGCCATCAGGGCAGGTAAAGCTCAGAGCCTCCGGCTCCTCGTACTCCGCCAAGGCGGCTGCACAGCCGGCCACCAGCGTCCGCTCGTCCCCGAAGCCGGCAAGACTCCATGGCATAGGAAAAGGGCGGTTAAGAGGCATAAACACGCGGCAGCGCAGATCGCACGCCGGAAGGCGTACCGCCTGGACTATGCCGGGGAATGCATCCGCTGCCGGATAAGCCGCACAGCCTGCTCCAGCGCCTCGGCGCGGCCAGCTTCGCCTGCGTTTTGGCAGGCTGCGGCCGCGGCGGCGAGACGCTCCGCTTGCTTGAGGAGATAAGCGGCCCCCAACGCATCGGCGGGGTCTATGCCGCCGCAATAGACGGCGGCGGGCCGGCCGGCCTGTTCGGCCGCCTTTTCCGGGAAATAGCCGGCGAGCAATACGGTATACAGCCGCGTCCCCTCCTGCGCCACCCGCTCGGCTTCCAGAGCATAGCCGTTGGCGAAGAGGAAGGCGCGCAGTTCTTCCGCCTTGGTCATCGGCTGCAAAACCAGGCGGTAGCGGCTGTCCCGGCACCAGGGGGCGGCCGCCAGGATGCCGGCGATGGTTTCGCCTCCCATCCCGGCGATGATGATGTCGTCCGCCTCGCCCGGGCGCACCGGTGCGAGCCCATCCCCCAGCCTCAGAGAAATCCGGCCGTCCAGCCCTGCCTGCCGCACCGTTTCCATGGCGCGGGATAGCGGGCCGGGGCGGATGTCCGCCGCGATGGCGCGGGGGCAGATTCCTTCACGGACAAGGTAAACCGGCAGATATCCGTGGTCGGTACCGATGTCGGCGGCGCAGCGCCCCCGGCGCACCAGGGAGGCGCACAGGGCCAGGCGGGGGTTCAAGCGGTGCGGATTCATTCCGGATGCCTCCTTTCCGCCGGCCGCCCGGGGCGGCAGCCGGCATGGCCGGGATTTTCCATAATTATGTTGATAGGAAAAAGGCGGCGCTGCCCAGGCAGGGCGCGCCGCCTTTTTGAAGCGTGCAGAAACTGGCCGGACTTATTTGCCGGCGATGTGCTCGTTGAGCTTTTTGACGATTTCCTCGCAGTCCACGCCATGGACGGCGCACGCCTGCTCAATCGTCTCGCCGCGGGAGGCGGGACAGCCCAGGCAGTGCATCCCCATCTCCATAAAATAGGTAGCGGTGGTGCGGTCAAAATCCAGAACGTCGCCGATGACGCTGTCTTTGGTGATTACCATGATACAGTCCTCCTATAGATCCGTTGCCGTTTTCGCCGTCCTGTGCTTTCCGGCCGTGGAGCCGTCGTCTTGCAGGGGCGCGGACGGTAAAGCGCCGCCTTGATTAGTATTATAAGGGGACGCGGCGGGAAATGCAACCGTTTTCTTGGAAAAACCGGGCTAGCGCCTTTGTCGCCGTGGTGGCGCCGCATGGTGTCCCTTCCAGGCGTCCCGCCGGGCGGCCGCCTTGCCGATTGATTTTTTAGGTATGAGCGGGCGGGATTCGGGAATGCTACCTTGTGTGGCTGCCGCCCCGGCGCGGCGCCCTTTTGAAAATCCAAGCGGAGCAAGCGCGGCCGCAGGAAGGACGGGGTTGGGTTGACGAAGGAAAAATTCCGCAACAAAATCATGCTGATTACCTATGCGGACAGCCTGGGGGCGAACCTGAAGGAGCTGAAGGTCGTATTGGACCGGTATTTCAAGGGGACGGTCGACGGGGTGCATATCCTGCCCTTCTTCCCCTCGTCCGCCGACCGGGGCTTTGCCCCCCTGCGGTATGACCAGGTGGATGAGGCCTTCGGCGATTTTGACGATATCCGGGCGCTCGCGGCCGACCATCCCCTGATGTTTGATTTCATGGTCAACCACATCTCCCGTTCCTCCCCCTATTTCCAAGATTTCCTGCGCCGCAAGGAGGATTCCCCCTATAAGGACCTGTTCATCCGGTATAAGGATTTCTGGCCGGGCGGCGCGCCGACAGACGAGCAGGTGGAGAAGATCTATAAGCGCAAGCCGCGCGCCCCTTTGATTACGGCGGAATTCGCGGACGGGTCCACGGAGGATATCTGGTGTACCTTTGGGCCGGAGCAGATTGACCTGGACGTGTCCAAGCCCCTGACCCGCCGTTTTATCCGGGATACCATTGAGGGGATGTGCGGGCGGGGTGCGGCGATTATCCGCCTTGACGCCTTTGCCTATGCGGTCAAAAAGCCGGATACGTCCTGCTTTTTTGTGGAGCCGGAGATCTGGAGGCTGCTTGAGGAGATCCGGCAGACGGCGGAGCCGTACGGCGTGGCTATTCTGCCCGAGATACACGAGCATTATACGATCCAGCTTAAGCTGGCCCGGCGGGGGTATTGGGTGTACGATTTCGCCCTGCCGATGCTGGTGCTCCATGCGCTGTATACCGGCCGGGGGGAGCGGCTGAAGCACTGGCTGGACATCTGCCCCCGCCGGCAGTTTACCACCTTGGACACCCACGACGGCATCGGCGTGGTTGACGTGGCCGGCCTGCTGAGCGAAAGCGAGATTGAGCAGACCAAGGAGCATCTGTTTGCCGAGGGGGCCAACGTCAAGAGGAGCTACAACACCGCGGCGTACAACAACCTGGATATCTACCAGATCAACTGTACCTATTATTCGGCGCTGGGGGATGACGACGCGGCGTACCTGCTCGCCCGCGCGATCCAGTTTTTCGCCCCCGGCATCCCGCAGGTATACTATGTGGGCGCTTTGGCCGGGGCGAACGATATTGAGCGGCTGGAAGCGACCCGGCAGGGACGGGATATCAACCGGCACGCCTATACCCTGGACGAGATCGCGCGGGAGACGCGGCGGCCGGTGGTGCAGAAGCTGCAGGCGCTCATGCACCTGCGCAACACCCATCCGGCCTTTCGCGGGGAATGCCTTGTCTCCCTGGAAGGGGAGCACGGCTTGGTGATCACCCGCACCGACGGGCAGCACCGGCTGACCCTGCACGCCGACCTGAAGACCCACGCGTTTTCAGTTGGATGACCATATACAGAGGACAGCGGGGCCCGGCCCCGGCTAAGGAGTGGAAAATACAGGATGAAAAGGAAACGGCGTTTGTTTGGCGCGCTGCTCGCCGCCGGTCTGTCCCTTGCTTTGACGGGCTGCGGCGGCAAGGACGACGGCAAAAGGATTACCATGCTGAATACCAAAGGCGAGATCCAGGCGGAGTTTGAGGATCTGGCGGAGCTGTATAAAGAGGAGACCGGCGTCACGGTGGAGATTACCGCCGCGCCGACCGGCTCCTCCCCCTTTGCCACGATCTCCTCCATGTACAACGCCGGGAACCCGCCCACCCTGGCGATGCTTGATATCAGCGACGTCGCCGCCTTATATGAGGAAAAGGCGCTCGACCTGTCGGACGAGGAATGGGCCAAGGATGCCGGCGGGCAGACCTACCCGCTGGACGGCAAGGTGTATTCCTTCCCCATGGGGGTTGAGGGCAAGGGCCTGATTTACAACAAAACGGCGATTGAGAAAACGCTGGGCCATTCCTTTGACCCGGCGGCGTACAACACCTACGAGACCTTCCGGGTACTGCTGGACGAGCTGAAGGCCAACGGGATGGAAACCCCGGTTGCGGTCACCAAAGAGGATTGGTCCCTGGGTTCCCACGTCCTGGGCACCCTGTACGAGGCCCAGGCCGACACCGAAGAGGGCCGGGAGGCCTTTCTGGACGAGCTGCGCGCCGGGACGGCGGATGTGGCGGCAAACACCCGCTTCAACCAATTGATGGATACCTTTGACCTGCTGAAGGCGAACAATATCAGCAAGGCGGACCCGATGGCGGCCGACTATGCGGTCGATCCCTCCTATATCGTGGAGGGCGAAGTGGCGTTCTGGTACAACGGCAACTGGGCGTGGCCGAACATGGCTGCCTTTCTTGACGAGGATTCCACGGCGGAATTCGGGCTGATGCCGCTGCCGATGGGCAACGACGCGCAGGACTTTGCCAATACGACGCTGGTGGGCGCCGGCTCCAAGCAGATTATGATTGACCGGGTGAAGGCCACCGAGGAGGAGCAGCAGATGGCCAAGGATTTCCTGAATTGGCTGTATGCCGATCCCGTGGGGCAGAAGCAGGTGGTGGAAACCTTGAATATGGTCCCGGCGTTTGACAATAATCCCAATGAGCCCGCGGACCCCTTAAGCAAGGCCGTGAAGTCCTATGTGGCCGAGGGGAAAATTGCGTTCAGCCCAATCGTGCCGTCCGACCATTGGTCGGCGCTCGGCGGCTCAATGCAGGAATATCTGGCGGGGCGGATTGACCGCGCAGGGCTGGCCTCCGCCGTTGAAACGTATTGGAAGGGCAAGGCGTAGCGTCCCGCCGGCGGCGCCCCGCCTCTTCCCCCATACAGGCGGAATGACCGGCGGCGCGTGCAAGTTTTCTCGGAAAGGTGGTTCCTATGGGCGAAAAAACCAGGCTGGGCAGGGCGAAGGTGTTCCTGACCTTCGGCTTTCCGGCGCTGTTTTTCTTCAGCGCCGTGGTCGTGGTCCCGGTAATTTACGGGCTGTACCTGACCTTTACCAACTGGGACGGCATCTCCCAGGTGAAGGATTTTGTGTGGCTGGAAAACTACCGGGCGGTTTTTGCGGACGGCGCGTTTTGGCAGTCCCTGTGGCTGACCATACGCTATGTCGTCGTTTCGGTTTTCCTCATCAACCTGCTGGCGTTTGTGCTGGCGTATCTGCTCACCAGCGGCGTGAAGGGGCAGAACTTCCTGCGCTCCGCTTTCTTTACCCCCAACCTGATCGGCGGGATCGTCCTCGGCTTTATCTGGCAGTTTGTATTTAACCGCGCGCTCACGGCGCTGGGCGGCAGCATCCCCTTTTTTGCGAACACCTTCCTGGGGGACCCTGCCAAGGCGTTCTGGGCGATGGTGATTGTGACGGTCTGGCAGTATTCCGGCTACATGATGATCATCTATGTCGCCGGCTTTATGGGGATCCCCCGCGACCTGATGGAGGCGTCGGGCATTGACGGCTGCACCTCCTGGCAGACGACCCGGAAGATCGTGCTGCCCCTGATGGCGCCCAGCTTTGTCATCTGCCTGTTTTTGTCCATCCAGCGCTGCTTTATGGTGTACGACCTGAACCTTTCCCTCACCGACGGAGGGCCGTACAACGCGACCCGGATGGCGGCCATGCATGTGTACGACAAAGCGTTCCTGTCCCGCGAATACGGGGTGGGGCAGGCGGAGGCGTTCGTCCTTTTTGCGGTGGTCGCCGCCATCTGCATCACCCAGGTCGTGCTCGGCAAGCGCAGGGAGGTGGAGGCGTGACGCAGGATCAAACGGGACGGCGCGCAGGGCCGGGGAAAAAAGCCGGGGCCCTTGTGAAAACGGTGCTGCTTTTTGCGCTGCTGCTTCTGTATATGGCCCCCTTTTTCCTTGTGGTGGTCAACGCCTTCAAAAGCAACGGCGCCATCCTGAAGTCGCCCCTGGCCCTGGTTGACCCCAAAGGCGCGACGCTGGATAATTTTACCAAGGCGTTTGAACGGATGGATTTTCTCCGCTCCTTCGCCAATTCCCTGCTGGTCACGGTGGCCAGCGTCGCGCTGATCGTGCTGATTTCCTCTATGACCGCCTGGTTTTTCGTCCGCTATGACTGGAAATTCAACAAGCTGTTTTTCGGCGCGATGATCGCGGCCATGATCGTCCCTTTCCAGGTGATTATGATCCCGCTGGTGTCGATTTACGGCGGGACGCTGCACATGCTGGGGAACCCGTATACCCTCATTGCCATGAACGTCGGCTTCGGCGTGAGCATGGCGGTCTTTATCTACCACGGCTTCATCCGCAGCGGGATCCCCCTGTCCCTGGAAGAAGCGGCGATGCTTGACGGGTGCAGCCGGCTCCAGGCCTTTTTCCGGGTGGTGTTCCCCCTGATGAAGCCGACCACCGCGACCATCGTGGTGCTGGATGTGCTGTGGGTATGGAACGACTACCTGCTCCCCAGCCTGGTCCTTTCCAACAATAGGAGCGCTTACACCCTGCCGCTTTCCACCTACTCCTTTTACGGCGCTTATACGGTGGACTACGGCGCCATTATGGCGGCCCTCTGCCTGACGGCGCTGCCGGTGATCCTGCTGTATGTGTTCCTGCAAAGGCAGATCATTGCGGGCGTGATCTCCGGCGCGGTCAAAGCGTAGGGCGTCCCGCCGCGTCCCCGGTGACAGTTTGTACCCGTCTTGACAGCGCCGGGGATCGCGGTATACTGAAACCAGATAGGATACGCCGGCGGAAGCCGGGGAAGGATCCGGGCACAGCAAGCGAAGAGAAGAGGAGGGGACCGGGTTGGAGCAAAGGATCGTCCAAGGCGATTACCTATGGCTTCCCGTCCATCCGGACGCGCCCAAGCGGCATGTGGAGATCGTCTGCGGGCGGGAGAAGGCGTTTGAGATGGAAATCCCCTGCGCCCTGCCGGAAGCCGGCGCGCCGGTTGAGGGAACGGGAGGGTTTTACGCCTGCCTGCGGGCTGCCGATTACCACGGACGCGCCCTGCGTTTTGAAGGGGCCCCTGCCGGCTGGGCGGCCTGCCTGAAGGACGCGGACGCTCCGCCGGCTCCGCCGGCCTGCCCCCGCCCGCTCCTGCATTTTACCCCGCCGGCGGGGTGGATCAACGACCCGAACGGGCTGGTGTATTTCCAGGGGAATTACCACCTTTGCTACCAGTACAACCCCTACGACGTGGTGTGGGGGAATATGACCTGGGGCCACGCGCACAGCCCGGATTTGCTGCATTGGCAGTGGGACGACCCGGTTCTGCACCCGGACGGGACGGGGACGATATATTCGGGCAGCGCGGTGCGGGACGACGCCGGTGCGGCGGGGTATGGGCCGGGCCGTGTTTTGTATTATTACACCGCTGCCGGCGGCACCAACCGCTGGTCGGCGGGCCGGCCGTTTGAACAATACCTGGCCGTGGGCTCGCCGGACGGGATGAGGCTGGAAAAAACAGGGCGGGTGATGGTTCCCGCTGCGGCGGAGGGGGCGCGGGATCCCAAGGTTTTTTACCACGCCCCGACCAAAACGTATGGGATGGCCCTGTATCTTTCGGGCGAGGAATTCGCCCTTTACCGGTCCGCCGACCTCCTGCACTGGCGGGAGGCCAGCCGTCTTTGCCTGCCGGGGGCGTGGGAGTGCCCCGACCTCTTTGAACTGGCGGCGGACGACGGCTCCCGGCACTGGGTTTTCTGGACGGCGGACGGCTATTATTTCGTGGGCGGGTTTGACGGCACCCGCTTTTATCCGCAGGCCCCCCGCCGCTGCGCCTACGCGGGAGGCAGCGTCAATCCCCCCGGGCAGGCGCCCCAACCCGGCGTGACCCTGCTGCCCTATGCGGCGCAGACCTTTTCCGGCCTGGAGGACGGACGTACGGTCAGCCTATCCTGGCTGCGCACGCCGAACCCGCCCGGCGGGGGAGAGGGGCGGCTGCCCTATACCGGGATGATGGCGCTCCCGGTTGAGCTGTCCCTGACCGCGGATCTCCGCCTGCGTATGCGCCCTGTGCGGGAGCTGGCGCGGCTGCGCGGCCCCCGCCTTGCCTTGGACGGCGGCGGTGCGGAGGCCGAGGGCGCTTACGAGCTGGCGGCTGCTTTGCGCAGCGGCCGCCTGACCGCCGAACTGCCCTGCGGGCGGCTCGAGGCGGACGGGAAAACCGGCGTCTGCCGGTTCGTTTCGGCGCTGGCCGACCGGTCGTTTTCTTTCGCGCCGGATCAGCCGCTTTCCCTGCGGCTGATCGCGGATACCGGGATTGTGGAGATATATGCGCAGGACGGCACGGCGGTGATGGCGTGCGAAACTGCGCCGGTTCTCGCCGGGCGGGTCGCCTGCCGGATAGACGGGGAAGGGCAGGCGGTGCTGATCCCCCTGTTCCCCCGCAGCCGGCAGGCGGCTTTCTAAGGCCGTTCGGGCCGCGCCGCCCGTTTGGAACATGGGGCGGCACACAAGGGGACAATCCCTTGGGACGGCCTCCGGCCAGAGGCGCAGGCGCCCTGGCTGTAGCATGGGCGGCCCCTGGCGGGACAGAGGAACATTCAAAAAAGCCGAGAAATTTCGGCAAGGAGGCATAGCCATGGCAGATCTGGTATCTTTGGGGGAGCTTTTGATCGACTTTACGCCCTGGGGGAAAAGCGAAAACGGCAGCCCGCTGTTTGAACGCAATCCCGGCGGCGGCCCGGCGAATATGGCCTGCGCCGCTGCCCGGCTGGGGGCGGATACGGCCTTTTTGGGCAAGGTGGGGGACGATGCGTTCGGCCGCGCCCTGCGGGAGATTCTGCGGGACAACGGGGTGAATACGGACGGCCTGCGTATGGATAAGAAGCATCCAACCACCCTGTCTTTTGTCCATCTGGATGAGGCAGGGGACCGCTCCTTCAGCTTTTACCGCCACGGCGGCGCGGATACGATGCTCACGCCGGAGGAACTCGACCGGCAGGCGATCGAAGGCGCGCGGATCTTCTTTTTTTCGTCGGTGCTCATGGCGGAGGGGCCTTCCCGCGAAGCGAGCCTTGCCGCGGCGGTGCTGGCGCGCCGGGCCGGCACGACGGTGGCGTTCGACCCGAACCTGAGGCTCAGCCTCTGGCCGGACGGCGGAGAGGCCAAGGAATGGATCCTGCGGGCCATACCCTATGCCGATATCCTGAAGGTGTCGCAGGAGGAATTGACGTTCCTGACCGGTGAAACCGCTCCGGCGAGGGGCGCGCGGCTGCTGGCCGAACGCTTTGACTGCCGGGTTGTGCTGGTGACGCTCGGGCCGGAGGGCTGCTGCGCCTATGCCGAGGGCGGGCGGGGCCTGCCGGGCGTATCGGTGCGCGTCGGCGGCTTCCCCGCAAAAACTATCGACACCACCGGCGCGGGGGATGCCTTTACCGGAGGTTTTTTATCCCGCCTGCTGCAGCGGGGCGGAGACGCGGGCTTATACGTCAAAGACGGGGAGGCGTTTCAGGCCGACGTCCGCTTTGCCAACGCGGTTGGTTCCCTGACCACCACCAAAAAAGGAGGGATCCCCGCTCTCCCCACCCTGGCGGAGACGGAAGCCTACCTGCGGTCGCTTCCGGATGCCGGATAACGGGCGGAAGCGGGCTGCCGGCTCGCGCATGCCGAGGCGCGCGGCGGCGAAAGGGGATGGGAAGGCAGGATACATAGGGGCCGGGAAAGCGCGATCCTGCGATATCTTTGACGGGGGATATCCCCCGTCCCCTCCCGCAGACAAGGCTGCGCGGGCTTTGCCGCGCCGCCTGCGTCCTGCGTACTTCATAATTCGGGGACAGGCCGCGGCGGCGGGGCGTCCTTAGGAAATAGCATCCCTATGGCGGGAAGTTGACGGAATGATGGATATGTGGTAATATAGTTTTTAAAATTATGTAAAGAGATGCTGGAAACAGAATTTTCTCGCAATCCATCTCATTGCAAACCGGGAGGAAAACCATGGGAAAAACCGATATCCGACTAATTGTAGACAGCTGCTGCGATTTGACGCCCGCGCTCAGGGAACAGCTTCGGGCGGAGGTTGCACCCCTCAAGGTAACAGTGGCCGGGGGCGCGGAATACCTTGACGACGGAACGGCGGATGTGCCGGCCTTGATCGCGGATATGGCGCGTTCCAAGCAGGGGGCCAGCTCCGCCTGCCCTTCTGCCGAGGAATACGCCGCCCCTATGCGCACCGCCTCGGAATGCTTTGTCGTGACCCTTTCCAGCAAGCTGAGCGGCTCCTACAACGCGGCGCGGGTAGCGGCGGAATTGGTGCGGGAGGATTTCCCTGAAAAGAAAATCCATGTGTTTGACTCGGAAAGCGCCTCCGCCGGGGAGGTACTGCTCGCCCTATTCCTGCATGAACGCATAAATGAGGGGCTGGCCTTTGACGAGATTATCCCCCTGGCGGATGCGTTTATCGCCAAGATGCGCACCCTTTTTGTCCTTGAGGATCTCGGAAACTTTGTGAAAAGCGGCCGGCTGAGCAAGGTGTCGGGGCTGCTGGCTTCGGTGCTTTCCCTGTGCCCGATTATGGGGGACAACGGCCACGGGGACGTCAAGCTGGTCTCCAAGGCCCGCGGCATCCGCAATGCGCTGCACCGGCTGACGGAGGTGGTGGCGGAATTGACGGCCGGGGCCAGGGAACGCTCGGTGCGCCTTGTGCTGGCGTTCTGCCATTGCCCAGAGCGGGCGGCCGCCTTAAAGGAGGCGCTGGTTGAGAAGTGCGTGGCGCTCAAAGAGGTGATCCTCGTGCCGACCGGCGCGCTTTCCGCCATGTACGCCAACGACGGCGGCGTGATCGTCGCCTTTTAGCGCAGCGCTGCCGAAAACGGGATAGAAAAGGCGAGGCGCGCCATCTAAATTGGCGCGCCTCGCCTTTGTATGCGGAAAAGCCCTTCACGGCGGGGCGATAGGCCGCCTGCCGCGTCTGCGCCGCCTAACGGCTGGGAACCAGGCGGATGTCCAGGCCGGTTACGGTCAGCTCCAGACCTTCGGACAGGTTGACGTTGCGGAATTCCTTAACCGCGCCGTCCGTTTCTTCCAAAGCCATCGCGGAATCGATGCCGCCAGATTCCACCGAACCGGCGGAAACCTGCCCGCTGCCGCGCAGCACTTCCACCGAATAGACGCCGGCCGGGAAATCCTTGCCGGCAATAAACGTAGCCGTGGGGGCGGGAAGGGCCGCCGTGGGGGATGTCGGCTCGGTATCGGCCGGCTCGGTTTTCCCCGTTTCCGGCGGGACGGTGGTCTCGCCGCCTTCGTCGGTGCCGTCCGTCCCGGAAGTCTCTGTGGTTCCGCCTGTTGTGGCGCCCTCCGCCCCGGTGAGGACGGCGAGGGTGACCGTTTCGGTCGCCGTATTGCTGCGGGCGGAGGTAGAGCTGCTGGCCGTCCCGGTGACCTGTACGGTCATCCCGGTAATGGTCATGGTATCGCCGACCGCCAGGACAACGCCATCATAGCCGCAGACGGTATCCGGACCGCCTTCGGCGATCAGCTCCGCGTCAACGACGCCCTGTGCGGTGAACAGCCGGCCCTGCCCGGACTGCGCAAGGATGGTATAGGTACCGGCCGGGATATCAATCCCGACCACATAATGGCCGCTGGGGAGGGTTTCCTCATAGGGGCTCCCCCAATCCGACGATTCCGCCGCCGGCAGGCGGAATCCCCATGCCTCGCCGTATTGCTGGGCGGCGACCGCCGCCCCGGCGGAGAGCAGCGCCAGGGTCAGCACGGCGATCAGGGAGTTGCGCAGCCAATGGCTGGGCCGGCAGGCCGGCAGGGCATCGTCCTGCCGGTATTCTTTTTCCATATTGCCGCCGGTTTCCGCTTCTACGCCGGCGGGGGTGCGGGCTTCCGGAGCCGGCTCCGGGGCCTTTTCGCCGCAAGAGGGGCAAAAAGCCCCTTTGTAGGTTTTGCCGCATTTGGGACAGATCATGAACGTTCCCTGCCTTTCCGGCCCGAGGCCGCACGAGGATATTAGGATGAACGGACGCGGGCGGGCTTTATCTGCCGATCAGCTGGCGCAGGCGGGCGATTTCCTCCCCGGTCAGCGCGGGTACCGCCGCGGCGGGCTTTTCCTCCGCCGGGAAGAGCGAGGGCGTGTCTATCCGGCCGAGGAGAAAGTCAACGGAGCAGTCAAAATAATCGGCCAGCGCCGCCAGCTTGTCCGCCGAAGGCATGGAGCCGCGTTTCATATTGTCCAGCACGCTTTTATTTAAATGGCTTTCCCGCAGAACCTGGTTGATGCTGGCGCCGCGCCGGCGCGCCAGGGTGGTAATGCGGTCAATCACGGTTTGCACATCAATCATTGGGGCGTCTTCCTCCCTTTCCGATGCCGTAAATTCATTCTACACTTTCCGGGATTTCCTGTCAACTCCTCGGGAAAACTTTCAAAAAAGGACGAAATTCCGCATATTTCGGAAATGTTGGCGAAAGGGGAGACAGGGAGCGGGAAGGAAGCGACAAAATTTCGGGAAGCTTATCTACAAAAATATATTTAAATAAAAAATATACTTTATCTGCTTTGGTTTTTATCAAAAAATAGCGTATAATCGTAAAGGGAGAGGGTACGATTCCCGTGGAGCATGTTGTATTATGAGCGTTAATCATTATTCCTATTATTGGGGAGTATTCAACGACAGCACGGTCCGCCGTTTTATTGAGAAGGACGTGCCCGTAGAACTGTTTTGCAGTATTCAAGATTGAAATAATCCCGACAGAAATGTGATGCATGCTGTGGTCGCTTATGGATATCAGCGCCAGACCGATTTGTTTTTGGATAAAACCGATTATTATGTTCATTATGGCTGGAAGCTTCCTGCGGCGGCTTTGGTAAACATCGCGGCGATCGGAAGCATGTACTGCTTTCAATAGGAGAGGCTTTTAAGCGTCCCCCGCGCCAAAGGGGGGCGCCGCTTCTCCGCATTGGAAAGGGGTGGAGGCCAGTGAGCGGCAATCCGCAGGCAAGCCGAGAAAAGCGCCCAAATAAGAATACGCCCCGCAGGAAACGGGTGAACGGGAAGGCCCTGGCGGCGGCCCTGGGATGCCTTGCCCTGGCGGCGGCAGCGGCGGCCCTTTACATTGGGCTCATGCCAAAGGTCCCCGGCAAAGGGGACCATCATTCCGAGGAAGGGCGGGCGTATACCCACATGAGCTCGCCGCAGGAGGTGGAACAATACTGCGGCGGCCTGCTCTGCGCCAATTTGGACTGGGAGGATGCGGTTGACGGGGAAGTTACCCTGTGGTATGGGGAAAACGGCCTCCTCGACCCGTCCCTTCATGACGTCCTGACCTGCGGCTTCGACTATGAAGGGGGAGAATGGATTTATCTGAGCATTTATTTCCCCCACTGCCGAAGCCCGGTCTGGCCGTCGGGGGAAAAGAGAACCACTATTCGGGGCGTTGAGGTCTTCTATACCGATACATCCGGCCGGCCGGGGATTTCCGACGAAAAATACCATGGCTATGCCGGCTTCACCTTTGAAGGGAATATCTACCACCTGGAAGCCTATTCCGATGATCGGGAAGACGTCATCCTGTATTATGTAGACCAGCTGATTCCCCGGTAAATAACAACACAGCCCTGGAAGCGCTCACGCTCCCAGGGCCCTTTATTTATCTGCGGGTTTCCATTTCTGGCTGTACGGCCCGGCAATGCTGCTCCAACGCATCATAGACTGCGCTGCCGCGGCTTTCATCGCATAGGACCGCCAGGATATCCCCGGCGCGCAGCTCGGTGTCCCCATCCGGCACCAATTCCTCCTCGCCCCGCCGGACGGAGACGATGAGGGAGTGCTCCGGCCAGCGGATATCGCCGATTTTCCGCCCGCAGACAGCCGCCCCGTAATGGATGGGCGTTTCTACCAGCACTTTTCGCCCTTCCGGCACTTCAGCTCCGGAAGAGGGCGCCGCCCGCTTTTGCAGCAAGCGGTGAAGAAGCTGGTCGTAGATCGGCTTGGCCCGCAGCAGGTCGGCGACGGCGTAGGCGGTCAAGGAAACAAGGGACAGCGTCAGCAGGTGGGAGAAGCTCCCCGTCATTTCGCTGATCAGGATCACCCCGGTCACCGGGGCCCGCACGATCGCGGCAAAGAACCCGGCCATCCCCAGGATCACAAAATTGGGCAGCTCAACGGACAGCCCCCACTGGGAAAGGACGCCGCTGAAGACGCCGCCGGCCAGGGAGCCCAGCACCAGCAGGGGCAGGAAGATCCCGCCGGGTACGCCGGCCCCAAAGCTCGCCATAGAAAAGAGGAATTTTACGGCGAATACGGCGAGTAGGGAGGCGAGCCCCATTCCTGCCGTAATTTGTCCAACCAGGTCGTGGCCTCCGCCCAGCACGGCGGGGTAGGTAAAGCCAAAGATGCCGGCCAGCAGGAAGGGCAGGGCGGTTTTGAGATAGGGCCTCCGTATCCGGTCGTAAAGATCCTGCGCCTTTTGTACGCAGAAATTATAGGCCGCGCCCAGCAGCCCGGTCAATAGGCCGAGAAGGATCACCAGCCAATATTGATGCAGCGGCATCATTTGCGCGGCGGAGAAATCGAATACCGGCTTCAGCCCGAAAACGTTGCGGGAGAGGAAATCGGCAGTGATTGAAGACGCCATGGCGGAAAGCAAAACCTCAACCGAAAAATTCTTGTGGACCTCCTCCAGCGAGAAGAGGACGCCGGCCAGCGGCGCGTTGAAGGCAGCCGATAGCCCCGCGCTTGCTCCGCAGGTAATCAGCAGCTTTTCCTCCGTCCGGTCCCGCTTAGCCAGCCGGGCCGCCCCCTTGCCTGCCATGGCCCCCAGCTGGATGGACGGCCCCTCCCGCCCCAGGGAAAGACCGGCCCCGATTGACAGTACTCCGCCGGCAAATTTGGCGAGCAGCACCCTCCACCAGCATGGATGCAGGCGGTCCTGCATTTCCCCCTCTACCTGCGGGATCCCCGAGCCGGAGATCAGCGGCTCCCACCGCAGCAAAAGGGTTACGGCGCCGGCCGCCGCCAACAAAATTAGAAACCACAGCGGGATGAACCACGGATGGCGGCTTCCAAAATCCAACGCCGCGTGCAGGAGGTCGTCCGCCTTCAGCAGCGTGATCCGGAAGGCGATTGTTACCAGTCCGGCGACGGCTCCGACCCCGATCCCTTCAAGTACCAGAATATAGCGGAAACGCTGAAAGCGGGCCAGCTGCTGGGAGATGGTATGGCTGTCTTCGGCCTTATGCTTTGGCATTGTCTACACCTCGTCCTCGGGTATTCCTCTCCCTATTATAATCGGCGGTGTGAAAAAAGCAACGGGGAAGCGGCTCCTTAATAAGTGCGCTGAAAAAGTGCGCTGAAAACCGCTGCCCGATGCGGCGTATCGCAGCGGGAAAGAAAAATTAAAAAAACCTATTGACAAACGGCCGAAAGCTCGGTATAATAACATCCGTCGTCAGGACACGGGCACAGAAAACGTGCCGCTTACAATTTTATAAATGCGGATATGGCGGAATTGGCAGACGCGTTAGATTCAGGTTCTAATCGGGGCAACTCGGTGGAGGTTCAAGTCCTCTTATCCGCACCATAATTGGGTGACAAAAAGATGTCACCCAATTTTTTTGTATTCATGCGGGCCTGCAGGATTTTGAAGCGCAAACCGGAAAACGGCCTCACCGTAGAGGCCCGAATGGATTCCCGCGTCTTGACATAGATGGCGTAATGCCGTATTTTTGAGTCAGCTGCCTGAAGCGCCTTCTTTGTTTGGAAAGGACTTGTTTGGCTTTCTTTCGCTCCCGCTTCAGCAAGGTATGAATCGGCCTGCCGCCCTTCATCCCCAGTCGTGTCCCTACTTCCCGCTGGCTCATCCCGTTCTCCGACATCCGCTTGATTTCTGGTGGAGCTCCTGCACTTTCCCTACGGCCTGCGCAAAATCCAGGCGCTCCGCGCCCTCGCTGCATACAGGTCGGAAATTCCAATGAGAGTTTTGTAATCCGGTCTTGTATTGCGGCCTCGTAGTGATCATAATCAAAATTGTATTATACAATGAAGAGATAATATAGCAAATTGTCGATTTTTTTGTGAACAAGCAAATGGCATCGTCATTTTAGAAGGATGCGGATGTCTTTCTTTATAGAAACATTTCATCAAAAAAGGTATCTTAGAGAAAGCTAAAGAGTATCTTAAATCGCTTAGAGGGTACACTGTATGAGAAAATTAAGGAAATAGCTGTGCATATGGCTGCCTATACTAAGCTGGAGGAAATATCAATACAACGATGCGAGATTTATGAACCTATTGAAAACACCCCCGCTCTTTTCGCCGCCGAGGAAACCACCGATCGGCTAGTAAGGATTGCCTCCTTGACGGATTCATTTTTCATGGCTTGGAACCGGCAATGGCTATGACTGAGCGGGAAAGCTCTTCAATAACTGCCTGTGCAGCCGGAAAACCATCCATAATCCGGCGGTTCCTGTAAAGCGGGAGGAAGAGTTGGCCGCCGTAGAGGTGGGCGAAGATGGTGCGTTGATTTCAAGGCTATGACAATTCGGATGCGTACGGGGCATCGGGTTTGTGGATTGCATAGCGGGAAAGATTGTGATATAATAATGAAAATAGAATGTAGAGGTATTATGCCTATAGTTACATAATCAATATTATGTAACTATAGGTCTTCAAGATTATAGGTTACAGGCGGAAGAAGGACGGGCCTGTTATGGAGAATAGGGACAACCGGCCAGGGCCAAACGGCTGAAAATCGCCATCATTGTTCTAGCAGTTTTGCTGCTGCTCAGCGCGGGAGGGCGGGCAGCCCAGTACCTTTTCGGCATTTTACAACCCCGGCACACGTGACGGAAGAAGTGCCGGCCCCCTCCTGGCCGGGGGCATCGCCGTCTTCCAGTCCGCCGACCCGGACAATTACGGCGAAGGCGACGAAAGCGTCGTGACCTATGATTTTGCGCTGGAGGAATATCAAACCACGCTGCCGGGCGTGGGGGAATTAAAACCACACCGGGAGATATTGTCTGCATCTTCCCGCCCTTCCTGTTGCGGATTCTCGTGCGCATCTGGGCTGTTCAAGCGGTATAAGCGGGAGCAGCTTGCGGAAATCGAGGCCCAGTGGGAACAGGAAAAGGCGGCGGCCTGCCTCATCCCCTGCAGTGTAAGCACGTGTGAGCGTGAATACATATTGTCATGGTTAAAAATCAAAAAGGAGGAAGAGCAGCAATGGTAAGCAGCAAACATACCAAAAGAGCATTGCTCGCCAGCGTCCTGTCCGTCGTGCTGTGCTGTGCAATGCTCATCGGCGGTACCTTCGCGTGGTTTACGGACAGCGTGACGAATACAGGCAACCGTATTGTCGCAGGAAATTTGGAAATCGATCTGATAATGGATAAGGAGGGGACCGGCACCTATACCAGCATAGCTGACGGCGAGGGCGATATCTTCAAGGATGCAACCGTTGCGCAGAACAGCAATGCGACTCTGTGGGAGCCGGGCAAAACGCAGATCGTCTATCTCGGCGTGCAGAACAAGGGCAGTCTTGCGCTGAAGTATAACCTTCTCTTGAATGTTACGGACAACGGGCTGGCCGGCGCACTGGAATACGCGGTGCTGGACGGCAAAAAAGCAGCAGATCTCACTGGTGTAACAAGCTGGGAAGAACTGACGAATCTGGAGGGCGCACAGACCGGAGACATTAAGGCTGGCACCATGACCGCCGCGCCGAATGGCTGTCTGGATGAAATCGTAAACGGTGTCAAGGATGAAACCGATTATTTTGCGCTTGCGGTACATATGAAGGAAGAAGCTGGCAACGAATTTCAGGACAAGAATATTGTCATTGATGTGACGGTGTCTGCAACACAGGCGGCTGCCGAGAGCGACAGCTTTGATAATACCTATGATGAAAAGGCATGGGCAGATCTGGAGGATATCCTGAGCCGCACAGAGGTTGCTGACGCCGAGAAGATGCAGACGGCGATCGACGCCGGTGAGAAGGTTCTGCTGACGGAGAACATTTCGGCCAGCTTTACCGATATCTTTTCATCCTCGCCTGGCACCAAAAAGGTTGTGGAGATTAAGGACGGCACAGATATCAATCTGGGGAACAACATAATCTCCATACAGTCTCAAAGCGGCTATAACGGAATCTATTTGGAAGGCACCAAAACCAATTACACGGCAAAACTGAGCAACGGGACCATTATCAAGGACAAATCTGCCGGAAGCAGCGGCGCAACAGTGGTTGCCATCCGTTCGACTTTGATATTGGAAAATATGACCATTACTGCAAAAAATGGCACTGCGAAAGAGGGACCATATGCTGTACGGGCAGAGGGCCTTCAGGACACCAAAATTATTCTGCGCAACTGCACCGTGAACGGAAATGTTATGGTTGGCAGCGGTGCCGTGTTGGAAGCGGAGGGCACCACGATTAAGGGCGTGCTGAATGTTATGAATGGCGGAACGGCGATACTGGATAATAGTACATATGACAGCAAATCTGGCGATGGTACCGTTACAGAAAAGTAGCGGCGCATGATTACACCTTATCATTGATAACCATAAATAAAAGGAGGAGGAACAGCAATGACAAGAAGCAAAAGCACAAAAAGAGCGCTGTCTGCCAGCGTCCTGTCCGTCGTGCTGTGCTGTGCGCTGCTCATCGGCGGCACCTTCGCGTGGTTTACGGACAGTGTGACAAGCGGCCGGAACACGATCACGGCGGGGAATCTGGATGTGGAGCTGGAGTACCGCGCCGCCGATGGAAGCTGGCAGCCGGTTGACGGGAACACCGAGCTTTTTGACAGCGACGCTCTTTGGGAGCCGGGATATACGCAGACCGTATATCTGAAAGTGACGAATGCCGGAACACTCGCCCTCAAGTATAGTCTGATGGTCAATGTGGCGGGCGAGACCGAAGGGACCAATGTCAACGGTGGCGACTTCAAGCTGTCCGATTATCTTGTGTTTGGACAGGTAGAAAGCAAAAGCGAGATTAGCAAATTTGAGACTCGTGAAGCTGCATGGGATGCTGTTGGTGCAGCCGCACAGGGCTTGAAGGACTATACCCATAAACTGGAGCTTCTTAAACCGGATGAGACGGAATACATCGCGTTAGTGGTATATATGCCTACCTCTGTTGGCAACGAGGCAAACTATCGCAGTGAGGCTGTTCCTTCCATTGAACTTGGCTTGAATTTGTTTGCCACACAAACTCCGTATGAGGAAGACGGCTTCGGCAGTGATTATGATAAAATCGATGAGTGGGACGGCACCAGTGATACTTCCTGGTACAATTCCAGCAGTAACGAATTTTCCCTGTCATCTGCGGAACAGCTCGCGGGACTTGCAGAGCTTGTCACACAGGGTAACAATTTTCAGGGGAAGACGATTACTCTGGACACCCATGTAGACTTGCAGGGGGTGGAATGGACACCGATTGGCGGCGCCACTCCATTCCGGGGAACCTTTAATGGCAACGGAAAGACGGTTTCTCATCTTGCGATTAACAGTGCGGCGAACAACGCGGGGTTCTTTGGATATGTCATTGGGGGAACGATCCAAAATCTCACCATCAGTGATGCCGACGTTAAAACAACGGGAAATGGAGCCGGTATCCTAGCCGGACGTATAGTGGGAGGCTCCGTTAGCGATGTAGAGGTTTCCGGCAGCGTTGAAGGCAACTATTATACCGGCGGTGTTGTCGGCTGTGTTGTGACAAGCGATGTGAGAATAGAAAATTGCGTAAACCATGCGGATATCAACGGCGGGCAGCAGGTAGGCGGTATTGTTGGTACTGCGTACAACGCAAACGGAACAACGGTTATTGCAAACTGCGTCAACTATGGTTCCGTATCGGATAAATCCGGCTACGGTGCCGGAGGCATTGTCGGTTTCTTGTCCGGTTATGGGAATAGCAGAGATCATAAGGCGCCAACCGTTGAGAACTGCACAAATTATGGCGCGATTAAGGGACAAGATAGAGCCGGCGGTATCGGCGGTGCGCTTGGTATTGAGGGCGGTATGGGTTATTATAACCTGACTGCCACATTCACCAATTGCCAAAACTACGGCTCTGTTTCGGGAACCACAACTCACGATATTTGTGGGGCGAAGGTCAACTACAGTGGAGCCGACACGTCGAATCTTACTATTGTAATCAATTAACAGGATCGCAAAAAGCCGCCCTCCCTTTCGGGAGGGCGGCCCGCGTCGGTGTGGGAGATCTTTTCGTAAGGCCGACGCAAGAATATCCGAGCAGCCTTGCCTGCTCGGCCTGAACGGGGGCGAGGCA